>NZ_JEMA01000182.1 GCF_001589285.1 Sorangium cellulosum | reverse complement strand
CCTGCGCGCTCTGGGCGTGTGAGGTCAACGGCTACTCCCANCTGCGCGCTCTGGGCGTGTGAGGTCAACGGCTACTCCCAGCTCGTGTCGTACGGCGCGGACGCGCCGTGCACCGAGTTCGACAACTGCCACCTGTTCATCTCCCAGGGGAACATCGACTGGAACTGGGGCAACAGCTGCGAGGTCCGCGGCGTCACAGGCGTCGTCTGCGCGAACTAGCTGAGCCCGCCGAGCAGGCGCGGGGCACGCGCAGCCGGGGTTCCGGTGGGCTTCGGGGCATGCTACCCGCCCTCCATGTCGTCGACCACAGACCACGGCCGGCCCGGCGCTGTCGCGGGGCCGGCCGCGGAGCACCCTGCCCAGAGCGCACGGGCGCTCAGCCACGCCGAGCGCTGCCGCACCCTGGCGGAGCGGGCCCGCGCCGCGACGCTGTGCACGATCGCGCGGGATCCAGCGGGCTATCCCTATGGATCACTCGTCACGGTCGCCGTGGACGCGCACGGCCGCCCGTTGCTGCTGCTCTCGGCGCTCGCCGAGCACACGGGCAACCTCAAGGCGCGCACCGAGGCGTCGCTGCTCCTCGCCGAGCCCGCCGAGGGCCGGGCGGACCCGCTCGCGCTCGGGCGCATGACGCTGGTGGGCCCGTGTCGCCCGCTCGAGGGCGCCGAGGCGGCCGCCGCCCGGACGAGGTTCCTCGCGGCGCACCCGCGCGCTTCGTATTACGTGGATTTCACTGACTTTTCCTTCTATCGGCTCGACCCCGTGTCGATCCGCTACGTCGGCGGCTTCGGCCGGATGTCGTGGGTCGAGGCCGCCGAGTACGCGGCCGCCGAGCCCGATCCGCTCGCGCCCGACGCCGCGCGCATCCTCGAGCACATGAACTCCGATCACGCCGACGCCGTCCTCGCGTATGCGAAGGCGCTCGCCGGGATCAAGGACGCCACCGGCGCCTCGATGACGTCGGTCGACCGTTACGGCTTCGAGCTGGACGTCATCACGCCGGCGGGGCCGAAGGCGGCGCGGCTCGCGTTCGGCGCGCCGGTCACGACGACCGACGAGGTGCGCAAGGCGATGGTGGCGCTGGTGCGCGAGGCGCGCGGCCGCAGCGCCTGAGAGACGATCGCGATGGCGGGCATTGCGCTGGCCCTCCGCGACAGCGCCCGGCCGAGCGGCCGGCAGGGCGGCAGCGCCGTCGCCGCCATGGCGCCGCCACCCCCGGAGCGCCCCTCGTGCCCCAGCATTCCCCAGCACCGCGCTGATTTCGGCTCGCCGTTTCGCTGGCGCGCGCCTGGCACGCGCCCTGCCAACCGCGCGCCGCATGGGAAACGCCGACATCACCCTGCGTCACATCGCCCGACGGCGGCCCGGAGACCTGGCGCGCGTCTTTGCCCCCGAGCACCGCTCGGTCGAGGTCCTCGGCTGGATCGACACCCAGGTCACGAAGCTCGAGCGACGCCTCGACAAGGCGCTGCGCCTGCGCGTCGGCGGCGAGCTGCGCGTGTTGCATGTCGAGTTCTGCTTCGCGCTGCGCGACGACGTTCCGGATCAGGTCTTCGAGTATCTCGGCTTCCTCTTCACCGCGCTGCGCAACGAAGCACCCGGAGAGCCGGTGCCGCCCATCGAGAGCGTGGCCGTTGTCCTCTCGGGCCGGAGGCAGCGCTTGCCCGCGACGGGGAAGCGCCGCACGGCGTGGCCGGAGCGGCGGTTCAGCGGCACGCACTTCCGGATCGACGCGGTCTATCAGCGCACCGTGGCCGAGCTCCGGGCGCGCGGCAGCGTGTTCTGGCTGGTGTTCGCGCCGCTCGCCCGGGACGCTACAGCGGCGGCGATGCGGGAGGTCGTCGCCGACATCCACGCGCGGGCAGAGGCCGGCGAGGAGCGGAACGAGCTATATACAGCGCTCCTGGTCATGGCGGCCATCGACCCCTGGGGACATGATCTGCGGAAGGAGCTCATCATGCTGTTCGATGACAGGGAAACGGAGAAAAAGCTGCTCCGGAGCATGCCGATCATCGGCGAAATGATCCTGGAAGCCGAGCGGCAAGCGGCGCAGCGCGCCGAGAAAAGGGGTGAGAAGAGGGGTGAAAAGCGCGGCGAGAAGAGGGGTGAAAAGCGCGGTGAGAAGAGGGGTGAAAAGAGAGGCGAGCAGAAAGGAGAGCAGAAGGCCATCGCGGAGCTGCTCGGCCGGCTCTTCGCCCGGCGGGTCGGGCGCCGGCCGACGGCCGAGGAGGAGCGATCGATCGTCGAGCGCGCGCTCGCGATGGGACCGGGCGAGGTCGAGGACGCCTTGCTCGATCTCGACGCCGAAGCGCTGGTGCGCTGGCTCGCCGAGCCGAACCGCCGGTGACGCGCCTCCCGAAGCCGTGGGGCGGGCGCGCTCATGACCCACGAAGGGGGCGAGGATCCCGGACACCCGAGCCTGCCGCAGGCCTGGCGATACGCCGTCGTGGGCCTCAGCCTCGAGCTCGAACGGAGGCGCGGCGGCGCCCGTCACGCCTCGCGGCGCCGCGGGCCGCGCGGCATCGTCGCGCGGCGCGCGCGCGCCAGGGCGTGGTGGAGCCCGCTCTGGAGCGAGCTCAGCGTGACGATCTCCCGCAGGTCGATGCCGATGCCCACCATCGTCTGCGCGACCTCGGGGCGTACGCCCGTCAGGATGACCTCCGCGCCGAGCAGCTTGACCGCCTGAGCCGCCCTGATCAGCGAGTCCGCGACCTCGGCGTCCACCACCGGCACGCCGGTGACATCGAGGATCACCGTGGCCGCGCGCTGCGCGACCACCCCGTGCAGCAGCCGCTCCAGGAGCTGCTCGATGCGCACCCGGTCGAGCCGGCCGACGAGGGGCATCACGAGGATCCCCGCGTCGAGCGGGATGAGCGGCGTCGAGAGCTCCCGGATCGTCGCCTCCTGCGCGTGGATCATCTGCTCCTGGAGCGCGGCCCGCTCCGCCTCGGCCCGACGGAGCTCGGTCACGTCGTACCCCTCGGCGATCACGAGGACGCTCTCCCCCGACGCGCCGAGGATCGGCTTCATCTTCAGCTCGAGCGTGGCCGCGCGACCGCCCGGCCCGTGAACCTGCGCCTCGCACGAGGAAGGCGCGCCCGACGCGGCCTTCTGGACGCACGCCTCGATGTGCTCCTCCACGCCGGGCGCGTCGCCCCAGAACGGCGCCCGCCAGAGCGGCTCGCCGCGGCCGTCGTCCGGCCGGGCCCCGGTGAAGTCGGCCATCGTCCTGTTGACCTCGAGCAGGTCCCCCTTCGGGGTGAGCAGCCCGATGAACATCGACGTCTCGTCGAAGATCGCGCGGAACTTCTGCTCGCTCTCGCGGAGCGCCTGCTCGCGCCGGAGCTGCTCCGTGATCGGGCGCGAGAAGGCCGCGAAGAACTGCTCATCGCCGTTCTGGACGAGGTGAGAGCTGACCTCGACGTCGATCAGGTGACCGTCCTTGTGGACGTGCCTGGCGACGAAGCGGTGCGCCCCCTTGGCCCTGATCTCCTCGATGATGGCGGCGACCTCGTGCGCCGGCCGCGCGTCGATCTGGCCGATGTGCATCGTCAGGAGCTCGCTCCGCTCGTATCCCACGATGCCGGCGAAGGACGGATTGCAATCGAGGATCTCGCCGTTCATCCCGACGACGTGGAATCCCTCGATGGCCGCCTGCAGGATCAGCCGCGTCCGCTCCTCGCGGCGGCCCAGCTGATCGTGCAGTCTCTCGATCTCCTTGCGCAGCCCGGCGTTCTCCGCCCGGAGCCGCTCGATGCTGTCCTGCTCTGCCGCCACCTTCGCTCTTCCTTCCGTCATCCCCGCCGCCCGCCCGGTCGCTCTGCCCGGCGCAGCGAGACCTCCTGACACTAGCCGATCCTGGCGCGGGGCTGCGCGCTCGTCGCGGCGAGCGTGCCCTTTCGCGCGGTGCTCGCCGGCGAGCGGACAACCTGCGCCGATGGAGGGAGGGCTGCGCGAACGCCGTGAGCCCCCCGAGCGCTCGCTCCCCCTGCGAGCGCCGCGCCGCCGGACGGCGCCGCCTGGGCGCCGCGAGACGAGCGCCGCCGGCGCGGGGGCCCTGGGGGCGGGCCCGGGGCTGCGCCGATCTCGCCAGCTGCGCCCACGTGTCGCAGATGGTGTGGCCTGGATTACGCCTATTGAGTTTGAGTCAACTGGATGAATGTGGCTGCGATCACGCTGCTTGTTGACACCTGTCGTGACAGCGAGTCCAATGTTTGCTGCGTAACGCGACGTTCAGGAAACGCGAGACATGGGATCCCGTGACAGCACCCCTCGATGTGATCGTGCCGAGCTCGTGGAGCTCCTGGCTCGGACGCTCGGCAGCGCCGCGGCGGCGGAGGTCGTCGACCGGGAGGGGAAGAGGCTCGGGCTGAAGGACGCCAGCATGCCGATCGACACGGCGTTCGCGGTGCTCGACGCGCTCGCGGCGATGCCCGGCGTGATCGGCACCGCGGCCAGCGTCGCGCGGACCGAGCTGCGCGTCGCGGCGGTCCGGCGCCGGCTCGGGGAGCGGCAACGGCGGTAGACCCCGGGGCCCACGGCCGGGCCGCAGCGACGTGAGAGGATCTTCATGGTTTCGGAACCAGCAAGTCGACCCATCCTCGTCGTGGACGACAATCCGGACATCCATGTGCTCATGGAGCGGATGCTCGTGCCCAGGTCGATCCACGATCCGGAGATGGTCCGCGGGCTGCACGCCCTCGAGTCGCGCCTGTTCGGCGCCGAGCCGCCCGAGGAGGCCTCCGACGTCCTCCACGGGCTCAGGTTCTCCATCGACTCGGCCCACTCGGGCAGAGATGGAATCGCCCTCGTCGAGGCGAACCCGAGCAGGTATTTCCTTGCGTTCGTCGACATGCGCATGCCGCCGGGCATCGACGGTATCGAGACGATCAAGGGGATCTGGAGCGTCGCGCCGGACATCTACACGGTCATCTGCACCGCCTACTCCGACTATAGCTGGGACGAGATGGCGAATGAGCTCGGGTGCGCGCCCAACCTGCTGATCCTCCGCAAGCCGTTCGAGGCCATCGAGGTCCGGC
The DNA here is from genome assembly GCF_001589285.1 of Sorangium cellulosum. GTDB lineage: Bacteria > Myxococcota_A > Polyangia > Polyangiales > Polyangiaceae > Sorangium > Sorangium cellulosum_G. Next base: position 5,265 of record NZ_JEMA01000182.1, on the reverse strand, counting down.
AGATCGCCGCGACGGTCGCGCGCATGTACGACTCGCTGTCTCGCGTGAAGGCGTCGGTGAGCAAGCTGGAGGAAGAGCTCGTGAGCGCCATGGAGAGCGTGTCGCAGGTCGAGGAGCGGTCGATGGCGCTCCTCGCCGAGATCGCCGACCCGTGCCTCCTGCTCGATCGCGAGGGCGAGATCCTCGGCGCGAACCCGAGCGCCCACGACCTGTTCGGCGTGGACGAGGAGCTGCTTTACGGGCGCGACGTCGCGTCGGTGCTCGTCGACGTCCAGGCCCCGCTCCCGAGCGCGCGCGCTGTCGCGCGGAGCCGGCTCGCCTGCTCTCACAGCCGCGCGATCGAGGCCAGCGTCACGCTGACCCCGGTCGGGTCGCAGCCCGGCGCCGCCGGCGAGTTCATCGCGCGGATCCGGGTGACCCCTCCGGCGTGAGCGCGCCGATCGGGAGCGGGCTCGTGACGAACATGCCGGCCGGGCCGCGCGTCACGACGAACCCTCCGACGGCGAGGCGCGCGTGCGCGACGTCCACCGTCCCGCGCGAGACGCCCGCCTCGAGCGCGATGGCGTGCGCCGAGGGGAGCCGAGCGCCCGGGGAGTGCGCGCCGTCCCCGCCTGCCCACGGCTGCCCGTCGCCCGCCGTGACGGGCCGTGGCCTCGACGCCGGCCCCTCTGCCATGGCATGAGGGCTCCATGCCCGAGCGAGCTGTCTCGATTTCCCTCTCCGACGGCAACGCGGTCTCGGGCGTGATCCACGCGCCCGCTGCGCGCGCGAAGCGCTCCGGCGTGGCCGTGGTGCTGGGCCATGGGGCCGGCGGCGACATGCACGCGCCGCTGCTGGTCGACGTCGCCAGGGGGCTCGAGGACCGCGGGCACACGGTGCTGCGCTTCAACTTCCCGTACAAGGAGCTCGGCCGGAAGGCGCCCGACCGTCGGGAGAAGCTCGAGGCGGCCTACGAGGCGGCGATCGCGAGGCTGCGGAAGGAGAAGCCGGAACGGCTGGTGATCGGCGGCAAATCGATGGGGGGGCGGATCGCCTCGCTCCTCGCGGCGCGGGCCGTCCCTTGCGATGGGGTCGTGTTCCTCGGCTACCCGCTGCACCCCGCGGGCAAGCGCGACGCGCTCCGCGACGAGCACCTCTCGGCGATCAAGGCGCCGATGCTCTTCCTCCAGGGGACCCGAGATCCGCTGTGCGATCTCGCGCTCCTCCGGCCGGTGCTGAAGCGCCTCGGCCGCCGGGCGCGCTTGCATGTGGTGGAGGGGGGCGATCACTCGCTCGAGGTCCTGAAATCGGCGGGGCGGACGCGGGAAAGCGTGCTCGCCGAGATCGTCACGGGCATCGAGGGCTGGCGCGTGAAGCGTGTCCCTGCGGGGAAGGCATGAGTGCAACGCCGTCGATGCGGATCGACGCGGCGGCGAGTACCCTCGGGCGCCCGACCCTCGGGTGGACGATGCGCGCTCCCTGTTGCCGCTCGTTCTTCACCACCCCGTCAGGGCGCTCCGCTGGGTTGCGCCGGCCCCGGCCGGCCCTGGCGGGTGAACGGAGCCACTGAACCGCTGGCAGGGGGGCTTTCCCCTCCAAATGGATGGAAAACTGCCAACTCGTTGGCAAGGCGCCACACCCGCCCACCGGATCTGCTACGTTGCCGCCGGACCCGGCGACGTGGAGCGGCCACCTGGCCGCGACGCGCGGACCTTCGATCCGTGGCTGAAGCGCCACCCGAAGGTCTTCGCCTAGCTGTTCACAACGGGCTGCGACGAGCGCGTGGCCGACGACACGCAACACGAGGAACAGAACCATGGCATTCACTCTTCCCGAGCTCCCTTACTCCAAAGACGCACTGGTTCCCCACATCTCGGCCGAGACGCTCGATTTCCACCACGGCAAGCACCACAACGCATACGTCACGAAGCTGAACGAGCTCGTGGCAGCGGACGCGACGCTCGCGGGCAAGAGCCTCGAGGATCTCGTCCGCACGACGACCGGCGCTGTCTTCAACCAGGCAGCTCAGGTGTGGAACCACACGTTCTACTGGCACAGCATGAAGCCGCAGGGCGGCGGTGAGCCCTCCGCCGCGCTCCGTGCGGCGATCGAGGCGGCGTTCGGAAGCGTGACGTCGTTCAAGGAGAAGTTCAGCGCCGCGGCGGTCGGTCAGTTCGGCTCGGGCTGGGCCTGGCTGGTGAAGAATGGCTCCGGCAAGCTGGAAATCGTGCAGACGAGCAACGCCGGGTGCCCGCTCACGGAGGGCAAGACGCCGCTGCTCACGTGCGACGTGTGGGAGCACGCGTATTACATCGACCACCGCAATGCCCGGGCGAAGTACGTCGAGGCATGGTGGAACCTGGTGAACTGGGACCACGCCGCCTCGAAGCTGTGACCCACGCGCTCCCGTGACCCGGCGCCCGCCGGCAACGCGGCCCCCGCGGCGAAGAAGGCGGGCGTCCGGCACATCGCGGCTGTCGCCGTGAAGGCGGCGACGTCGCCGGGGTACGAAAGCAAGTCGTATGTGCTCCCCGGATTCATCGATCGATCCATCCGCTATCATCGGGGCCCGATGACCACCCGCTCTCAGAAAATCCTCGGCTGGACGCCCACCGTCCTGCTGGCCCTTTTCATGATCTTCGCCTCCGGTCTGGCGAAATTCTTCATCCGCGATGGCACCCCCGCCGCCGAGTTCACGAAGGCGCTCGGCGTCTGGGACCATCTCTACCTGATCGGCGCGCTCGAGATCATCGCCGCCGTTCTCCTTCTTGTTCCCCGCACCGCCACGCTCGGCTTCGTGATGATGGTCGGCGTGCTCGGCGGCGCGACGGCCACCGGCCTCACGCATGACGTCGAAGGCAACTGGCCGTGGTTCCCGTTCGTTCTCATCTTCGTGATGATGATCGGCGCGTACTTCCGCACGCCGGAGCTTCTCGCCCGCGCGCGGGATCCGAGGTCCGTCCCGAACCCCGGCAAGGCTGGAACGATCGCCTCGTGGGTCTTGACCGTCCTCCTGTCCCTCGCCACCCTGGCGAGCGGCGTCCTCCAGCTCATGCCTCCCCCGAATGCGGAAGGCGCTGCGTTCATCGAACGACTGGGCATCGCGCACATCGCCGTGCCGCTCGGCATCACGAAGATCTGCCTCGCGATCCTCTTCCTCATCCCGCGCTGTTCCGTGATCGCCCTCGTGCTCATGATCGGCTACTTCTCCGGCGCTCTGGCCACGAACATGACCCGGGGCTTCACGCTTCCGGAGTACCTGCCGCTGATCTTCGTGCTCGTTTTGCTCGCGATCACCGGCTGGATCCGCAACCCCGAGCTCCGGCAGCGCCTCCTCGGACGCCCCGTGTCCGTCTGAGGATTTTCATCGTCGCGGCGGCCATCGTGTCGACATGGGCGCAGGAGGCCAAGCTCACCTCCGACCGCACGGGCTCGTCGAGGGACTTCGGAGCGAAGGTAGCGCTCATCGGATCGGGCAACAGAGCCTTTCCGGCGGAGGGCACGGCGGGCTAGACTCGACGCCCGAGAGGCAATACCCCGTCGATGCGCTGCTTGCTCTGTCATCGTCGGATCGGCGCCGCCGCGAGGTGCCCGCTGCACGGCGACGCCGCGGCGACGCCGCGGGGAGGCGCGGCGGAGGTCGCGCCGCACGTGGCGGGGTTCGACGGGCTCCGCCCCCTCGACGAGGGCGGCTTCGCCCGCGTGTTCGCGGCCTCGCGGCGCGAGGACGGCCTCGCTGTCGCGCTCAAGATCGCGCGCCACCGAGGCGATCCGCGCTTCTCGCGCGAGGCGGCCGCGCTCCGGCGGATCGGCCCGCCCGCGGTGCCGCTGCTGCTCGCCGAGGGCGAGATCGAAGGCGGCTTTCCCTACCTCGTCCTCGAGCTCCTCGACGGGGAGACGCTGGCGCGGTGGATGGAGGCGCTCCCCGGCGCGGGCGCCGCCGCGCCGGCCGACGCCGCGCGGCTCGTGGAGGCGCTCGGCGCCGCGGTCGACAGGATCCATGCGGCCGGCGTCGTGCACCGGGATCTCAAGCCGGAGAACGCGATGGTCCGCCCGGCGGAGGCGCCGGCGTGGAGGGTCGCCCTGCTCGATCTCGGGCTCGCGCGGCTGGGGGAGGGGCACGGCGCGACGGGGGAGGGGGGGCAGCCCACGCACACGGGGCTCCGGCTCGGCAGCGTGGTGTACATGGCCCCGGAGCAATGCCTCGACGCGCGCGACGTCGACGCCCGCGCGGACCTGTACTCGCTCGGCGTCATCGCGTTCGAGCTGCTCACGGGGCGTCCGCCCTTCGTGGGAGACGCGTCGGCTGTCGTCCACGCGCACGTCTCCCAGCGCCCGCCGCGGCCGTCGGAGCTCGCGCCCGTCCCCCGAGGCGTCGACGAGGTGCTGCTGCGCGCCCTGGCCAAGGCGCGGGTCGAGCGCTTCGGGTCGGCGCGCGCCTTCTCCGAGGCCCTCCGGGCGGCGCTCGCGGGCATCGTGGCCTCTCCGCCGGCGCGGCGGGTCGAACAGCGGCGCGATGGTCGCGACGAAGGGCAGCACGGGCTCGATGAAGGGCAGCGCGGGCTCGATGAAGGGCAGCGCGGGCTCGACGAAGGGCAGCGCGGGCTCGATGAAGGGCAGCGCGGGCTCGATGAAGGGCAGCACGGGCTCGATGAAGGGCAGCACGGGCTCGAAAAGGGCAGCACGGGCTCGAAAAGGGCTCGGAGGGGTCGAAAAGGGCTCCAGCGGGGCGGTGCACCCCCCCAGAGCCCCGGTGCACCCCCCCGGAGCCCCGGTGCACCCCCCCGGAGCCCCGCCGACTCCCGCCATGCCGCTGCGACGCCCGGTCCCGCCCCGCCGCGGCGCAGCCCCGTCGCGCTCCTCGCGGTCCGCTCCGCCGCGCCGATGGACCATGTCGTCGGCATCGCCGCCTCCTTCGGCGGGCGGCTCGCCAGGGTGCAGGACGGGATCTACGTCATCGCCTTTCCCGGAGCCGCCCGCCCGCGCGCCCGCGCCGCCCTCGCCGCGGCCCGGCGGCTCGTGGCCGCGCCGGACCACGCGACCTCGGTCGCGGTGCACGTCGCCGAGCTCCAGGTGCGCGAGGGCGCGGCCGGGATGGTCTTCGCGGGCCCCGCGCTCGCCCGGCCGGCGAGCTTCTGGCCCCCCGGCGCGGCGGCCCCGGTGGCCGTCACCCCGGAGGCAGCCGCCCTCCTCGACGAGGCCGCCGACGACGGCGCCGGCGCGGGCACGGCCCCGCCGGAGACCCCGGCGGCCGAGTTGCCGCTCCGGGGGCGCGACGAGCTCGTC
>NZ_JEMA01000181.1 GCF_001589285.1 Sorangium cellulosum | reverse complement strand
GCCCCGAGGTACCCCGCCCGACCCAGGTTGAGGTNCCGACCCAGGTTGAGGTGCCCGGAGGTACCCCGCCCGACCCAGGTTGAGGTGCCCCGAGGTACCCCGCCCGACCCAGGTTGAGGTGCCCCGAGGTACCCCGCCCGACCGAGGTTGAGGTGCCCCCGACCCGACCCAGGTTGAGGTGCCCGAGGTGCCCCACCCGACCCAGGTTGAGGTCCCCCCCTGGCCACCCGGCTGGCGCGCGTGGTAGTCAGCTCATGTGACCGACCCCACACCCGACCGCACCTCCGCCCCCACCCTCATCGGTCGCTCGAGCTCCCATTTCACCCGCGTCGCCCGCATCTTCGCCGCGGAGCTCGGCGTCGCGTATGCCTTCCAGGTCGTACCCGACCTGCGCTCCGTGGACGCCGCGGACTACGCCGGGAACCCCGCGCTGCGCCTGCCCATCCTGCGAACGGGGGCGACCACGTGGTTCGGTGCGCTCAACATCTGCCGCGAGCTCGCGCGCCGGGCGCCGGCGCAGCGCCGCCTGGTATGGCCCGAGCATCTCACCGACGCGCTGACCGCGAACGCCCAGGAGCTCGCCGTGCAAGCCATGGCCACCGAGGTCGCGCTGATCATGAGCCAGCTCGCCGGGACGCCGAAGGACGACGCGCAGCTCGCCAAGCCGCAGAAGAGCCTGCTCAACATGCTCACCTGGCTCGACGACAACATCCACGCAGCGCGCGAAGCCCTGCCCCAGGATCGCGACCTCAGCTACCTGGAGGTCTGCACGTTCTGCCTCGTCACGCACCTCGAGTTCCGCAGCGTGCTGCCCACGAGCGGCTACCGCGCCCTGACGGCCTTCTGCGACGACTTCGCCCAGCGCGCCTCCGCCCAGGCGACCGCCTATCGCTTCGACGCGCCGTGACCCGGCTGCGCACTCCCGCTCTCCGGCGGGCGCGCGCTCACGGCGCCAGGTGCGCGCGCAGGAACTCGGACTGATCGGCCACCGCCTGCTCGAACGTGTCGCCGTGGTACAGGTCGAAGTGGCCCGCAGGGTACACGCGCACGTCCGCGCGCCTGGCCTTCGCGGCCTTCGCCTTCACGAACTCGGCCGACACCTCGACGTCGTGCTCGGCGAGGCACACCAGGATGGGCGCGGCGATGCGCTCCATCGTGCCCTCGCGGTACCGGGGCAAGCGCAGCAGGAAGCGCGCGGCCACCCGGTTCTGCCAGGTCGCGCTCTCCGCGGCGACGCGCTCGAACCGCGGCGCGAGCCCGGGATCCGTGAAGAACGCCTCGCCCGGCGCGCCGTGAACGGCGAGGTAGCGAGGCGGCCGCCCCAGCGCGCCCCGCGCCGCGTCGCGCACCGCCGCCGCGAGCAGCCGCGCCGTGACCCAGGCCATCGTCGCCCGGCTCACGCGCGCCCTCTCTCGCCTGGCCTTCGCCCTCGCGCCGGCGAGCGCGTCCAGCGCGGGCATGTTGAGGATCACCGCGGCGATGCGCGGATCCTCGGCGGCGATCTCCACCACATGGCTCCCGCCCAGCGAGGTGCCCCAGAGCGCGACGCGCTCCGGATCGATCCCCTGCCTGCTGCGCGCGAGCGCGACGGCGGCGCGCAGATCCGCGCGCTGCTCTTGCACGTCCACGATCTGGCGCGGCTCACCCCCGCTCTGGCCCAGATGGCGATAATCGAAGGTCAGCACCGCGAGGCCCGCCGTCGCGAACCGCTCTGCGAACCAGGGCAGGATCCAATCCATCGTCCCCGAGAACCCGTTGGCCATCACCACGCACGGCATCCGCGCGCGAGGCGCGGCGGGGGCGAAGAGCGTCGCCGCGCAGACGGCCCCTCCGGACTGGAACGTGAGAGGCGTCCGCTCGATCGTCATCACGCCGCCGATATACAACGCTGCCGCACCCGCTGAAACCCCGGCGACGCCATCGCGGCGACACGATGACGGCGCGACCGTTACGAGGATCTCGACGTCCGCGACGCTCCTGATCTGCCCGCCCCCCCGGCCTCCCGCGCCGCTCCCGCGGGCCTCGACGGGCCGGGCGCCTCCTTCGGCGGCGCGGGCGTCCGGAGCCCCTCGATGAACGTCGTGATGAGGCGCTGCGCGCGCCCGGGCTCCGCGGGGGTCTGCTGCGCCGCGAGCGCTATGCCCATCACCAGAGACACGATGTCGTCCAGATCGATGTCACTCCGTATCTCGCCTGCTGCCTGGGCGAGAGAGAGCAGGTGGGCCGCCGCCTCCGACGCCGCGGCGCACCCCGGCGTCCCGCTCTGGAACACCACGCCGAGCGAGGCCGCCAGACCACGGTAGGTGCTCGCGTGCTCGACGAACGCCGCGAGGAACTCCGCGACAGCATCCCCCGGCGACGCCCACGCCGCGAGCGATCGCGTCTTCCGCGCCAGCGCGTGGAGCTGCTCCTCCACCGTCGCGACGAGCAGCGCCTCGCGGGTAGGAAAATGTCGGTACAGCGTCCCGATCCCGACCTTGGCGCGCCGGGCGATGTCCTCCATCGACGCGTCGGCGCCGCGCTCCGAGAACACCTCGTCCGCGACGGCGAGGAGCCGCTCGCGGTTGCGCCGCGCGTCCGCGCGCAGCGGGCGCGGCGCCTCGCTCGAGGGGACCGGCGGGGGCTTCGGGGTCGAGCGCGCGGAGGGCATTGCAAAACGGAGGATCCCTCCGTATGTTAAACGGAGCAACCCTCCGGTTAGCGTGGAGGGCTCATCCATCGAGGAGAGGTCATGGGCGGAACGACAGAACCGAAGAAGATTCGCGTCGGCGTCATCGGGGCGAGCCCGGACAGGGGCTGGGCGGCGGCGACGCACCTGCCTGCGCTCGCGTCGCTCGACGCGTACGAGCTCACGGCGGTGAGCACCACGAGGCAGGCGAGCGCGGACGAGTCCGCGCGCCGCTTCGGGGCGCGCCACGCGTTCGACCGCGCCGAGCCGCTGATCGAGCACCCCGACGTGGATCTCGTCGTCGTCTCCGTCCGCGCGCCCGAGCACGCCCGGCACGTCCGCGCCGCCGTCGCCGCGCGGAAGGACGTGTTCTGCGAGTGGCCGCTCGGGGTCTCGCTCGCCGAGGCCACCGAGCTCGCCGGCGCCGCCGAGGCGGCCGGCGTTCGCACCGTGATCGGGCTCCAGCGGCGCCTCGCGCCGAGCGTGCGCCACCTGCGCGAGCTCGTCGCCGGCGGGTACCTGGGCAAGCTGCGCTCGGTGACCATGCACGTCGCGTCGCCGATGGCCGGCGCGCGCCGGTCGCGCTCGGACGCGTACGCGGCCGACGTGAAGAGCGGCGCCAACGTGCTCACGATCTTCGCCGCGCACTTCCTCGACACGGTCCTCTCCGCGGTCGGCGAGATCGAGAGCCTGTCCAGCGTCGTCGCCCGCCAGATCGACGAGGCGACGCTGATCGAGACGGGCGAGGTCGTCCCGGTGACGGCGCCGGATCAGACGCTCATCAGCGGGACGCTCGTGGGCGGCGCGGTCGTGTCGGCCCATTTCGAGACGGGGAAGCGCAATGGCCCTGTCATGGGCTGCACCTTCACGGGCACCGAGGGCGACCTCGTCCTGTCCCACGATCTCGGCATCTCGGGCGCCCGCGGCGATGGGCAGCCTCTCGAGCCGATCCCGACGCCCGAGCGCCTGACCTGGATCCCGAGAGGGGGCCTGTCGGACGACGCGCACCAGATAGCGCACGTGTATGCGGCCTTCGCGAGGGACGTCGCGGAGGGCACCTCGGTCGCGCCGGCGTTCCGCGACGCGCTGAAGCTCCACCGCCTGGTCGACACGATCGCCGAGGCCTCCGCGTCCGGGCGGCGCCTCCCCTGGAAGGGCTGAGCGCGCGGCGCGGAGAGGTCCTCCCCGCTGCGCCGGCGGACGCCGCGAACCCGGCTCGTGCGCTCGCGCCCTCCGGTGTTGTGATAGAGGTGGCGCATGACGTCGGTCGAGGATCTCAAGGCAGAGCTCGCCCGCGTGCGCGAGGAGAACGCGGCGCTGACGCGCGAGCGGGACGAGGCGCGCCGCGAGCGGGACGAGCTGCGCACCGCCATCCTGGGGATGCCGGCTGCGATCGGGGTGATGGTCGGCCCGGAGCACGTGTTCACGCTCGTGAACGACGCGTGGCGCGCCCTCGAGCCGTCGTACGAGCCCCTCGGCAAGCCCCTCGTCGACGTCATCCCGCCGCCCCTCGGGCCGCGCGTCGCCTCGATGCTCGATCGCGTCTTCCAGACGGGTGAGCCCTTGATCGCCGCCAACGTGCCTTTCTCGCTCCCGGGCTCCACGGAGGGGCGCTTCCTCACCTTCCATTACAGCGCGCTGCGCCGGGAGAGCGGCGAGATCTTCGGGATCGTCTTTCACGGCATGGACGTGACCAGGCAGTTCCGCGCGCAGGAAGAGGTGCAGTCGCTGAACAGCAGGTTGCGCACCCTCCTGGCCCTGGCCGAGAACGCGCCGGACGGCATCGTGGTCACCGAGCGCGGCCGGGTGACGTACGCGAACCCGGCGTTCCGCCGCATGTCCGGGTACGGCCAGGAGATCGTCGAGGCGACGTTGCCGGACCTGGTCGACGACGAGAGCTGGGCGCTCCTCGAGGCCCGCCGCCAGGAGGGCGCGTCGCCCGGCGCGATCCAGGCCAGCATCACCTGCTGCCGCCGCGACGGGAGCACCTTCCCGGGGGAGATCTCGACGTTCCCCATCCGCGACGAGGGCGGGCAGATCGACGCCGAGGGCGCCATCTTCCGCGATCTCACCGAGCGGCGGCGCGCCGAGCAGGAGCAGCAAAACCTGCAGGAAGATCTCATCGCCGCGCAGCAGCGGGCGATACGCGAGCTCTCGACGCCGCTCATCCCGCTCGCCAGGCGGCTTGTCGTGATGCCGCTCGTGGGCACCATCGACAGCGCTCGATCCGAGCAGATCCTCGAGACGCTCCTCCAGGGCATCGCCGCGCACAAGGCCGCGGTGGCCATCCTGGATACGACGGGGGTGCGGAGCATGGACGAGCAGGTAGCGAGCTCCCTGCTCCGGACCGCCGGCGCCGCCCGCCTGCTGGGCACGGAGGTCATCCTCACGGGCATCTCGCCAGAGGTCGCGCGCGCCCTCGTGGAGATCGGGACCGATCTGAGCGGGGTGGTCACGCGCGGGACGCTGGAGGCCGGGGTGGCCTACGCCCTCGGCCGGCGCCGCCGGTCGAAGCGCAGGCCTTGAAAAAGCCAAGGGAGGGACGACAACGTTGGACCCGGGACAGCCCAGCCCTGGACGCCATCATGACCGAATGTTCTTATTGCGGCGCCGTGCGCCTCGAGGTCGACGACGCGGAGGCCAAGGTGCTCGCGACGTAGGATGAGCTCGGCAAGGGGTTCATCGCGGCCGACGCCTTCATCGAGGTCGTCGTCAAGGCGCTGACCCACCAGCAAAACGTCTTCGTGCCGCGCTGATCGCGCGCGGAGCTGGCCGCGTCGCCAGCTAGCCCTCGGCGGACATGATCCTCACGTCACGTCCTTCGCGCTCCACGTCATCGAGCGGCTGCCACATGTCGCTCGCCAGCTCGAAGATGGGAGGCGGTACCACCATCGAGAACGTGTCTCCCTTCTGATCATTGCGTCGCTGCACACGCTCGCGGCGCACGTCGCGCGGCGCATCCAGCACGTAGATCGTCAGATCATGCCCGCCGGCGTCGACCCGCTCGTAGAGCCTCTCTCGCTCGTCCCGGCGAATGAGGCCAATCTCGAGCACGACATCGGAGCCCACCTCGAGCAGCCTCTCGGTCAACCTCCAGATCTGCTCGATGCACCGCCCGGTCCTCTCGATGTACCATTCCATGGTGCCCGTGGACGGGCGGTCCGGGCTGAAGAGCGTCGCCATCCACTCGTCCAGGTTCATCCGCGCGGCGCGCTGCTCTCGAGAGAGCCGCAGCGCGAACGTCGACTTGCCGGCGCCCACCGGGCCCACGATGAGGTGGATGCGCGGCGTGTTGCGCGGAGCTGCGCGCTGCTCGTCAAGGGCGGCGCGCCTCGCAGACGTTCTCTCCTCGGTGGTCGTTCTCTCGGTCATCGTTCTCTCGGTCATCGTTCTCTCGGTCATCGTTCTCTCGGTCATCGTTCTCTCGGTCATCGTTCTCTCGGTCATCGATCTCTCGGTCATCGTTCTCTCCTCGCGCAGCGAGCTCGTCGCGAGCGGCTCAGAAACGAGGACGCCAGCCGGAGGGCTGGCGATTCATCAAACGACCCCGGACGTTCAGGCGGCAGAGGCTTCGATCACGCTCAGCATGGCGGGCGTCTTGACCACGCGCTCCAGGCGCAGGTCGGCCGCAGCGAACATGCTGCGAAACTCCTCCTCCGTTCGCTCGCGCCCCGGCATCGAGACCATCATCAACACGTCGAGCAGCTTTCCCGGGTGCGGCTCGTTGCCGGGCGGGATCACCGTGTCCACCACGACGACGCGACCGCCCTCGGCGAGGGCCCGGCGGCACACGCGCAGGATCTCGATCGCCGTCTGATCCGACCAGTCGTGGAGAATGCGCTTCAGGATGATGCAGTCGCCGCCTGGTACTTCCTTGAAGAAGTCGCCCGTCGCGAGCTCGCAGCGCTCCGAGAGGCCCGCTGCCGCGATGCGCGCGTCGCGCAGGACGTGAGCGGCGTCGAAGAGCACGCCGCGAGCCGACGGCGCTGCCCTGAGCACCTCGATGAGGAAGCCGCCGTGTCCGCCGCCCACATCGACGACGCGCTGAAAGCGGCTGAAATCGTAAGAGCCCGCGATGGTGGCGTTCTCGGAATCGGAGAAGCTGGCCATGCCGCGGTGGAAGATGGGGCCGACCGAGGGATCGCGGGCGAAGTGCTCGAAGAACGGAGCGCCGAAGATGCGCGTGAACTGCGTCTCGCCCGTGCGCACCGTGCTCCCGAGCTTGCCGGCTGGCATCCAGAAGGTCTCGTGGGAGACCATGAGCACGGCGTCGCGCATCGATCCCGGCGCGTTCGTGCGGAGCACGTCTGCGGCCGGCGTGAGGGCGAAGCGCCCGCTCTCGTCTTCGATGAAGACGCCCACCGTGGCCAGCAAGCGCAGCGCTCGGTAGAGGGGCTGCGCCTGCACCCCCAGCTCGTCGGCGAGCGACGCGGCGGATCTCGGCCCTGCCTCGAGGCGATCGGCGACGCCCAGCTCGGCGACCGCATTCAGCGCGGCGGAGTAGAGGTATGCCCAGCTCAGGTGGATAATGTGTTCATGCGGTGAAGCGGCAGAAGCGGGGTCCATACGCCAACCAGTACGGGACTTCTCTGCACCTCGTCAAGCCGCGACATGCGCGACCGACGCGAGCCGCATGAAGTCGACCTTCACGCCGGCTTCCTCGAACCACCCTTTCTGGAGGCGATCTCCCGAGCCGCGCGCGACGCCTCGCCGGCCGTCGTCCGATCCAGACTGCCAGCGAGGCGCGTCCTGCGAGGACCTCAGGGTTGAGCGGCGCCCTGACCACCGCCGTCGTCGTCGTCGTCGCTGGCGGCGAGATCGGGGCACTTCTGCGTGATGAACGCGCACTCGGTGACAGGCGCCTCGATCGTGCTCACGGGGGAATCGCACGTGAGCGCGCGGAGCCTGGCGACGTGCGCGAGGAGGCAAGCCTCGTACTCGGCCACGGTGGCGGTGCAGCCGGTGCGCGCGTCGGCGGGCGGCAGACAGCTCGGCGGCGGCGCCGGCGCGGCGTCGTCCGGCTGCGTCTGCGGCTGATCGGCCTCGGTCATGCATTTCTCCTTCACCGCGGTGCACGCCTGCCCGACGGTGGACCACAGGATGCCGGCGAACTCACAGGTATCTTCCTTGGAGAGCGAGAGGCTCGGCGCGATCGTCTGGCACGCAGACGCGACGTCCGCGTCCGTCAGGTCCTTGAGCTGCTTGCTGCTCAGAGCGGCAGATATCGGAGCGGCGGCCAGATCCTTGCCGCCCCAGAGGACGAGCGACAGGAAGACCGAGAGCGCCCCGAAACGAGTCAGTCGGTTCATTCGTTCTCTCCCTTGTACGAGCGGCCGTCTCCGGCCGCCCGGGGGCTCGGAGCAACCGACGTACCGGTGGCCTCGTTGTGCACGATGGGACCGCGCGCGGCGACCGCGCGGCGCGCGAGAAAGCATCGGTCTTCCAACCTTCCTGCCTTCCTGCTCGGGCGCTCTGACGAGATCCCGCGAGATCCACCCTGCCGGCCTGCCCCTCCGGCGCGCGTGCGCGCGCGCTGGCCAGCGCGGGCAAGATGGGCACAGCGCTGCTCGCCGCGCCGGAGAGCCTCCGTCTCACCGTGGACGGCCCTCGCGCTCAGACGAGAACAACATGAATCACCAGGACGCCAGGAAGAGAATCCTTGATGGATTCTTTTGGCGTCCGTGGCGTGCTGCCGGTTTTCTTTCTCCGGGCCGCTGTGCCGGGCGTGCCCGAGCCTCCCTGCAGGGCGAGAGCTGGGCTGTACCGCGGGGACGAGCGGGGTGGCGGCGATGTGGGCATCAACGCGCGGAGCGCAGGGCAGCGGCGCGCGCGAGCGCCGGCTGGCCGGGGGTGATGGCCGTCAGAGGAGGTCCCGCTCCCCGCCCGGATACACGAAGGAGCTGCGGGGCGCGTGCCACGAGGCGGTCGTCACCACCTGCAGCGGGCTCCCGGGCCGCAGCGCGTACACCGGGTGATCCTTCGCGAGGAACTCGACGGACAGGAGCTCGAACGGGTCGGCCATGTCGGCGATATAGGGGTAGTTGCCGGCGGTGAGCCGGTTCCCGACCTTCGTCACGTAGGTGAGGTGTCCGCGCGCGACCGTGCCGATCTTGTTGCCGACACGCGCTGTCGTCCGGATGATGGGCACGCCGTCCACCGAGGTCGTCGCCACGAGCTCCCGGCCGCGCAGCTCGAGCGTCGTCTCCCCGGGCGACGCCGGCACGCCGCGCTCGGCCACGTACCGTCGCACCGCGTCGGAAGAGTTGAAATAGTGCGTGAAGAACCGCGCCGGGCTCCCGCCGTCCGGCGTCGTGTGATCCGCGAGATCCAGCCCAAGGTAGGTGAGAGAATACGCGCCGAAGCCGGACGTCTGCTCCGGCCTGTCGACCACGTACTGGTTCATGTAAATGGCCCTGTTCGCGGCGGGCCTGATCCCGCTCGGCAGGAGCGCGGCGGCGGCGTCTGGATCGGCTGGGACCCAGCTCGAGTAGAGCATCCGGCTATCGATGACCATCTGCGGCGCGGCGAGCTTCGACTCCGACATGGTGCTGTCTTTCTCCCCCCCGGGAAGGACGACCACTATCACAGCTCGCCGTCCGGTGATCCGCGGCCGCCCGGGAGAGAACACCGGAGTTGCGCGGTCAGGAGGTGAGAGGCTGTCGTCGAATCTGCCGCTCGCTCCGCGCGCCGTCGGAGCCCGGAGCCGGCGGCTGCCGTCTGTCGAGCCGATGGCGCCCTGCAGGCGCGGCCGCAACGGCGGACCTGGCGCGCGTCAGGCGCCGGCGATTGCCGCTGACCGATCTCGCGTGCTGAACCACGGAGAGACACTGGCCATCGGTCGGTGCCCCGAAGACAGCTCCGCCGCGCGGATCCATCTCCGTCTCCGGCGAATCCACCGCGTGCACACGGCTGCCGCGACGCTGTAAACGCTGCTCTTGCGGGCGAACCCAGCCGTCCGCGAGCCCGTCGCTCGCGCAGGAGGGCGCGGCGGCACCACGGCCAGGCTGCGCGACCCGGACAGCCGTGCAGGCCACCGCTGTCGCATCTCCTCCTCCACGCCGCGCCGCGCCGCGCCGCACGACCGCCGCCTGCAGCGATCGGCGGCTGCCCCGCCCGCGCGGGCCCCGATCCCCGAGCCCATTTGGGAAACGCTCCTGTTACCTTGGGCGACGCTCCGCAGGCACTGCGGCGCAGGTTCGAGGGCAGCGCCGGCACCCCGGCCTCTCGCCCCATCGCCAGCCGAGGTTCGGATCCAACATGCAGCAGGACACGAAGGGCGCGCGCGTCTCGTTTCGTATCGAGAACCTCGAAGCCGCGCTCGAGCAGGGGATCGACAACGAAGCGGCGGCGCTCGACGTGCTCGTGGCCGCCGCGGCGAAGGGGAACCCGCACCCGGAGCTCTGGGCGAAGCTCCACGAGGCCGCCGCGCGCCACGACAGGTTCTCCGAGCTCGCGTTCGCTTACGAGCGCTTCGCCAGCGAGCGGCGGTTCGGGATGCTCCCGCAGGCCGCCCAGGCCGAGGTCCTCGTGCACGCCGCCGAGTTCCTCGCCGACTCCTTCGGCGACCCCGGCGGCGCGCGCCCCTACCTGGAGCGCGCCCTCTCCGTCCTGCCGTCGCACCAGGAGGCGTTCGTCCGGCTCGAGCGCATCCTCAAGGAAGCGAACGAGCCGCCCAGGCTCGCCGACCTCTACGCCCTCGCCGCGAACCACCGCCCCGACCGCGCCGAGCAGCTCGCGCTGCTCCGCCGCGCCTACGAGCTCGTCGAGGCCAGCGGGAAGGAAGAGGAGCGCGCGATCAAGCTGCTCCAGCAGATCCTCAGGATCGACCTGGGCGACGCCGCGGCGCGCTGGGCGCTCGAGGCGCGCTACGCCCGCGCCGGGCGGCTCCAGGACGTCGCGCGCCTGCTCGAGCAGGCGCTCGCCACGGACCCGCCGCCCGCCGACGCGCTCGAGATCCGCGCGCGGCTCATCGACCTGTACAGCGGGCCGCTCAAGGAGCTCGAGCGGGCGCTGCCCCACGTCGAGGAGGTGCTCGCGCAGAACCCGGCCCACGAGGGCGCCTTCCGCGCCGGCGAGGCCCTGCTCGGGCGCAAGACCGCCCTCGTGCGCGCCGCGGCGGCGCTCGAGGCCGTCCACGCGCGGCGCGGGAGGACCCAGGAGGCGGCGCGCATGATGTCCCTCCAGGTCGAGAACCTGCGCGGGCCACGCCGCGTCGAGGTGCAGAAGCGGCTCGTCGAGCTGCTCTTCCAGAAGGTCGGCGACCTCGCCTCGGCGTTCTCGCTGTCGGAGCAGATCCTCGCGGTCGACCCGTCGGACGAGGCGGTGCGCGAGCGCTTCGTCGCGCTCGCGTCGGCGCTCGACCGCCGCGTCGACGCGGCGCGCGTGCTCGTGCGCGCGTCCTCCGGCGCCAAGGAGAAGCCGCTCCGGGCGCGCATCGCGGCCGAGCTCGGCGAGCTGTACGAGGGCCTCGGCGACGGGCGGAAGGCGCGCGCGGCGTTCCAGCAGGCGCTCGACGGCGAGCCCGACGCCGTGGCCGT
>NZ_JEMA01000180.1 GCF_001589285.1 Sorangium cellulosum | reverse complement strand
GGCTGGGCCGGCGCGGGCGGCTGCGAGAGCGAGATCGCCGCCGCGACGGCGTGGGCGCACGGATCGACCTTGCCGCCGCAGTCGCACGTCCACTCGGCGTCCGCGGGGTAGAGGGTGACGGTGGGCGCGACGGGCTGGCCCGCCGCCTTGATGCGGATCACGACGGACTCGCCGCGGTCCTCCCGGCCGAAGGCGGCGCCCTCGCGGGCGAGCTTCACGCCCTGGGACCAGAGGCCCGGAAGACAGGCTTTTCTGATGGCTTCGAGCAGACCCTGCACTGAGACTCCAGACGCCGACGCCAGCCGCACGGCGCGCTCGCGCGCTCTCGCGGACCGGCGCCGCTTCTTGTCGATGTTCACAGGAAGACGAGAGAGCGGAAAGGATACCAGGCGTCCTCTTCCGCCGCCTCGTGTTCCAGATCCCGGGAGCTCGCCCGGCGAGCACGGGGCGCTGCTCTAGCAGGAATCCACGGGCCGCGCGGCCCGACGGCGCGGGCGCTACCGACGCGTCAGGTGCTCGCGGTAACGGGTGGTGAGCTCCATCCAGCGCAGCGTGAGCAGCGGCTCGCGCTCGAGCCGGTCCTGCCAGCTCCGATCGACCGCCCTCCACAGGTCCCGGTCCGCGATGCCGTGGCGCAGGAGCGCCTGGTCGAACGACGAGGCCGCCCCCACCGACGACTCGGCGCACAGGGCCGCGTACTGCGGCAAGCTGAGCGAGGGCAGCGCGCGCGGCTTGCCGTGCACGTCCGGCTGCGGGGACGGCCCCGGGGCCGCTGCGCCCGACGGCGCCNGGGACGGCCCCGGGGCCGCTGCGCCCGACGGCGCCGGCGCGGCGCCGCCCTCGCCGGGCTCGCCGCCGGATCGCCGGAGGGTGACCCCCGACCGCGCGCTGCCGCCGTCGAGCTCCAGCAGCTCGGCGTCGCGCGGGAGCTTGATCGTTGGCAGCGGCATGGCCCGCGGCACCTGGAGCGCCTCGTCGGCCTCGCCCTCCGACGGGTCGCCCTTCGCGCTCGCGGGGGGGACGATCGCGGACTGCGTCGCCCAGGTCGCGCGCCGCGGCGGCACGGAGGACTCGGCCTCCCACGCGCCCCACCGCGCGCCGGCGCGCTCGCCGCCCGGCGCGGAGAACGACAGCACCGGGCCGGCCTCGGTGATCTCCATCTGCAAGATCAGCTCGCCGTCCCTGCCACGGACCACGAGGCGATCGCCCGACGGGGTCGCCTCGATCTCGTAGCGACGCCCGGACGAGAGCGAGACGGTCGCGGAAGGGACCAGCGCTTCGCCCGGCGCTCCCCGCGAACCAGCTTCTTCCTGAGGACGGGGCGCCGGGTGCTGCAGCGCGGGCTCGTTGCCGGATGGATCCCCACTCATCTGGAGCCGAGCGTAGCGCAGCAAGCGCGCGCCTCGCGAGCGCTTTCCACGGCCGTGAGAGGCGCTCGCGCGCATGGATCCAGAGGGGTGCACGGCTCGCCTGTCGGAGCAGCACACCGCGCCTGCCCCGCGTCCAGGCGGCGAGCGAGCTGGTTGTGTTCGGTTGCGCTCCGTTGCGCTCCGTTGCGTTCGGTTGCGCTCCGTTGCGTTCGGTTGCGCTCGGTTGTGCTCCGTTGCGCTCGCTTGCGCCCGGGCGCGCTGGGCTGCGCGCCGCTGCGTTCCGCGCCATCCCCTGCGCTCCATCACGCGCCGCGCTGCGTTCCCGTTGCTCTCGACAACAGAGTCATACGTCATGCGTCGAGTCGCCATTTCGAAAAATGAAACGTTGCGTCCGACGCGGCGCTGCGCGGACAAAAGCCGCCCGTTCTCACGATCGCTTAGAATTCACCAGCTCGAACCGCAATGCGTCTCGCAGCGTGATTCGTCGGCATTCCCGGCTCATCTCCGCCTGGAGCGATCGGATCTGTAGTAAGCCGAGCGCCAGTCGAGGGCCGCGAGCTCTTCGCGAAAAGGATATCTCATGAAGAAAACCCGCCTCGCGCTTGCGCTGCTGTTCGCCGCGAGCCTCGGAGGCTGCCTCATCAACGGCACCTCGGCTTATCTGACGTGCGCGCAACAGTGCAGCACAGCGCTCGATCCTGACGCGTGCATCGCCGAGTGCGGCACGTGCATCGGGCAGTGTGTCCACCGGGCTCCGGAGGGCTTCGACGGCCCCACCCTGCTCTGGGTCGGCAGGACGGTGGATGAGCCGCAGTGCCCTGCATCCGCCCCTGCCACTGTGTACAGGGGGTACGAGTCGCTCGACGATCCCCTCGTGTGCAGCCCGTGCCGGTGCAGCGAGCCGGCCTGCGCCCTGCCCGACGGCCTCAGGACGGCCGCGTCGGCGAGGTGCGATGGGGCGGAGCTCCCGCTGCAGGGTGCCCGGGACATCCTGAACGGCGTCTGCGTGCCGAGCGGGGCCCTGGTGAGCGACCACAAGGCGCTCGTGCTCGGCTCGCCGACGGTCACGCCCTGCGAGCCCAGCGTGGAGCCGCCGCCCGTGCCGCTCATCGTCTCCCCGTTCCCGCGGTGGTATCGCGCCGGCAAGGCGTGCGCCGGCGTGACCCGGGAAGACACCTGCGCCACGCAGGAGAAGACGTGCGTGCCGACCGAGGAGACGCAGGACTTCTCCCAGTGCATCATGCACCTCGGCGAGGGGGAGGTGACCTGCCCGCCGGAGTACCCGGCGCGGGTCGTGCTCTACGACGACATGGAGGACGAGCGCCGCTGCACGCCGTGCGAGTGCGGTCCTCCGACAGGCAGCGAGTGCTCTCTGACGCTCCTTTCTTACCGGGACGGGGCATGCAGCGATCTGCTCACCGCCGGCACGGCGTCGGGCAAAGACCCGGGCTGCCTCGCCCCGACGCCCGGGGCCCGGCCCAAGAGCATGAAGGCGATCTGGCACGTCAACGAGCCTGGGCGCTGTGAGCCGCGCGGCGGAGAGCCGACAGGAGACGTGATCCCCATCGGGCCCAGCACCTTCTGCTGCCAGAAACGTCCGGGCAAGAGCAGAGACTGAAGGCCGCCTCGCCCCGCGCCCAGGAACAGCCGCCCGCATGCGCAGGACAAGGAGTTCCCTGAATCGACATCAGGCATTACCGGAACATGAGCGACAGAGAACGGTCCTGCACCTAGGGCCCCATCGCACGACCGGTGGGATAACAAAAATCTCTCGAACGAGAGAAATCATGAAGCCAAAACACAATGCTCCCTTGTGCGCTCTTACGCGCACACAAAAGGCTTTACCTGCGCTCCAAAGTCAGTATCTACAAGATCACGACGTGGGAGCGATGAGGCCGAGCCCACCTCCGCCGCACGGCCGAGGTGCAGTGTCCCACGGGCGCGCGAGACGTTGAGGAGGGGGCACATGAGGGGGTGTAGCGGCCGGAGGGGAGGCGGCGGGGTGCGTCGGATCGAGGCGTTCACTCCGCCCGGTGCGGTAGAGATCCCGCCCTGACCGGGACGCCAATGTTACGCGTCGGTTGCGCCGCCATGTTCGTTGTCTCCATGGCAACGGCCCCGGCCCACGCGGATACGCCTCGGTCTGAATCACCGCGGGAGACGCAGCAAGCGCGACGGGAGGCGCAGGAGGAAGATCACATGTTGCGCGGCGAGATCTCCGCGTCCCCGCTGCTCGCGGTGGGGCTCCTGCCGGCGCTCGCCGGAGGCGCGTCGTTCGCGACAACGTTCCGCTGGCCGAGCCTGTCGATCGCCGTCGAGGCGCGCATGTTCACCTCGCTGGCGGACACCTTCGCGGAGGGCGTCCTCGTGCATGCGAGCCTCGCGATGCCGGCGCTCGACATCTGCGGTCACCGCGGGGTCCTGTCGGTGTGCGCTGTGTTCGACGCCGGCGAGCTGCAGATCACGAGCGACCCGGATGTCAGAATCCAGGCGCGCAAGCCCTGGGTCAGCTCGGTCGGCCTGCGGGCCGCCGGAGAATGGCCCTTCTCCGCGCACCTGTCGTTGCGCGGCTTCGCGGAGCTGCGCACGAACCATAGCCGTCCATCGCTCTGGATGAACAACCGGGAGATATGGCAGGTCCCGCCGCTCTCCGCGGTGGTCGGCGTGGGGCTCGCGCTGCCCGTGGACGCCCTGTAGCGGAGGCACCTGGCCGCGCCTCGGGGAAGATGCGGTCGATTCGCACTCGAACCCTGGCCTGAACGAGCGCGTCATCACGCCGCGATGAGCACCATGTCCGCAATGTCAGCGAGGAACACCGGGACCGGCGGAGCAGCGCCGAGGCGGCCGAGGGCCCTCGCGGCGGCGTGCCTCGCGGCGGCCGCGGCCCTGCTGTCGCCCCGGGGCGCCGAGGCCGCGGCGCCGCGGGCGGCGGTGCGGCTCGAGTACAGGCGCGCGCCGGGGGCCGAGCGCTGTCCGGACGAGGGGCTCCTCCGCGAGGAGATGGCCAGGCAGCTCGGCTACGACCCGGTGGAGCCCGCGGCGGCCTTGCAGGCCAGGACCCTCATCTTCCGCGGCCCCGGCCGGGAGATGCACGCCACCATGGAGCTCCACGACGCGGACGGCGCCGTCACGTGGTCGCGCCACCTGGTCGCCTACAACGACGACTGCGGCGAGCTCGTCATGAACATGGCGCTCTCGCTGCGCGTCGCGCTCGACCCGAGCCTGCGCGTGCAGCCCGCGCCCGACCCGCCGCCGCCCGCGCCCGCTCCCGCGCCCCCGATCGAGGCCGCCGTCGAGCTGCCCGCGCGCCCCGCGGGACCGGAGCTCAGGGTCGGGCTCACAGGGGCCGCTGTGTTCGGGCTCCTGCAGGACACGAGCCCCGGGACGGTGCTCCACGCCGCGCTCCGCTATCCCTCCTTCTCGCTCGGCCTGGAGGGCCTCGTCCATTGGCCCGCCGTGATGAGCGTGGACAGGGGGACCGTCTCGACCTGGCTCGCGGCGGTGAGCGCGGTGCCCTGCTCGCAGGTGCGTTATCTCTTCGCCTGCGCGTTCGTGTCGCTCGGGGTCGCGACGACCGCCGCCAGGGGCGTCTCGCTCGACGAAACATCGACGCTCTGGCTCGCCACGGGGCCGCGCGCCGGCGTCGAGCTGCCGTTCTCCGACTGGCTCGCCGTCCAGATCTACGGAGACATCGTGCTCCGCCTCTCGGAGCTCCGCGTCGAGAGCTCGACAGCGGTCCTCTGGGTCCCGCCCTCCGCCGGCGGGCTCGTCGGCCTCCGGATCGACTTCGGCCTCGCCGCGGGGCTCGGGGCGCCCGCGCGGCGCGCTCTCCTGGGCCGGGGCCCATGGGCACGGCATTGACAAGCTCCGCGGCGGCGACGTCGCCGCGCTCGAGGGGAACGAGGGAAACGAGGGGGAACAGATGGGGGCAGCGTCACGCAAAAGCACGTCCGAGGAACCTTCCCACGCCGTGATGGCGGCCATCACCGATGAGCACCTCTCGTTCATCGCCCGCTACCTCGCGCGCCTCGGGGTCCGCGCGCAGGACATCGACGATGTCGCCCAGGAGGTGCTCGCCGGCGCCTACCGCGCGCTGCCGCGCTTCGATCCGGGCCGGGGCAGCGTGCGGTCGTGGCTCATGGGCATCGCGACCCACCAGGCGTCGAACCATTTCCGGCGGGCCCACCGCCGGCGCGAGCGCCTCCGGCCGCTCGACGACCTCGACGCGCTGCCCGACGCCACCCCCGACTCCGAGCAGCGCGCCATCGCGAGGGACCGGCGCGGCGTGCTCGACAAGCTGCTCGAGGAGGTGCCGCTCGAGCGCCGCTGCGTGTTCGTCGCCCACGAGATCGAGGAGATCGACATGGCCGAGATCGCCCAGCAGCTCTCGATCCCCCTGAGCACCGCGTGGAGCCGGCACCGGCTCGCCTGGATGGACATCGAGGCGGCGATGCGGCGGTGGCAGGCGCGCCAGCGCGGCCGCTGCCTCGCGCTCATCCCCTTCGGCGCCGGCGCCCTGGTCCAGGAGGCGCGCGCCGATCGCGACGTAGCGGGCACGCTGCTCGCGAAGCTCTACCGCCGCGCCCGCGGCGCGCTGCGGTCACGGAGGCTCCCCTTCACGGGCGCCGCCCCCGCCCGGACCGGCGCCGCCGGCGCGCTCCACGCCGCCGCCGGCGTGGCCGTCCCGCTGGTCGGCGTCGCCGTGTCCTTCGCGATCGTGCTGGGCGCGCTGCGCGCCGCCGCGCCC
>NZ_JEMA01000179.1 GCF_001589285.1 Sorangium cellulosum | reverse complement strand
GCCGCGCGGCGCCTCGGATTTGGTTGCGCTGCGCAACCAAATGGTTGCTGTGCGCAACCATCCGTGCTCACCTGGCGTGGTGACAACGAGAGAGCTCCGCTCCGAGGTGCGCGCCTTCGTGCGCGGGTTCGGGCTGCTGGACGAGGAGCGCACGCCCTGCGGCGTCGAGGTGGCGCCGCGCGAGGCGCACGCCCTGGCGATCCTCGCCGAGGCCGAGCAGGCGGGCGCGCAGCTCACGCAGAGCGACCTGCGGAGGGCGCTCGGCGTCGACAAGAGCAACGTCACCCGGCTGATACAGCGCCTCCGCGACGACGGCCGCGTGGCGCAGGACGTCAGCGAGGCGGACGGGCGGGTCCGCCGCCTGCGGCTCACCGCGGCCGGGCGCCGCCTGGCGGGCCGGCTGGAAGCGCGGAGCCTGCTGCGGTTCCAGTCGATCCTGGACGCCATCCCCTGCGCGGAGCGCGACGCCGTTGTGCGCGCCCTGCACGTCTTGAACGGCGCGCTTCGACGCGCGACAGAGGAGCCATCCCATGCGAGCGACGCGCGCGATGCGATCTAGCGTTCCCGTCGGAGCCCTCGTCCTTTCCTCGATCGCGGCCTGCGCGCCCTCGGGAGAGACAGCCGCGGGGCCCGCGCCGAGCGCGCCGGCGGCGGCGTCGGTCCGCTCGTTCGGCGCGCTCCGCGCGATCATGCACGAGGGGCAGACGGGGCCCGCCGTGCGCATCGGCGACGTCGTCCCGGGCCCGCACGCGTTCGGCGTCGGCGCGCTCAGCGAGCTGCGCGGCGAGGTGACCGTCGTCGACGACGCGATCTGGACTTCCTATGCGCGCGACGACGGGACGCTCGACGTCCGCGCCGCGGGGGCGGAGGAGCACGCGGCGCTCTTCGTTGTGGCGAGCGTCGCGCGCTGGCAGGAGGCGACGCTCGACGCCGACGTGCCGGACGGGCAGATCGACGCGCGCGTCGAGGCCTTGCTGCGGGAGCGCGGCCTCGACGCGGAGGGCGCCGTCCCGGTCCAGGTGCGGGGGAGCTTCCGCGATCTGAGCTGGCATGTCATCGATGGGAGGAAGCTCGCCCCCGGCGGCGGGCACGCGGACCACGTCCGGGCATCCGTGAGCGGAACGCTCCCCGCGGCCGAAGGGACGCTGGTGGGCTTCTTCTCGAAGCGCCACCACGGCGTCTTCACGCACATGGGGTCGAACACGCACTTCCACGTCGTCCTGCCGGAGCGACAGCTGATGGGCCACGTGGACAGCGTGACGCTCGCTCGCGGAGCGCGCGTCCTCTTGCCGGCGCGTTGAAGCGCGATCTCCAACCCAGCACGGGTTGATCGTGCGGCGCTGGCGCCACGGTCCTCGTGGAGCTCCCCTCGCATCCGGCCGAGACGGACGCGGAAGGCCGGGGCTCCCTGCTCCCAGCAGCGTAGGCATTCACGTGAGCGTTCACCGGTGGTCGCCGCGGGCGATCAGCCTGTGCGCGAGAGCGCGCCGCCATTTGCCCGTGGCGAAGCGTGGCGCTTTTGGCAACATCCTGTCGACGCTGGCGCCCGGGGGGCCGCTCCTGCCTCCGAAGATCTCCCTATGCCCGATCGTTCACCCTATCTCGTGCTGGAGATCCTGCATCAAGGGGCAGACACGATCCTCTACCGAGCGCGGCATCGGCAGGACGGTCGGCCTGTGGTGCTCAAGGTCCTGCGGCGCGACCACGCGAGCCCGCTCGCCCTCGGCCGGCTGCGGCACGAGCACGAGATCGCCGGGGCGCTCGACACGCCGGCCGTCGTGAAGCCGCGCGCGATCGAGGCGTTCGGCGACCAGGTGGCGCTGATCCTCGAGGACTTCGGCGGCCGCTCCCTCGACAAGCTCCTCGACGGGCCGCTGCCGCTCGAGCGCTTCTTTCCCCTCGCCCTCCGCCTCGCCGGCGCGCTCGCCGAGCTGCATCGACAGCACGTCATTCACAAGGACATCAAGCCTCAGAACCTGCTTTACAACCCGGAGACCGGCGNAGAACCTGCTTTACAACCCGGAGACCGGCGAGGTGAAGATCACCGATCTCGGGATCGCCTGCCTGGCCTCCCGCCAGTCGCGCGCCCCCGCCCACGACGCGCTCGTCGAGGGGACGCTCGCGTACATGGCGCCCGAGCAGACAGGCCGGATGAACCGCTGGGTCGACGAGCGCGCGGACCTGTACTCCCTCGGCGTGACCTTCTACGAGATGCTGGCGGGCACCCTGCCCTTCCACGCCAGCGATCCCGTAGAATGGGTGCATTGCCACATCGCGCAGAGGCCGCGCCCGCCGCACGCGCTCGTGCCCTCGATCCCCCCGCTCCTGTCGGCGATCGTGCTCAAGCTGCTCGCGAAGGCCGCCGACGAGCGCTACCAGAGCGCGCTCGGCCTGCGGCACGATCTGGAGCGGTGCTTCTCCTCGTGGCGGGCCGGCGGCCCCCTTGAGCCGTTCGCGCTCGGCCAGCGCGACGTCTCCGACAGGTTCCAGGTCCCGCAGCGGCTCTACGGCCGCGAGCGCGAGGTCGAGGCGCTGCTCGCCGCGCTCGATCGGGTGGCGACGCAGGGCCGGCCGGAGCTCGTGCTGGTGTCGGGCTACTCGGGCATCGGCAAGTCGTCGCTCGTCGCCGAGCTGCGCGGGCCGGTGGCGCGGGAGCGGGGCTTCTTCCTGTGCGGCAAGTTCGATCAGCTCAGGAGGGACATCCCCTACCTCGCGTTCCTCCATGCCTTCCGGGGGCTCGTGCAGGAGATCCTGTGCGTGAGCGAGGAGCAGATCGAGCGCTGGAAGCAGCGCCTCCGCGAGGCCCTCGGCCCGAACGGCCGGCTGCTCGTCGACGTGCTCCCCGAGCTGGAGCTGCTGCTCGGCCCGCAGCCCGCCGTGCCCGAGCTCCCGGCCCCCGAGGCCCGGCGCCGGTTCCACGCCACGCTCCAGCGCTTCGTCGCGGCGTGCGTGCAGAGGGAGCACCCGGTGGTGCTCTTCCTCGACGATCTGCAGTGGGCGGACGCCGGCAGCCTCCAGCTCCTCGAGCAGCTCGTCACCTACACCGAGGCCGGGCACCTCCTGCTCGTGGGCGCCTTCCGGGACAACGAGGTCGGCCCGATGCACCCGCTGTCGCTCCTCGTGGGCGACGCGCGGAAGCGCGGCGCCCTGATCTCCGACATCGTCCTCGCGCCGCTCTCCACCGCGCACGTCGGGGCGCTCGTCGCGGAGGCGGTCCACGCCCGGCCCGAGGAGGTCGAGCCGCTCGCCGCGCTGGTCCACGAGAAGACAGGCGGAAACCCCTTCTTCGTGCTCGAGTTCCTGATCGAGCTGCACCAGGAGGGGCTCATCACCTTCGACGCGGAGCGCGGCGCCTGGCGCCACGACATGGACGCGATCCGCCGCAAGGGCTTCAGCGCCAACGTCGTCGACCTGATGGCGGACAAGCTGAAGCGGCTCCCGGCCGCCGCGCAGGACGCGCTCAAGCTCGCCGCGTGCCTCGGCAGCAGCCTGACCCTCGACACCCTCGCGGCGGGCGCGAGCCGTCCGCTCCACGAGCTCGTCGAGGCGCTCGGGGAGGCCGAGCAGGAGGGGTTGATCCTCCGCCATGACGGCACCTACCGGTTCCTCCACGACCGGGTGCGGCAGGCCGCCTACGCGCTCATCCCGGCGGCGCAGCTCCCCGAGATGCACCTCTGCATCGGCAGGCAGCTGCTCAAGGGGCGGCGCGTGGACGATCGCGACGAGGCGCTCTTCGACATCGTGGACCACCTCAACCGCGGCGCCGCGCTCCTCCGCTCGCCGGCGGAGCGGGACGAGCTCGCCGCGCTCAACCTACGCGCCGGCAGGAGGGCCAAGGCCGCGGCGGCCTACGAGTCCGCCGCCGCCCTCTTCGCCGCCGGCATGGCCCTCCTCCCGGAGGAGCGCTGGGAGAAGCAGCACGAGCTGACCTACGACCTGACCTTCGAGCGCGCGCACGCCGCGTACGTCATCGGGCAATTCGAGGAAGCCGAGCGGCTGCTCGGAGAGCTCATGGATCGCACGAGGACCCCGATCGAGCGGGCCTCCGTCGTCCAGATCGCGGTCGCGCTGAACGTGACCCGCGGGCAGTGCGCCCGCGCCGTGGAGCTCGGGCTGTCGTGCCTGCGCGCCTGGGACATCGACCTGCCGCTCCATGTCTCCGACCCGCAGATCGAGGAGGAGACAGAGAGCGTCTTCCAGGCCCTGGGCGACCGGGCGATCGAGGATCTCATCCACACGCCCCCCATGGCGCATCCGGAGATCAAGATCGCGATGAGCGTCCTGATGGGCGTCGCCATCCCTGCTTACTTCGTGGACCAGAACCTGCACTATCTGCTCGTCGCGCGCATGGTCAAGCTCAGCCTGCGCCACGGCAACGCCGAGGCCTCCGCCCAGGCATACACCGCCTTCGCGCGGGTGCTCGGCCCGTGGTTCGGGCGATACAGGGAGGCGTACCTGTTCGGCAAGCTCGCCTACGACCTGGCGGACAGGAGCCTGGCCCTCACCACGAAGGGCCCGGTGTTCACGCTGTTCGGACAGCAGATCGTCTTCTGGACGCGCCACTACAGGGAGACCTATCCCTATACTCGCCTCGGCTTCAGCGCCGCGGTGGAGTGCGGTGACTGGAACAACGCCTGTTACAACTGCATCTGGTCGCCGCTGTTCCCGCTGCTCTGCGGGGAGCCGCTGGAGGACGTCCTCCACCAGACCGAGGACCGCCTCGGCTTCGTGCGCAAGGTCGGTTATGCGTTCGCGCACGACATCCTCCTCGGCCTCCGGCACCTCGTCCAGACGCTGCGCGGTCGGCCCGTCCATTTCTCGATGCTGGACGGCTCCGATCTGGATCAGGCGGAGTTCGAGGCCCGCCTCCCTCCCGGGGACAAGGAGAGCATTCACGGCTTGTACCACGGCCTGAAGGCGCAGGGCCTGTTCGTGCTCGGGTCGCCCCGGGAGGCGCTCGCGGCGACGGCGCGCGTGATCGTCGACGACCAATGGAAGTTCGACGCGCACGCGCTGACGGCCGAGAGCTTCTATTATCGCGCGCTCGCGCTCGCCGCCGTCTGCGACGCGGCGCCGTCCTCGCCGGAGCGGGAGCTCCCCGACGGGCTCCTCGACTGCGCGCGGCAGCTCGGCGCGTGGGCGGAGAGCTGCCCCGACAACTTCCTCCACAAGCACGCGCTGGTCCGCGCCGAGATCGCCCGGCTCCAGGGGCAGGAGCCCGAGGCCGTCCGGCTCTACGAAAAGGCCATCTCGTCGGCGCGCGAGGGCGGCTTCGTCCAGCACGAGGCCATCGCCTGCGAGCTCGCCGCGGCGTTCTACCGCGCGCGCGGCCTCACCACGCCCGCCGACGCCTACCTGCAGAGGGCCCGCGCCGGCTACTTCCGCTGGGGCGCCCACGCCAAGGTCGAGCAGCTCGACCAGCGCTATCCCCACCTCGTCGAGCACAGGCCCATGGCCCCCACCGTCACCTTCGCCGTGCGCGCAGAGCAGTTCGACGTCCTGTCCGTCGTCAAGGCCTCGCAGAGCATCTCCGGCGAGCTCAAGCTCCCGCGCCTGCTCGAGATGCTGCTGCGCATCGTGGTCGAGCACGCCGGCGCCGAGGAGGGCTATGTGCTCCTCGCCCGCGAGGACCGCCTGTCGACCGCGGCCGCCGTCGCCGACCGCGGCGGGGTGGCGCGGCTGCTCGGCGAGGACGAGGCCTCGGCGGCCGCGCTGCCCCAATCCATCCTCAACTACGTTCGTCGCAGCCACGAGCGCGTGCTCCTCGACGACGCCTCGGCGAGGCACCCGTTCCAGGAGGACGCGTACTTCACGCAGCGGATACCGCGGTCGGTGCTGTGCCTCCCCATCGTGCGGCAGAGCCGGCTGCTCGGCCTGCTCTACCTCGAGAACAAGCTCGTCACCGGCGCCTTCACCCCCGCGCGCCTCAGCGTGCTCGAGCTGATCGCCTCGCAGTCGGCCATCTCGCTCGAGAA
This sequence comes from Sorangium cellulosum, assembly GCF_001589285.1. GTDB lineage: Bacteria > Myxococcota_A > Polyangia > Polyangiales > Polyangiaceae > Sorangium > Sorangium cellulosum_G. The sequence goes on along the minus strand of NZ_JEMA01000179.1, from coordinate 3,457 downwards.
CGCGATGCTCTACGCCGAGATCGAGCAGGAGAACGCCGAGCGCCGGCGCGCGGAGCGGGAGCTCCGGACCAACCAGGCGACGCTCCAGGCGATCGTCGACAACTCCGCGGCGGCCATCTACCTCAAGGACCGCGAGGGCCGGTATCTGCTCGCCAACCGTCAAGCGGGCCGCATCCTGGGCGTGCCGAGCCACGAGATCCTCGGAAAGACCGACGCCGATTGCTTTCCTGCTGCGGCCGCCGAGACCCTCCGGGGCACCGACCGGCGGGTGCTCGACGCGGGCGAGCCGCTGGAGTGCGAGGAGGAGGTGTTGCTGGAGGACGGGCTGCACACCTTCCTGTCGTTCAAGTTCCCGCTCGGCGAGGCCGTGAGGCCCGGCGTGCTCTGCGGCATCTCCACCGACATCACCGAGCGCAAGCGGGCCGCGCAGGCCGAGCGCTTCCTGGCCGACGCGAGCCGCAAGCTGATGACGCTGGGCTACAGCACCACCTTCGAGAGCGTGGCGCAGCTCGCCGTGCCCGAGCTGGCCGATGAGTGCGTCGTCGAGGCGTCCTTCGACGACGGCGCGCCGGGCGACGCGGCCGTCGCGGGCGCGCCCGCCGATCGGGTCGAGGCGCTGAAGAGCGCGCTGCGCTCCCTCGCGTCGGCGTCGCCGGCCCGACCCGAGGTGGTCGACGGCGGCGCCGCGCCCGCCTTGCAGCAGCTCGGCGTCCACGCGTTCCTCCGGGTCCCGCTCCTCGCGCGCGACAGGTACTTCGGGGTCATGACCCTGCTCGCGACCGCGCCCCGGCGCCGCTACGGCCCCGCCGAGCTGCTGCAGGCCGAGGAGCTCGGCCGCCGCGCGGCGTTCGCGCTCGACAACGCCCGCCTGTACGCCGAGGCGCAGGCGGCCATCGAGCGGCGGGACGAGTTCCTCCTCGTCGCCTCCCACGAGCTCAAGACGCCGCTGACCTCGCTGCTGATGCAGGCGCAGCTCGTCGAGCGGCAGCTCCGCCGCCGCGACCGCGCGGAGCTCCCCCCGGAGCGGCTCGAGGGGACGATCCAGATCCTGAACCGCCAGCTCGCGCGGCTCGGGCGCCTCATCGACGAGCTGCTCGACGTGACCCGGATGAGCGCCGGGCGGCTGACGCTCGCGCGCGCGCCGGTCGACCTGGCGGCCCTGGCGCGCGAGGTCGTCGAGCGGATGAGCCAGCAGCTCGCTGGCGCCGGCTGCCCGACCGAGCTCGATCTCGACGAGCCCGTGATCGGGCACTGGGATCCGTTCCGCGTGGAGCAGATCCTCATCAACCTCGTGTCGAACGCGGCCAAGTACGGCGCGGGGAGCCTCATCCATATCGGCGTGCGCAGGGAGGCCGATCGCGCGGTGCTCGTGGTCCGCGATCACGGCATCGGCATCGCGGAGTCCGACCAGGCCAGGATCTTCGAGCGCTTCGAGCGCGCTGTGTCGGTCCGGAACTTCGGCGGCCTCGGCCTCGGGCTCTACATCGTGCGCTGGATCGTGACCGCGCACGGCGGCTCCATCCGCGTCGAGAGCAAGCTCGGCGCCGGCGCCACGTTCATCGTGGAGCTCCCGCTGCACCCGGCCGAGACCGAGTAGCGGCGCGTTCGTCTCCCATCCTTCTCCCACCCTCGCGCGCCATTCTGCCACGCCGTCGAGGCAGCCAGTCGCGTTGTGCCACAGCGGGCGGCTCGTCCTGGGCGCAACGATGGGCATTGCCTTCAGCGCCATGCGCGCGGGTATGCGGCGTGCCTTGAGCGCGTGCATGAGACGACATCTTGCGACCTTGCTCCTTCTCGTCCTCGCCCCCGCGTGCTCCGATGAAAGCGCCGCGAATCCCGCCGGATCGACGGCCGGCTCCGGGGGCAGCGGCGGCGCGCCCCCGGACGACCAGACAACGCAATCGGGCGGCGGCGGCGCGGGCGGCGGCGGCGCGGGCGCAGGCGGCGCGAGCGGCACCGGGGAGGGCGGCTACACGCCGGAGGATGACAACACCTTCAGGCCGGAGGAGCGGCCATTCGCCGACGCGCTCCTCGGGAGTCTCGAGACGAAGCCTGGGTTCACGATCGGCGTGTTCGCGAAGAACGTCGGCAATGCGCGCATGATGGAGCTCGCCCCCGGCGGCGGCGTGTACGTCACGCGGCCGACGCCCGGGGACGTGCAGCTGCTACGCGACACCGATGACGACGGGGTGGCAGACGAAGTGACGACGGCGTTTGCCGGGGGCGAGGGCTTCGCGACGCTGCACGGCATCGCGCCGAGCGCCGACGGCGAGACCATGTACCTGGCGACGGCGACGGCCCTTTACGCCGCCCCCATCAACGCGGACGGCAGCCTCGGCGCCCCGTCGGCGCTCATCACCGATCTGCCCGACGGCGGTCAGCACGGCAAGCGCACGATGCGCTTCACCCCGGACGGGGCGTCGCTCCTGTTCTCGGTGGGCAGCAGCTGCAATGCGTGCACGGAGACGAACCCCGAGCACGCCACCCTCCTGCTCATCGACCCGTCGCTGGGACCGCAGACGCAGAAGGAACGCTCGCTGTTCGCCAAGGGCCTCCGCAACACAATCGGCTTCGACTGGTACCCGGGCACCGACGAGCTCTGGGGCATGGATCACGGCAGCGATCAGCGCGGCAACGTGGTGCCGCCGGAGGAGCTCAACCGGCTCGTCGCGGGCAACGACTACGGCTGGCCCTACGTCTACTCGAGCGGCCCTGGCGAGCGGGGGATCGACCCGATCATGGATGATCCGCCCGGCACGACGAAGGAGGCTCACGCCGAGACCACCGAGCCCGCGGAGCTCATCTACGACGCGCACAGCGCGCCCATCGACTTTCGATTCTACACGGGCGATCACTTCCCTGACGAGTACAGGAACGACGCGTTCGTCGCGATGCGCGGCTCCTGGAATCGTTATCCGCCGGTCGGCTACAAGGTGGTGCGCGTCCTGTTCGACAAGGAGACCCGCAAGCCGAAGGGCTTCGAGGATTTCATCACCGGATGGCTCATCGAGGACGGCCACGCCGTCTTCGGCCGCCCCGCCGGGCTCGTGCAGCTCCCGGACGGGTCGCTCCTCGTGAGCGACGACACGAGCGGGGTCATCTACCGCGTCGCGTACACGGGCCAGTGAGGAGCGGAGGGCCGGCGCCCCGCGGAGGAGCCGCTCGGCTGGCTATCGCGCAGGGGCCCGGGACACTCGCGACAGGATCGTGCCGGGCGAGCCGCGCGCGCAGCAGGTAAGCTGAGGGGCCTCGCCATCCAAGGAGACCGATCCATGAAGCCGCGTTTTCTCTCGCTGATGACCGCAGGGCTCCTCTCCTGCGCGGGGCTCGCCACCTCGTCCTGCGGCTCCTCGTCGCCCCCCGGGGGCGCCGGTGGAGAGGGCGGCTCCGGCGGCGCGGGGGCCGGCGGAGGCGGCGCGGGCGGAGCGGGCGGCGCTGGCGGCGCCGGGGGCGCGGG
>NZ_JEMA01000178.1 GCF_001589285.1 Sorangium cellulosum | reverse complement strand
CGCGACGAGCGCCACGTCCCGCCCCACGTCGGCGGCGATCGCGCGCCCCGCCATGCTCCGCCCGTCCTCGAGCGTCAGCGCGACCTCCGTCGGGTAGCCGAGCCCGCGCCGGCTCGTCACCACGACGCCGTTGCCGAGCGCCACCCAGCCGGTCGTGACGAGCGCGCCGGCGCGGATCGCCACGATCGAGCGGCGCGCGCGGGCGACCCGCTCGTGGAGCAGCGCCAGATCGCCGTCGCCGTGCGCCGCGAGCTGCGACGTCATTGGGCGACGATCCTCGAGAGCGCCGTCATCAGCAGATCGATCGTGCCGGGCTTCGCGCCGTCGCGCTGCGCGTAGGCGACGATGTCGCGCAGCCGCTGCTCCGTCTTGAGCGGCAGCTTCGTGCGCACGAGCAGCTCCGAGAGGGCGCCGATCGCGAGGAAGTGGCGGAGCATCGGGTCGGCCGGCGCGCGCTCGATCTCGCGCAGGTAGCGGCCGAGGTGCTCGCGCGCGAGCGCCGCCGTGGTGAGCGGATCGACGTGCAGCGGCTTCTCCTCCGCCACCTGCCCGCGCAGCGTCACGAGGCGCTCCATCGCGAGGAACGCCGGCTCCGCGACCCCGGCCGTGCCCCCGCGGCGCGCGCCGCCCTCGGCCTGGATGAGCTCGCGGGTCGCCGCCGCCGTGCAGCGGTAGAGGTGCGCCACCGCGTCCGGCATCGTGTCGCCGTACTCGTAGATCGCCCGGAACACGGTGCACCGGATGAGGAGCACCATGACGCCCGGCCGCTCCTGGAAGCTGAGCGCCGCGCCGAGCACCTGCGCGTCCCGGAGCAGCTGGCAGAACCGGTCCGCCGGCGTGTTCGTCGACTCGGGGCGGGACGGGATGTTCTGGCGCGACGGCGGGTCGATCTCGACCTCCGGCAGCGCGGGCGGGCGCACCGACACCGGCGTCGTCGCGGCGGCCATCACGCTGGAGTTCGAGCGGCGAAAGGGCACGGTGCGCGCGCTGCGGCGATCGCCGATCTGCGCCGGCGTGTCCGCGGCCGGCGCGTGCTCCCCGGAGAGCGGGGCGGCCGTCGCCGAGGCCGGCTTCGCGGCGCCGGCCTCGGGCCCCGGGATCGCCACGCTGCTGATCGACTTCGACGCGGCGCCCCCGTCGTGCGCCGGCGGGAGGATGCCGGCCTTGGCCGGCGGCGCGCCGCCGTTCCTCGCCGACGTCGCCATCGACGTCGGCGCCGGGACGGACGCCAGCGACGGCGACAGGATGTCGGGGATCACGTCCGCGTCGCGGATGGGGCGCGCGACCGACTCCGGCAGGCGCGGCAGCGGGGGCGCGGCCCACGCCGAGTGCTCCTCGTGCGGCGTCCGCACCGCCGAGATCGGCGGCGGGGGCGCGACGGCCCGCACCGACGGAGCGCTCGCCGGGCGGCCGGGCGCCGGCGGGATGGAGAAGCTCTTCAGGGGCCGCGCGCGGCCGGCCGACGCCCACGTCAGGCTCGCCCGCTGCTCCTCCGAGAACGGCTGTCGCGCGTCGAACCACGCGGCCATCGTCGCCCCCAGCCGCTGCGCCGCCTCGCCGCTCTCGCGCAGCGCCTGGCGCAGCGCCTCCGGCGTGAAGGCGGCGACGCGGCCGACGCGGCGGAGCAGCAGCAGATCGTCCCGGAGGCAGAGCCGGAAGGGCTCGGGGCCGCCGGACAGCTCGAGCGCCGCCCGGAGGAGCGGCACCCGCTGCCGCTCCGCGACGCGCGCGACTGGGACGTCGATCGACACCCGCTCGTTCGCCGCGTCGAGCGCGACGAACAGCGTCGCCGCCCCGAGCGGGACGATCCACCCCACGCCGTCCTGCAGCGTCGTCGCCTGGACGGTCGTCCCGGCCTCCGCCGACGCGCAGTGGGACACGAAGCGCACCGGATCGCGCGCGCGCCAGGCCTCGATCGAGCTGCCGTCCCAGTCGGCGTCCGCGGGCGGCGGCTTGCGCGAGATCGCCGGCGAGCGGTCGACCCCGCACGCCTCGCACCGCGGCCCGCGCAGCGGGAAGCCGCACGCCGCGCAGAAATCGGAGGCCGGGCTCGACGGGACCGCCACGCCCGACAGCATACCTCAGCGCAAGGCCGAGGTGGCACCGGGGTTTGCTCTCACAGGAACGGATTCAGGTGGAGCGCGACCTTGGCCTGCCGCAGGTTGTACTGGACCCTGCGAATGAAGTGGACGAGCAGGTACGCCCAGACGGCGAAGGTGACCACGCTGATGACGAGCTGGACCGTCTTGCTGACGCCGATCACCATCCAGAGCGCCGTCAGAAGGAAGGCCCCGAACGAGAGCGGGACGAACCACTTCCAGCAGAGGTTCATCATCTGGTCGATCCGGACGCGCGGCAGCGTCCAGCGGATCCAGATGACGACGAAGACGAGCAGCCAGCTCTTCAGCAGGAAGAGGAAAACACCGAGGAGCTGGAGTCCGAAGCTCGCCTCCTGCTGGGCCGGCGAGACGCCAGGGATCTGCCAGCCGCCGAGGAAGAGCGCGCTCGCGATGCCGCACATCACGAAGACGTTCGCCCACTCGGCGAAGAAGAAGAAAAGGTACCGCATCCCCGAGTACTCGGTCGAGTAGCCGGCGACGAGCTCGCTCTCCGCCTCGGGCAGGTCGAACGGCGCGCGGTTGCCCTCCGCCAGCGCCGTCGTGAAGTACAGGAAGAACAGCGCGAACGTGATCGGGTTGCGGAAGACGAACCAGTACCAGGGCCAGCCGCCTATATCGAGGAACGAGGCCCCGGTGCCGCCCTGCGCGCCGATGATGTCCTGGAGGCGCAGCGATCCGGTCATCATGACGATGCACACGATCGCGACAGCGCCGGGGATCTCGTAGCTGATGATCTGCGCCGCCGAGCGGATCCCGCCGAGGAGCGACCACTTGTTGTTCGACGCCCAGCCGCCGGTCATGAGGCCGATCGTGACGAGCGAGGTCACGGCGATGACGAAGAGGATGCCGATGTCGAGGTCGGCCGCGATGAGGTACTGGCCGAACGGCATCACCACGAACGTCGCCGACACGCCGACGAAAACGAGGTAGGGCGCGAGCCGGAAGAGCGCGCGATCGCTCTCCGCCGGGATGACGTCCTCCTTGAGGATCGACTTGATCCCGTCGGCGATCCACACGAGGAAGCCCTGCGGCCCGGCGCGGTTCGGCCCGATGCGCGACTGCATGCGCGCCGAGACGCGGCGCTCGACCCAGGTGATGATCCCCGCGGTCGGGGCCATGAAGAGCAGGATGATCGCGGCGGCCACGCCGAGGAGGATCCCGGCGCCGAGCAGGTCGGTCGGCGCGCTCGCGTGGAACCCCTCGGTCGAGACCTGGACCTGGGACGGCGTCGCGCTGCCCCGCCGGATCCCGACCGTCGACAGCCGCTCGTGGCCGCTCGGGATCACGTCGCCCCTCGAGAGGACCTTCACGCCCTCGAAGCTCGTGATGACGTCGCCCGGGGCGATCTGCGCCCGGCTGGCGGGGCTCGCGTCGCGCACGCCCGTCACGACGAGCCCGCCGGACGGCGGCGACTCGGCCGCCACCTCGACGCCGAGGAACGCGAGCGCGCGCGCCCCCTCCTTCTCGCGCGCCGCGATGACGGCGCGGCGCGGGGTCGGCGGGATGAAGTCGATCGTGACCGCCCGCACCGTGCCGGCCACCGGGAGCGCCCCCCGCGTTGTCGCGGGGATCTCGACGACGACGTCCCCGTGGAAGGTCGTGTGCACCGCGTCGTCGCCGCGGCCGGCGAAGCGCGCCTGCAGCCCCTCGGAGAAGACAAGCGAGACCTTGTTGCTGCTGACCTGCGCGTCGTCGATCTCGATGCTCTGGTCGGTGAGCGGCGCCTGGCCCGGGCGCCTCAGCGTCCCGCGGAACGTGACGACCGCCTCCTTCGCCTCGGCGGTGGGCAGGTTGGTCCCGAGGATCTCGATGCGGTCGCCGAGGTCGACCTCGCGCGGCACGACGTCGATCACGTTCAGGAGCTCGGGCGCCGTCCTGCTCCGGGCGCAGCCGGCCGCGCCGAGGAGCGCGACAAGGGCCAGCAGCCACGGGAGGAAGCCTCGAGGGAGAGCTCTCCAGGGTGGAGATCCGCGCATGGAGCCGCTTATAAACCGCGCCGCTCAGGCGGTCGAGATTGCGGAGGATCGCGCTCGGCCCCGGCCGCGGGCGGCGCCGATCAGCGCGCCGGCGCGTCGCGCGCGCCCCGGACGGGGAGGAAGTACCGGCTGCCGTCGAGCTCGTTCACCCCCACGTAGAGCTCTGCCTCGAACACGTCCCTGAGCCGGCGGTAGGTCATCACCTCCTCGATGGCGCCCTGCGCGACGAGCCGCCCGCCCTTGAGGAGCGCCACCCTGTCGGCGTACTGGGCCGCCGCGTTGAGGTCGTGCAGCACGGCGACGCAGGCGAGGCGCCGCTCGGCCACCTCCCTGCGCACGACCTCGTGGACCTCGATCGAGTGGCGGATGTCGAGGTGGGCCCCCGGCTCGTCGAGGATCAAGACCTGCGCCTCCTGCGCGAGCGCCCTTGCGATGGCGACCCGCTTCTGCTCGCCGCCGGAGAGCTCGGCCACCGGCCGCCCCGAGAGCTCGACGAGGTCGCAGGCGCCGAGGGCGCGGGCGACCGCCTCCTCGTCGCGGCCGGAGGCGCGCATCCAGGCGCCCTGGTGGGGCGCGCGGCCCATCATCACGACCTCGCGCACAGTGAACCCGGGCGCCGAGGCGATGCCCTGGGGCACGACCGCCACGCACCGCGCGATCGCGCGCCGGTCCATGCCGCCGAGCGGCCTCCCCAGCAGGCTCGCCTCCCCCCGCGCCGGCCGCAGGGCCCCGGAAAGGACCCGGACCAGCGTCGATTTGCCGGCGCCGTTCGGCCCCAGGACGGCGCAGAGCTCGCCCGCGCGCACCGCCAGGCTGATCCCTTCCAGCGCCAGCCTCCCGGTGGGATAGCTCGCGGTCACGTCACGCAGCTCGATCGCCGGCTCCTTCAAGCGCCGCCCCTTTTATCGAGTGATATCGAGTGATCTTTCCTTGCGCGAGGTTTCTAGCGGTGGTCCAATCGACTCGAGGCGTAGAGGAGATGGAAACGGCGAAGGAGACCCTGGGCAGCGGCGAGGTACCGCGTCGCGTTATCAAGCGCTACTCCAATCGGAAGCTCTACGACACGAAGGACAGTCGCTACGTCACCCTGCAACAGATCGGGGAGATGGTGCGGGCCGGCGAAGAGGTCCAGATCATCGACAACGCGACCAAGGAGGACAAGACCGAGGTCACGCTGGCGCTGATCATCTCGGAGGATCTCAAGTCGCAGCCGCGCTCGGTTCCGCTCGGCACGCTGAGGGATCTGATCCAGGAGCGGGGCGAGCGGCTTCTCTCGCAGCTCCGCGAGGGGCCGATCGGCCGGCTCATCCCCGGCGCGGTCCCCGGGGAGGGCGGGGTTGTAGCACCGGGCGCCCCGCAGGCGCCCGCGCCGGAGCAGGCGGCCTCCACGCCGCCGTCCCAGCCGCCTCCGCCGCTCGACCCGGACAGGTCGAGCCACGCGAAGGGCCGCCTGAGCGGCATCGTCGAGAGCTCGAAGCAGACGCTCGATCAGTGGCAGCAGGCCGTCGACGAGCGCATCCGCGCGATCCTGCCGGGTCTCGGGCTGGTTCGCGATCTCCAGGCCGATGTCAAGCGCCTTTCGCAGCGCATTGACGAGCTGGAGGCGAAGCTCCAGGGACGCGCGGGTGAGCAGATCGAGGGCACCGCTCCCCTCCAGGCCGGCTCCGCCACGGACGAGCCCGTGGGCGAGGGTCAGGGGAGCGAGAGCAGGCCGGAATAGTCGTGGCCGCCCCTCTGTTCCCCTGTCGATCCCATGCCGTTCTTCTTCAGCAAGAAACCTGCATCCGTAGCGCAGGACCTGTCGTTATCCAGCAGTGAGGGGGGGCGCGCGGACGCCTTCGAGGTCGAGCTGCTCGGTCATCTGGACACGCTGTACGGCGTGAGCTGCAGGATGACCAAGAGCTCGACCGAGGCGGAGGATCTGGTCCAGGACACCATCGTCAAGGCGATGCGTGCCCGGGAACAGTTCGAGCCCGGCACCAACCTCAAGGCCTGGTTGCTCCGGATCCTGACGAACACGTTCATCAACCGGTACCGGCGCGGGGGCCTCGAGCGGGGCATCTTCGAGGGCCCCGACGCCGAGCCGCTCACCGACGGCTGGGTCGGTGCGACAACGATGCGCGCGATGCGCGATCCGGAGACCCAGGCGCTCACGCCGCTCGTCGAGGCGGAGGTGCAGCGCGCCCTCGACGAGCTGCCCGAGGAGTTCCGCCTCGCGGTGGTCCTCTCGGACATCGAGGAGCTCTCCTACAAGGAGATCGCCGAGGCGATGGGCTGCCCCATCGGCACGGTGATGTCGCGGCTGCACAGGGGCCGCAAGCTCCTCCAGAAGACGTTGCGCGAGCACGCGGTCCTGATGGGCATCGTCAGCGCCGAAGCACCGAAAGAGGCGCCTGCCGACCTGGACGCGTACCGCAAGCGGAAGCGGGGTGTCGCATGAGCGCCGCGAAGTCGATCGAGAGCTGTGCGCAGTTCGAGTACGCGCTGTCGGCCTACGTCGACGGCGAGCTGGATCCGGATCACGCGGTGGACCTCGAGTCCCACCTCGTCCAGTGCCCGCCGTGCTTCGAGCAGGTGAAGGTGCTGCGCTCGCTGCGCGCGAGCCTGAAGCGGGCGAAGCCCGCCGCGTGCCCGAACGCGCTGCGGGCGCGCGTCGCCGCGTCGATCGCGCACGAGCAGGCGCGCGAGGCGGCGCAGGCGTTCGAGGCGAGGCCGCGCCTCGTGCACAGGGGGTACGCCGCCGCGCTCGCCGTGGCCGCGGGCGTCGTCTTCATGGTGGGCGTGACGCGGCAGCGGGCCGCCGCGCCGCCGCCGGAGGCCGCGAAGAGCGCGGCGAAGATGGATGCCGACGCGGCGCGCGCCGAGAGCGTCGAGATCCTGCTCGACGACCTCGTCACCCAGCACGCCCAGCCGCTGCCGCCGGAGACGACCAACCCGGAGGACCTGCCGCGCTTCGATCCGTTCGTCGGCGTGCCGGTCCGCAGGCCGGAGTTCCAGTCGATGCCCGTGAACTTCATGGGCGCCCGCGTGCACACGATGCGCGACAGGCGCGCCGCGCTGCTCCAGTACGTCGTGAGGGGCAACCACCGCGTGACGGTGTACCTCTTCAACTCGCGCGCGGTCCCGGTGCAGAAGGCGCAGCCGATCCTCCAGCCGCGCGTCGTGCGCGAGCGCCCCGTCTACGTGGGCAAGATCAACGGCTACTCGGTCGTCGCCGCCGAGCGCAGCGGCGTCGGCTACGCGCTCGCCTCGGATCTCGGCGACGACCTCAGCACGCAGCTCGTGCTCGCTGCGATGCAGTGACCGCGCCCGCGCCCGCCCGAGAGCGGGCGCGTCCGTCTCCGCCCCTCCCCTCACCCCTCCCCTCGACCACCCCCGACCCGCGAGAGACCGCATGCGCTTCGTCTTCGTCATGGATCCGCTGAGCCGCGTGGCGCACGACAAGGACACGTCGTTCGCCTTCATCCGAGCGGCGCAGGCGCGCGGACACGAGAGCTACCACTGCTTGCCGCGCGATCTCTCGATCGAGGGCGGCGAGGCGCACGCCGTGGCGACGCCCGTGATCATCGGCGACGCGCCTCCGTACATCTCGCTCGACCTCGCGGGCGGCCCGCGCCGGCTCCGCCTCGGGGACGTCGACGCGATCTTCATCCGCAAGGACCCGCCGTTCGATCGCAGCTACCTGTACGCGACGCTGATCCTCGAGCGCGCGCGGCGCTGCCCGATCATCGTGAACGACCCGCGCGGGCTGCGCGACGCCAACGAGAAGCTCTACGCGCTGAACTTCCCCGAGTGGACGCCGCGGACGCTGGTCACCGCCGATCGCGAGCAGATCCACGCGTTCGTCCGCGACCTCGGCGGCACGGCCGTGATCAAGCCGCTGGACGGCGCGGGCGGCCTCGGCGTGCTGCAGATCAGCGAGCGCGACAAGAACGCGCGCGCGATCGCGGACATGATGACGAGCGAGGGGCACCGCCTCGCGATGGTGCAGGAGTACCTCCCCGCGGTCGTCCAAGGCGACAAGCGCGTCCTCTTGCTCGACGGCGAGCCGCTCGGCGCCATCCTCCGGGTCCCGCGCGACGACGACCACCGCTCGAACATCCATGTCGGCGGGCGCGTGGTCTCGACGGAGCTGACGCCGCGCGAGCGCGATCTCGTCCGGGCGGTCGCGCCTCGGCTGCGCGCCGACGGCCTCTTCTTCGTGGGCCTCGACGTGATCGGCGAGCGCCTGACCGAGGTGAACGTCACGAGCCCGACGGGCATCCAGGAGCTCGGCCGCTTCACCGGCGAGGATCCCGCCGCGCGGGTGATCGCCTGGGCCGAGGAGCGGGCGCGCGGCCGGACGCGCGGGTGACCGGCCGCGCCCGGGCGTCCGGAAGTTGGCCCGGAGGTCCGGTTTCTGCGAAGGCTCCCCCATGGGCGAGTCATTCGAGCGATGTGCCGTATGTGAAGATCGCGAGCTGGACAGCCGGGAGGGCGTGCCGTCCGGGGACGCTCGCGCGAGGACGCGGATGGCGCGCGTTGTCATCCAGGGGCGCTCGCTGAGCCTGTGCCGGTCGCACGCGGCGACAGTGGCCGCCGCCATGCCGGAGACGTTCGAGGAGATGCGCGAGCTGTTCGTGGGCCTCCAGCGCGGCGGGCCGCCGGCGCAGGGCGACACGTCCGTCGAGCGCCGCTCGCCCATCCCGCGCCGCAACCCCGAGGATCGGCGCGTCTTCCCCCCGCGCCCGGAAGGCCGGCGGCTCGGCGTCGGGCGCCGCGCCACCGATCCGCGGGAGTGATCGCGAGGCTCGCGCGGATCGTCGCGCCGGCGCCGGGCCCGCGATGCCCCGCGCTCGCTGGCCCGACGGCCGAGCGTCGCGAGCAGCCTGGAGCTGCGTGGTAGGTTGCCGCCATGAGATCTCATCGACGCGTCGTCATCGGGCTGGGGTCGAGCGTGGGCGATCGCCTGGCGACGATCCGCGCCGCCGTCACGGCGCTCGACGCCGATCCCGACATCGAGGTGGTCAGCGAGTCGCCGCGTTACGAGTCGCCGCCCGCAGGTGGCCCGCCGCAAGGCGACTACGTGAACGCCGCGGTGCTCGTCGCCACGTCGCTGCCCGCGCGCGAGATCCTCGAGCGCACGCTCGCCGTGGAGCGCTCGCTCGGGCGGAGGCGCCCCGATCCGGTGCGGTGGGGCCCGCGGACGATCGATCTGGATCTGCTCTGGATCGAGGGCGAAACCGTCGCGGAGCCGGACCTCAAGGTGCCTCACCCGCGGCTGTGCGAGCGGGTCTTCGCGCTGAGGCCGCTGCTCGATGTCGCCCCCGACGCGCGCGACCCGCGCACGGCCCTCGCGTATGCCTCGCTCGCCGAGGCGAGCGCGTCCATTCGCCGGCTCGATCCGGGCTGAGCGGCGCGCTCGATCCGCGCGCCCCGGCGGCGCGCGAGCGCGCGCTCAGCTCGAGCGAGGCGCCCCGCCGGAGCGAGCCCGGAGCCCGGCGCTGCCGCCGACGGTCGACGCCGCGCTGCCGATCGCGACCATCACGACGAGCAGCAGCGCCCACCCC
>NZ_JEMA01000177.1 GCF_001589285.1 Sorangium cellulosum | reverse complement strand
GCCGCCCTCCGGCGCGGCCGCCGCCCGAGGGCGTGAGCTCCAGCGCGCGCGCTCACGCGACGAGCGCGCGCAGCAGGCGCCGCGCCGAGGCCGGATCCGGCAGCTGAAACGCCGCGGAGCTCTCCCCGCCGCCCACGTGGACCGTGAGCGCCGTCGGGGGGAGCGCCGCGAACAGATCCTCGTCGGTCCTGTCGTCGCCGAGCGCGACAACCATCGCGTCGGGCGGCACCGTCGACAGCACGCGCGGCACGATCGCCCCCTTGTTGACCCCGCGCAGCCGCACCTCCAGCACCTTCCGCCCAGGGATCAGCTCGAGATCGCTCTCGCGCAGCAGCTCCTCGAGCTGCGCGGGCACCTCGCGGGCCATCTGGCTGGCGAGCTCCGGATCCGCGCTCCGGTAGTGCCACGCGATCGACACCACCTTCTCCTCGATGAAGCTGCCCGCCGTGCGGTCGACGAAGCCCTGCAGGACGTCGCGGGCCTTCGGCTTCCAGTCGAGCGAGGCGTCGCGCAGCGCGACCCACGGCTCGCCGGGCGCGGCGCGCGAGAAGAACCCGTGCTCCGCGTGGAGGCTGATCGGCAGCTCGCCCAGCCACCGCTCGAGGTCCTCGCGCGGCCGGCCGCTCACCACGTGCACCTGCGTCCGCGGGCGCGCCGCGAGATCGCGCAGATCGGTGATGAGCTCCTCGTCCGGCGGCGCGAGCTCGGGCATCGCCGCGAGCGGGACGAGCGTGCCGTCGTAGTCGAGCATCACGACAAGCGACGGCGCGCTGCGCGCGCTCGCGATCGTGTTGAGCTGGGGCGCGTCGGTGCGCCGCCGCGCCGCGCCCACCGCGGGCGCCGCGGCGCACGCGCGCTCGAGATCGCTCAGGAAGCGGTGCGACCAGCGGTGCGCGTCGTGCGTCACCACGCGGCGCCGGAGCGCCTGCATCCGGACGCGCTGCTCGGACGGCGGCATGACGAGCGCCTGCTTGATCGTCGCGGCCACCGAGTCGATGTCGTACGGGTTGACCGGGAGCGCCTCGATCAGCTCGGCGGCCGCGCCCGCGAACTCGCTCAGCACGAGCGCGCCTGTGTCGTCGAGCCGCGAGGCCACGTACTCCTTGCAGACGAGGTTCATCCCGTCGCGCAGCGGCGTCACCATCATCACGTCGGCCGCGAGGTAGAGCGCGACCACCTCGGACATCGGCATCGACCTGTGCAGGAAGTGGATCGGGACGTCGTCGAGCGTCGCGTAGGCGCCGTTGATGTGGCCGACGAGCTCGTTCACGACCCGCCGGAAGTCCGCGTACGCGTCGACCTTCTCGCGCGTGGGCACCGCGAGCTGGATGAACCGGACCTTGCTTCGCAGCTCGGGCTCGCGCTCCAGGAAGCGCTCGATGGCGAGCATGCGCCGCGGGATCCCCTTCGTGTAGTCGAGCCTGTCGATGCCGAGCACGATCTTGCGCCCCTGGGCGCGCGCGCGGAGGCGCTGCGCCTCGGCGCGGACGTCCTCGTCCCGCGCGAGCCGCACGAACTCGTCGACGTCGATGCTGACCGGATAGACGCCGAGCCGCACCTTCCGCCCCTCGTACGCGAGCGTCTCGAGGTCGGGATCGAGGCCGAGCACGCGCGCGGCGGAGTAGACGAAGTGGTACCGATACGACGCCGTGTGAAACCCGACGACGTCGGCGCCGAGCATGCCGCGCAGCACCTGCTCCCGCCACGGCAGGGTCCGGAAGACCTCGGCCGCGGGGAACGGGATGTGCAAAAAGAAGCCGATCCGCGCGTCGGGGATGCGCTGGCGCAACATCGCCGGCACGAGCGTGAGCTGGTAGTCGTGGATCCAGACCCTGTCCCCCGGCCTGTACCGCGCGGCGACAGCGTCGGCGAAGCGCTCGTTCACCGCGCGGTAGCTCTCCCAGTCGCGCCGCGCGTCGAGGTGCACCTTCTCGACCAGGTAGTGGAATAGCGGCCACAGGACGCCGTTCGAGAAGCCGTCGTAGTAGTGGCTGATCTCGGTCGGGGTGAGGTGCACCGGGACGGTGCCGAGCTGCTCGAGCTGCGCCTCGAGCTCCTGGCGCTGCTCCTCGCCGAGGCGCGAGACGTCGCCCGGCCAGCCGAGCCAGAGCCCGCCGTGGCGCTCGTGCGGTCCCCGGATCGCGGTGACGAGGCCGCCCGTCGAGGGCACGACGGACACGTCGCCCTGCTCGGCGCGGACGGTCACGGGGAGGCGGTTCGAGACGATGAGCAGGCGGGACATGCGCAGCCAGGAAGCTAGCGCATCGCCCCTTCGCCGCGCCGTCCAGCGCGGCGAAATCAGGGGCGCGCCGCGCCGTCGAGCGCGGCGCGATCAGGACGCGCCGATACTCGACGTCGGGCGCTTCCTGATCGTTACCGGTCGATCCGGATGGACGGCGCCGAGGGCTCGGTCGCGGTCGGCTTCGACGTGGGCGGGGGCGGCGTCGGCGCGCGGGGCCGTCCCCAGTTCCTCCTGCTGCTGCCCGAGCCCTGCGACGGCTGCTCCTCGACCTTCGGCGGCGCCGACACCTGCGCGAGCCGCGCGACGGTCTGCACGGACATCTCGGACGGCCCCTGCACGATGGAGTAGGGCTGGAAGCCCTCCTTCTGCAGCGTCAGCCGGCGAGGCGCCGCGCGCACCTGCTCGTTCTCGATCGAGAGCTGGAGCGGCGTCTGCCCGAGCGACTTGCCGTCCTCGAGCACCTCGGCGCCCGGCGGGATCGACTCGATGATGAGCATGAACGAGGGCGCGCCCTTCTGCTCGTTGGCCGCGGCGGTCGGCGTCGGCGCCGGCGCCGGCTCGGGCGGCGGCGTCGTCGCCTCGCTCTGCGCGGGGCTGCGGGTGAGCACGAAGACGACCGCGGCCACGATGATGGCCCCGATCGCGGCGAGGATCGCCGCCTTCCGCCCGCCGCTGGGGCGCGCGTCCTGCGCGCCCGCCCCGCCCTTCGACGGATCTGTCGCGGCCGCCGCCACGCCTCCCGGGCCCGTGCCGACGCCCGAGGTGCGGCCGCTCGCGTCGTCGTCCGGCGCCGGGAGCGTGACCGCCTCCTTGAGCGCTTGCACCGTGGACGAACGCGACGAGATCTGCACGCCGGGCAGCGACTCGAACGAGGTGATCTGCGTGCCGCCGAACGCGGTGGTCACGCCCATGCCGCGCGCGCACTCGCCGAGCCCTTGGATGAGGGCGTCCATCGTCGCGGGCCGGCCGTCCGGATCCTTCGCGAGGCAGCGCATCACGAGCGCCTCGAGCGGCTCGGGGATGTCGACGTCCGGGTTCCGCTCCTTCATGCGCGGCACCGGCTGCTGCAGGTGCGCCATCAGGATCTGGATCGACTTCTCGGACTCGAACGGGACCTTCCCGCAGAGCATCTGGTAGAGGATCACGCCCAGCGAGTAGATGTCGGTCCTGAGATCGACCTTGCCGTGCGAGATCTGCTCGGGCGACATGAAGCGCGGCGAGCCGAGGAACGCGCCCTGCTGCGTCAGCTCCTCCGAGTCGTCGCCGAGCTGCTTGACGAGGCCGAAGTCGAGGATCTTGACCGCCTCCTCCGCGTCCTCGTTGGAGACGAGCATGATGTTCGACGGCTTGAGGTCGCGGTGGACGACGCCGTGCTTGTGCGCCTCGCGCAGCCCGCGCGCGATCTGCCGCGCGATGCGCATCGCCTCGGGCGGCGGGAGGCGCCCCTGCCGGCGCACGCGCCGGAAGAGCGTCTCGCCCTCGAGGAACTCCATCGCCATGAAGAACCGGTCCTGATCGTCGGCCTCGATGCGGCCGTAGTCGAAGACGGTGACGATGTTCGGGTGCTGGAGACGCGCGAGGATGCTCGCCTCGAGGAAGAAGCGCTTGTGGAAGTTCGGGTCGAGCTGCCGCGAGGCCTGGTTCGGAATCAAGACCTTGATCGCCACCGGGCGCCCGAGCGGGATCTGCTCGCCGCGATAGATCGTGCCCATGCCGCCGGTCGCGAGCTGGGACAGGATCTTGAACTTGCTGTTGAGCACCTTCCCGAGCAACGGATCGATCGGCTCGCTGCGCGCTACTTCATCGACGACGTTTTCGTTGGCACTCATATGAACTCCGTCGCCTTCCCCGTGCGGGCGCGGGCGAGCCCTCCCCTCGGTATCGATGCCTCGCGATGCGTGAGCCTGGACCTCATGATCGTGGGGGACGTCGACGCGTGGGGCCGTCGAGGCAGTCTAAACGGAAGAAAAGTCCTTGGCGACCTTTCCTCGATCGCTCCGTTCGCGAGGCCGCCTCCCCCCTCCGACTGGCCCTGCGGCACGCCGTGCGGGGGGCGCTGCACCCTGCGTCGTGCGCCATAGCCCCGATCCACGGGAACCGCCAGTTGCTGGCATCGAGCGTCCGCATCCCACCTTCGTGCCACGAGATCCTGCGAGCAGATTACACCGCTCCGCGTCCGCGCGATGCCCTTCTCCGACCGTCCGTGCGTCGTCTTGCCGCCGCGGTCCGCCGGACGTCCCCGCCCCCACAGCGCGGGCTCGCCCCCACGGCCGGGGGCGAGGTAGTAGAGGGGCATGCGACCCGATCGCGCCCTGCGGCGCTGGTGGAGGGGGAGAGAGTACCGGCGCCTACTCGACGAGGCGGCGTCGGCGCTGGCCGCCTCCCGCCACGCCGAGGCGGAGGCGACGTGCGCGCTGGCGCTCCGGATCGCCGAGGAGATCTACGGCCCCGAGCACGCCGAGCTCACGGGGCCGCTCTACGCGCTGAGCTCGGCGCAGCTCGCGCAGGGCCGGCTGGAGGAGGCGCGGGCGAGCTCCGCGCGGGCGATCTCCATCGCGGAGGTGGCCGGGGCGAGCGCCGACCCGCCGCTGCCGAGGCTGCTCGAGCAGCTCGCCGCCGTCCTCGAGCGGCAGGGCAAGGCCGAGGACGTGGAGGCGCTGTTCCGCCGGATGCTCGCGGGGTACGACCGGATGCGCGACCCGGATCCGGTCGAGCTGTCGGCGCTGCTGAACCGGCTCGGCCTGCTGCTCGGCCGGCGGGGGGCGCGGGCCGAGGCGGCGCCGCTCTTCCAGCGGGCGCTTTCGCTGCGCGAGGGGGCGCTCGGCGACCGCCACCCGCTCGTCGCGGAGACGCTCTACAACGCGGCGACGTTCCTCGAGGAGGACCGCCCGGCCGCCGAAAGGGAGGCGATGCTCCGGCGGGCGCTCGACATCGTCGAGCAGGCCCACCCGGACGCCGAGGGGGCGCTCGTCGCGTCGATCCTCCACAACCTCGGGGCCGCGCGGGAGGCGCTCGGCGATCCGACCGAGGCGGCGGCGCTGTACGAGCGCGCGCTCGCCGCGCGGGAGGCGCTCGGCGGGGCCTCCCACCCGTCGCTCCGGCCGACCCTGGTCCGGCTCGCGCAGGTGCACCACGCCGCCGGGAGGGTCTCCGCGGCGCTGCCGCTGTACGAGCGGGCGCTCGCGCTCGCCGAGGCGGATCTCGGGGCGGATCACCCGGTGACGGCGGCGATCAAGGCCTGGATCGACGAGGCGCGGCGCCGGAGCTGACGCGCGGCGGGCGGCTGGCCGGCGGGCGCGCGCTCGTACAGCGCCGCCGGTTTGCTGTGCGTCGGCCTCAGTTGTCGAGGGGGCGGGGGTCGCCGCCCTCGCTCCAGCGCTCGACGAGCTCGGGCAGCACGGTCGACGCCATCTGGAGCAGGTGCGCCATGTGGTGCTCGGGGGTGTTGCCCCGGAACCCGCGCACGTGGAGCTCGCCCACGTGCGCTTCCGTTGTCGGGATCAAGTGCTTCTCGAGCTTCTTCGAGACGGCGCCCTCGGCCGCGCGCAGCCGGAGGTGCGGCGGCGCGTCGAGCGCGATCGCGCGCTCGACGGGGTATCCCGCGGCCGCGCCGAGCAGGTAGCTGGCCGTCGCGCTGGAGCTGGCGTACGCGATCGGGTCGATCTCCGAGTGCGTGATCGTGAACAGCACCTGCCCCTCGGCGGCGCGCTGCGCCGCGCGCGCGAACGAGGCGAGCTGCAGCGTGTTGAGCCCGCTCGGCTGCTCGGGGGCGAAGCCGCAGTGGATGCCGTCGGTGACCAGGATCGCGTCGAGCGTCTCGGTGCCGCGGCGGAGCTCCAGGATCTTGGCGACGGCGCCGTAGCCCGCGCTCCACGACGAGAGCGCGACCCGGCGGAGCCGCGGGGTCGGCAGCCCGCGCTGCGCGAGCGCCCTGTCGATGTCCGCGAGCAGGCTCTCGTACATGCCCGGCTGCGCGTAGAGGTCCTCGTAGGCCCCGGAGCCGATGCCGAGGTTGATGACGGCGACGGCGGCGTTCAGCCCGGCGATCTCGGCGCTCTCGCGGACGAGCTGGGTGTTGCCGTGGAAGTGCAGCAGGAGGTCGTAGCTCGATCCGGCGGGCTGGAACGACTCCGGCGTGAAGAGCACGCCGCCGCGGATCGACGCGTACCCGTCGTGCCGGATCGCGGGCGGCGGGGTCGCCCCCTGCCAGCGGGCGAACACCTCGGGCGCGACGAGCACCTTGGCCGCGGCGCCGTCGCGCGCGGCGCGCGACGCGACGAGGAGCGCGCGGCTGGCGGGCGTCATGCCGCGGAAGGCCTCGGCGGAGGCGCCCGGCATGCGCGCGGCGATCCCGCGCGCGGTGAGCACGACGACGAAGATCACTGTCGCAGCGGCCAGGGCGAACGCCCCGAGGGCGCGCCACCGGCGGGCGCGGCGCTCGTCCGGGGAGGGAGCGGCCCAGCTCCCGTACGGCGCGACCCCGGCCAGGTGGAGCGGCGAGGGGCCCAGCGCCGGGTCGAGGCCCGGGGGGAACCCCTGGTCCTGCAGCGCGGGCGCCGCGTCGAGGGGCGGCGGATCGAAGAGGAACCCTTGCTCCTCCGGAGCGGGCGTCGCGCCGAGGGGCGGCGGACCGAGGGGAAGACCGCCCTCCAGGGGTTCCTGGACCACGGTCACGGGCGGCGGCGTGGGCGTCATCGAGAGGTCCGCAGGCGACCTGTCAGCGCGCACGTTTCCCTTCATGCGATACCCCTCCTCTACAACGGGGACGTAGCGCTCGACCTTGTCCGGCCAGGCGCTGGTTCGTGTGCTGGAGCGCGTTGCACTGACGGCGCCGCGCTGCGTCTCTGCTCCTGCCGCCGAGCCCGGAAGGCGCCGTGGCGGCGGGAGCATCGACCAGCACGGTACGAAGCTCAAGCGGCAACCGTGCCGTGCCCGCAGATTCAAGGGAGATCGGAATACTCTGTGCCCTGCTGGATCACGCGTGGGCGAGCGCGGCCGCCCAGCGAAGCGGGGGAGCGCGCGGGATCTGCTCGCGGCGCGCGGGTGGGGTGCGAGCGCCTGGGCGAGCACGGCGGCGATGAAACGCGCACTTGCACCCCCTTCGCGCCCCCACCAAGGTGCTCGGCGCTTGCTCCCTCGTGAGGTCCGCTTCCTGCTCGCAGCGACGCTGCTCCACGCCGCCATCCCGGGACTGGCGCGCATCGCGGGCAGCGCGGCGCCGGCGCTCGTGGCCCGCTCGAGCGGCGCGGGCCGCGAGGTGGAGATCGAGGTGCAGCAGGTCGAGCCGCTGCGGCCGACGCAGGAGGAGGCGCGCGCCGCGCCGCCGGACGCGGCGCGTCGTCCGCCTGAGGAGGCGGAGCCGCCGGTGCTCGGGCGGACGGCGCGCCGCGACCGGCGCGATCGGGAGGTGCCGTCGCCGGAGGCTGCGGCCCCGCCGCTGGAGGGCCCCGCGGCGCCGCCCGTCACGGCGCCGTCCACCGAGTACGGCGGTCCGCCGATCGCGGAGGGTCCGCCGCGCGTGGCGGGGCTCGACGGCGTGCCTGTGTGGCAGCTCCGCGGGGTGCTGCCGGATCAGGCGCCGCCGGCTGCGGCGCCGACAGCGCCGCCTGCGCGGCGCGAGACCTCGATGGACAGGGCCGGCGAGGTGCTGCGCGAGACGATGCGCGATCGGGACAAGACGCTCGGGCTGGATCTTCCCGCCGCCGGCACGATCGCGTCTGTGATCGCGGACGCGGTGCGCTCGTCGGAGACGCCCGCGACGGCGCGCGCTGTGTTCGAGGTGCAGCTCAGCGGCGCCGGCCTGGTGCTCGGGGTGCGCGCGCTCTCGTCGACGGCCGGGGCCACTGCGCTCTGGGCGCTGGTGGCGCGCGAGGCCGCCGCGCAGCTCGCCGGGCGCGCGCTCGCGATGACCGCCGCGTTCGCCAAGGGCGCGAAGGTCTACGTCACGGTGAGCTCGTCGGTGAAGATGCCGAGCGGCGCGACGTCGGGCGGCATTCACCACCAGGGCGCGGGCTTCGGGTTCGACGTCGCCGACCTCGGCGCCCGGCCGCACCGCCTGGTCCAGTCGAGCTTCCGCGTCGAGGCGATCGACTGAGGCGCGCCGGAGCGCGACGAACGCTGGCGCGTCGTCGCCAGCGACATCTCCATCCGGCCGCGCGGCGCGATCTCCAGCGCCGCGCCGTTCACCCGCCGCGCCCTCGCGTTCGCCGCGAAGTCCGCCCGCGCGACCACCGCCCCGCCGCTCACCGCCGCCTCCAGCGCCGCGATCACCGTGTCCGCGTACGCTGCGTACGGGTCCCTCCCCTCCTCGAACGCTCCATCCACCTCCGCGATGTCCGGCACCTCCACCCACGGCACCTCGCTCTCCCCGAGCGCGTAGCTCCACGGGTCGTCCGGGTCCCACCCCTCGGGGTTGGCCGTTGATGAGGACCGCTCTGCGACGGCGAGGGATGGCTCCCAGAGAGCCGATGCCCACCCCCGGCCCGTGCTCGGCGCTCCGCGCCTGCGCGCGGTCCGCCCCTCCCAAATCGCGCGCTCCGCGCGCTCAGGGAGGGGTGCGCCGTCCGGTGCGTGCGGCCGGGGTATGAGGTTGGGAGAAGGGAGAACGTGCACGAGGTGCATCAGGACATCAGCCCGAGCACGAAGAGCGCGTCGGACCAGAGCGGCCACAGCGTGCGGTACGGGTGGGTCGCCAGCATCACGCCGCCGCTCGGCAGGCGGCGCACGTGGAACGGCGCGTACTCTTCGAGGAAGCGGACGTGCCTGCGCGTGGTCGTGTCCACCCGCCAGGTGGGGAGGCCTTTGATCTCCTCGATCTGGCTCGTCAACTCGACAATCTCTCTCGCGCGCGACTCGGCGGCGCGCCATGCATCGTCGGGCACCGCGGATGCTTCGAGCGCCTCGAGCAGCGCGGACGCTGGCGTCGCGAGCGCCTTGAGGACGGTCTCGCGGGAGAGCGAACGCGAGAACTTGCTGCCGCCTTTCAGGGCGACACGCGCGCCGCGGGGCGCGGCATCGATGCGCGCGTGGAGAGCTTCCTGCGACATGCCCGCGATGCGCGAAACACTCTCCTTGTCGTGGAGGTGTACCCACGAGAGCGCGAGGTCGCGGGCGAGCTCTGCGGCGCTTGCATTGTAGGTAGCACACATCTCGATCGGGGCGATCCAGTCCCACGCGTTCGTGCAGGCACCCGTCGGAACACGCCCGCTCGCGTCCGGTGCGCAAAGCCGGACGAGCAGATCCTCAAGATCGTTCTGGACCGCGAGCCAAGCGACCGCGGCCTCAGCCTCAATGGAGCGCGGGCCGCTCCCGAGGGCGAGGTTGAGCTCGCCTGGAAGAAAATCCCACTTGTCGCACGGATGCCAAAGGAGTGGGCCGGAAGGACGCCAGCGTTCGCTTTCTTCAGTGTAGCATAGGCTGCCAAACTCGATCAGGCGCTCGGAGACGCTCAGCATCGCCGCGAAGGATACGCTTGCGTTCATCATCCCGGAGAAGTGGGCGCGGATCATTGCGAGGGCATCATCCATCGATTGCGTATTGCATTCCTTCTCGGAGCTCATCGACACGCGGATGAGCCCTCCTGGCACAACGATCACCGACAGAGCCGCCGCGAACGCGTCGATCCTGTCGGCCTCGTCACACCATGCATAAAAGCAAGGACCTGATTCGCTCATAGTCGGATCACCATAATGGGTTTGCTGAAGCCGATTAGGCGGACGGTCTTGCCCTCGCGCATGTCGAACAAGTAACCGTCCTTGACGGTGTACCTCGGGTCCTCGAACTCCGCCCCCTCCTTCATGATGAGCTCGACGCGGTCAATATCTCCATCCAGCCGTTTGTTCTTCAGCGCCTCCATCGCGTTCGATAGTTGCTCGCGGACATCCTGAACGTATATCTTCCCGCCTTTTGCCTCGCTCAGGATGAGCTTGTGGCCCCTGGAAACCGACAGGAAGTCGGGAGCCTTCCCGTCATAGGTGCCACGGCTTGATTCCCTCGGAATTTTGAGCACGTCGCGCACGCCGTCATCGCCGACCCCGACGAGCGCTCTTCCGTCGTCCACCAGGAACTTCGCCACCTTCTTCTCGAAGAGGTCCACCGGTTTCGTCGTGATCGCCCCGTGGAGCCCCTTGTACCCCCTGACGCGGTTCGTCTTGACGATCTGCGCGAACGCCTCCTCGATCTCGGCGATCTCCCCGGCCACCCGGATCGCCGACGACCTGAGCCCGCTGCTCGTCTTGACCGCGCGCCACATCGGCCCGACCGCCCCGAGCCCGAACCCCACCCCCGAGAAGATCCGCTCCTCGTCGCTCAGCTCCTGCCCCGACGGCAAGCAGAACGCCTTCCCGGTCACCGCCTCGCACAGGTCGAGCGCCGG
>NZ_JEMA01000176.1 GCF_001589285.1 Sorangium cellulosum | reverse complement strand
GCCGGAGCGCCCGACGCTGCCGACGCCGTCACCCGCATTGAGAAGGAGCCTTTACGAACGGTTCGATCGCAAACGATAGCGCGCCCGGCCCGCCTCGGCGCGCGCGCCGGGCTCCCGGGAGGCGGGCGTCCGGCGGCAGGAGACCCTCTCCCACGGCACGGTGGATGGAGCTGCGACGATGACTACCCGATCCGATTCGCTGGAAATTCGACTGGAGCTCCCCGGCTTCTCGTCCGACATCCTCCAGGTCAACAGGCTCTCGGGGCGCGAGGCGATCTCGCAGCTCTTCTCGTTCGACGTCGAGGTGGTGTGTCCGAGCGAGGCCGCTGTCGACGGCCAGACGTTCACGGGCGAGAACGTCGCGATCCTCTTCGAGCAGGACGGGGTCGAGCTGCGGCGCATCCACGGCATGGTCGCGGAGGTGCACGACCTGCTCGCGAGCATGCTCGAGCACCGGGCGTACCGGCTGCGCATCGTCCCGCGCGCCTTCCGGCTGACGCTGGTCGAGACCACCGAGATCTCGATGAACAAGGCGG
Source organism: Sorangium cellulosum (assembly GCF_001589285.1). GTDB lineage: Bacteria > Myxococcota_A > Polyangia > Polyangiales > Polyangiaceae > Sorangium > Sorangium cellulosum_G. Next base: position 10,739 of record NZ_JEMA01000176.1, on the reverse strand, counting down.
TGCCGGAGCTCATCCAGCAGAAGCTCGAGCTCGTGGGCCTGAGCGGGAGCGACGTGGATCTCCGGCTGATGGCCAGCTACGCGCCGCGGGAGTTCGTCGTGCAGTACCAGGAGACCGATTTCGCCTTCATCTGCCGCCTGGCCGAGCACGTCGGGATCAGCTTCTTCTTCGAGCACCAGGACGGCCAGGACACGATGGTCTTCACCGACAGCCCGACCGGGTTCAAGCCCACGGCCGGCGCGGCGTCCGTCCCCTTCCGCGAGCGCGGGGAGACGCTCGACGTCTTCGAGATCGAGGCGAGAGCGCGGCTGGTCCCGAGCGTGTATGTGGCCCGCGACTACAACTACCGGCAACCGATGCTCGATCTGACGTCGGAGCACGTGCTGCCCACCGGGTATGCGGGCGGCGTGGTCGAGTTCGGCGGTCACTACAAGACGCCCGCGGAGGGGAAGGAGCTGGCGCAGATCCGGGCCGAGGAGCGGCAGGCGACGCAGCTCGTCTACGCGGGCAGGAGCGCTGTGTGCGCGCTGGGCGCGGGCGCGCGGTCGGTGCTGGAGGGGCACCCGAGCCTCGAGCCGCTCGACATGCTCTTCGTGGAGGTGGAGCACCGCGCGTCGCAGGCCGCCGGCGGGCGCGGCGCCGAGGAGCCGCAGCGGTACGTGAACACGTTCCGGGCGATCCCGGCCAAGAACACGTACCGACCGCCGCGGAGCACGCCGACGCCGCGGATCAGCGGGGTCGTCACCGGCATCGTCGACGCGGGGTCCGGCGGCGGGGGCAGCAACGCGGAGATCGACGATCAGGGCAGGTACATGGTCCGGTTCCTCTTCGACACGGGGGCCGCCGCGGGCGCGCCGTCGAGGCCTGTGCGCATGCTCCAGAACCACGCCGGGGCGAACTACGGCACGCATTTCCCGCTGAAGCCTGGGACCGAGGTGCTCATCGCCTTCGTGAACGGCGACCCCGATCGGCCGGTCATCGTGGGCGCCGCGCCCAACCCGCTGACGCCCTCTCCGGTGAACAACGCGAACCGGTCGACTCACCGGATCAAGACGCAGGGAGGCATCGTCTTCGATCTCGTGGACGAGTGAGCCGCGCGCGGCGCTCCCGGGCGGGGACGCCGCGCGCCCGCGCGGGCGCGCCGTTCACGGGGCCGGGTTCCTGGGGGGCGCGGGGCTCGCGGCGAGGGATGCGCCCTGGGCGCGGGTCATGGCTCGAATGGCGTAGTTGAGCGCGGCGCGCAGGTTGCGTTGCGTGTTGAGCTGGGTGAGGTCGAGCCCGAGCGCGACCATGGTCTGGGCGACGTTCGGCTTGATGCCGGCGACGATGCCGTCCGCGCCGAGGAGCCGGATGGCGGTGACGAGCTGGATCAGGTGGCTGGCGACCCTTGTGTCGACGACCTCGACGCCGGTGAGGTCGAGGATGGCGAAGCTCGCGCGCGTCTCGACGATCTTCGCGAGCAGGCTGTCCATGACCTCGGCGGTGCGCACGCTGTCGACGGTGCCGACCATGGGGAGCGTGAGCACGCCGTCCCAGACCTCGATGATCGGCGTGGAGAGATCGCGGATGACCTTCTGCTGCGCCGCGATCTGGTCGAGCTGGATGCGCAGCTCGTTCTCGACGAGCCTGGAGTCCGACACGTCGAGCGAGACCCCGAGCACGCCGTCGACGCGTCCGCCGGGCTCGCTGCGGAGCGGGACGAGCCAGTTGTCCCAGTCGGCGCCGTGCGCCTCGCCGCGGCCGCGGCGCACCTGGCCGTCGTACCATTGCCGCAACTGAGCGGCGTCCATGGTGTCCGCATAGAGGTCCAGGATGCTGCGCCCCTCGAACTGCCCCGGCTTCAACCCGGCCTTCGCGACAGCCTTGCCCTGGTGATAGACGTAGATCCCGTCGTCGTCGAGCACCCATATCGTCATGGGATCCACGTGCTCGGCGAGGGCGTCGAGGATGCGCGCCTTGAGCCGGAGCGTCTTCAGCTCCTCCTGGGCGATCGCGGGCGCGGGGCGGAGCGAGCCGAGGACGGCGTCGCGATCGGACGACGATCGGCTCACGCTGCACGACATCGGCCGGTAGACCCCGCAGCCGTCGCGCAGGCGGACGTCGAACGAGACGGGCGCGTCCGTCTGCAGCAGCGAGGACCAGGCAGCCGAGAGCGCGGCGCGATCGTCCGGGTGCGCGAGATCCGCGAGGGGCGTGCCGCTGCCCACCTCGGGGCCCAGCGCTTCCCGCAACCCGCCGCTCCCGTGGAGCAGCGCTCCCGCGGCGGAGGCGATGAAGAGCAGATCGGGGGAACGGGCGAAGAGCTCGCCGAGCAGCGCGTCGGGGGCAGGGTCCATCAGGCTCACAGGTCCTCGTCAGCTGAGAAAGGAAAACATACCCGTAGCACAGCGCTCGGGGGAAGGGCTCTCGTGCGGGGGCGGCGCGTTTGTGTCGAGGTACGCTCGCGCCAGAATGGCCGGTTTGCATTGCGCGATGGCGAGCGTGCTCATCGTCGCGATTCGCGGCGGGGTGAATCGCGCACAGCGGTGTTTCGACTTACGTGGACAGGCGGTGGGGTGCAGGTCGTGAGAGGTGCGGTGCGGGGGGCGCGGGGATCATGTCACGACAGGTTCGTGTGATCACAACTCTCGCGTGGAGCGGTCACGTGGAACGAACGCGATGAGCCGGAGAGGCCTGGTGACGCAGGGAGCTCATCACGACGAGGTACTCCCCGCCGACGCTCGCGCCCTCAGGTCGGCCTCCACCGCCTCGAACTGCTCCAAGGCGGCCCGCAGGTCCTCCACGATCTCCCCGGCGATCACGTCGGGCGCCGGGAGGTTCTCGGAGTCCTCCAGGCTCTCGTCCTTCAGCCAGAAGACATCGAGGCTGCACTTGTCCCGGGCGACCAGCTCCGCGTGCTCGTAGGCTCGCCACTGCCCGGTCGGGATCTTCTCCGACCACGTCGCCCGCCGCTTGTGCAGCTCGCCGGGCTTGTAGCAAGCGACGAAGTCGTCGAGATCAGCGCGCGAGAGCGGGTTGGTCTTCAGCGTGAAGTGCTGGTTCGTGCGGAGGTCGTAGACCCATAGCTTCTTGGTCCACGGCTTCTCGCTGGCGGGCTTCTTGTCGAAGAAGAGCACGTTCGCCTTCACGCCCTGCGCATAGAAGATGCCAGTGGGAAGCCGGAGCAACGTATGGACGTCGCAGTCGTGGAGCAGTTTGCGGCGGATCGTCTCCCCTGCCCCGCCCTCGAAGAGCACGTTGTCGGGCACCACCACGGCAGCGCGCCCGTGGATGGCGAGGATCGTCTTCACGTGCTGGACGAAGTTGAGCTGCTTGTTGCTCGTCGTCGCCCAGAAGTCCTCGCGGGTGACCGTGAGCGCCTCGCGGCCCTCGTCGCCCTCCTCCGTGAGGACCATCACGCTCGACTTCTTCCCGAACGGCGGGTTCGTCAGGACCATGGAGTAGCGGGAGCCCGGATCGGCGGAGAGGCTGTCCCGGGTCTCGATGGGCGGCTGCCCCTCGTCGGCGCTCGGCCCGATGCCGTGGAGGAGCAGGTTCATCGCGCACAGCCGGGTCACGCCGGGGACCAGCTCCACGCCGCGGAGGGCGCCGAGCTTCAGGTGCTTCTTCTGGTCGCGGGTCAGGCTCGGGTGCGTCCGGACGATGCGGTCGTGCGCCGCGAGCAGGAAGCCGCCCGTGCCGCAGGCCGGGTCGCAGATCGTGTCGTCGGGCCCCGGGCGCATGACCTCGACGATGGCCTGGATCAGCGGGCGCGGCGTGAAGTACTGCCCCGCGCCGCCCTTGGTGTCCTGCGCGTTCTTCTCGAGCAGCCCCTCGTAGGCGTCGCCCTTCACGTCGGCGTCGAGCGTCGTCCACTGCTCGCGGTCGATGAGATCCGCGACGAGGCGGCGCAGCTTCGCCGGATCCTGGATCTTGTTCTGCGCCTTGCGGAAGATGAGCCCGAGCATGCCCGGCTGCCGGCCGAGGTGGTCCAGCGTCTTTCTGTACTGGACCTCAAGCGCGTCGCCGTCCCTGGCGAGCAGCGCGGGCCAGTCGTGACCGGCCGGGATGAACGGCTTGTGGTTCCACGGCGGCTGCGTGCGCTCGTGCGCCATCTTCAGGAACAGGAGGAACGTGAGCTGCTCGACGTAATCGCCGTAGGACAGGCCGTCGTCGCGCAGGACGTTGCAGTAGGACCAGAGCTTCTGGACGATCTGAGCGGAAGGGATTGCTCATCGGGTGTCTCGGCTCGCGGGACGCGGCTTTGGATGGGGCCGCTTGTCCACTTGACGCGAAAGGGGATGCTGTTGCACGATGACCCTCGGAGGCTCGGCCAAGGAGGTGCTTCGGCAGCTCCGAGGCATTGCCTCTTTGTTCATTTTGTGACCCTCGCTGGCGATGTTCTTGCGTCCTGCGGCGGGACTCATAGAGGTCCGGGACGTAGGTGATGCCGTCGATACGGATATCAGCGGCTTGTACCGGGTACGGCATGTCCGAGGAGACGAAGAAGGGCGATGGCACCACGTATGCCGCTCGGTGTCTGCCAGTCGCGGTCTCCTCGACTCAGCAGGCTCCGCCGCACTACGCTGTGACCTTCGACGTGGTGCGCGAGCCGAGACCGAGGCGTTAGCGGCCAGCGGCGGCACCACATCCGTGTCGAGGAGAACCGGCCCCGACGGCACTGTCACGAGAGCTCCTCGATCGCCGCCTGGAATTCCTCCTCGGTGTCATCCATCGGAATAGCACCGAGGATCGCTGCGACGCCGGAGCCGGGCCCCTGCGGCACATGGAACCTGTGCAGGTGCGCCGGCATGTCGAGAGGCCGCGGCATCGTCGACCAGGCCGCGATGTCGCCCGTCGCCGGGTCGATGCGCTCGGCCTCGACGCGCAGCACCTTGCCGGATGGGCGGAATTTGGCGAACCCGGAGACGATCGCCGGCTGGCCGAAGAGCCGCGCGAGAGCCGCTGGATCCACCGACTCGGCGGCGAGGCCTCGCAGGGTCTCGCCCGAGGTGAGGACGAGCATGAAGGAGCGATCGCTGTCACGGGTCGCGTCGAGCTTGCCGCCGACCACGATGCGTCGATCCTCCGGCGTTCGCTGGCGCAGCGCGCGGATCGCCTCGACGCCTCGCCGATCGACACGGAGTGTCCGGCCGTTGACCAGCTCGATGCTGTCCACGCCATGGCGGAACAGGCGGCCGAGCCCTTCGAGGGTGGCCATGAGTGGCCGATCGTAGCGCTCGCTGTCCTCGCGCCCGGCGAGGGCGTCGTCGAGGCTGTCCTCGAGGTAGTCGAGGCACGAGCGGCTCGGCTCGGCGGCCGCGAAGAGGCCGAGCTGCCGGGCACGTTGCGACAGCGCGTCCTCGAGCGAGGGAGCGCGCAGGATGATTTCCCGCTCCTGGATCTGCTCGACCTCGAACGCCGCCGCGTCTTCCAGCCAGGCCGGCGGCGTGCCCGGCGCGGTGCTGCGGCCGTCGACATGCAGGCGCGTCGCCTGCTGAGCTCCGTCAACGAGGATGTCGAGCAGATCGCGCAGAAACGGAGCACGCTGCGTCGCGACGTCGTCGCCCGTGAAACGGATCACGTGCCGCGCGCCGCCGAGCTGCCCGCCGGACGCGGCGCGCTTCGTGGTCCTGGATCGTTCACCCATCGTCGAGCCCTCCCTCGTCGGCCTGGAGCACCTTAGCGCGGCCCCTGCGGGAGGTCCTGCCCGAGCCGTTCGCGGCGGATGCTTGCGCGCGCGCAGTGCGGAGCCGGTCCAGCAAGGCGCTCGCCGGCTCGTCGTTCGGATCTTGCGGAACGAGCTTGCCCTCGAAGGCACTCTTCAGGACGGATTGGCGAAGGCGCCGCGCGCGAGCGAGCTGCACGTCGACAACCCGATCCATCTCATCGGTGATGGATAGTAAACGCGCGACCTCAGCAAGAATACGGCGCTGCTCAGCGACGGGTGCGATGAGCACCGGCCATTCGAGCATGCGCTCCGCCGTCAGGTGCAGAATGCCGACGCCCGGAGCCATCTTAGCAAATCGACCGCTCAAGGCGTCACGCATAAACCCTAGATGCAGCCATTCCGGCAAGAGCTCCGAGCAGTACGATCGAACCCGGAGCAATGTCTTTTGGTAGCAGCATCCGGGAATTTCTCCTCGCCAGATCGCTGGCTTACCAACCTCACTTGGACTGCCCGAAGCCTCTGAGAGCAACACGTCTCCAGGTTCCAGCCGGTACCGGTCCGGGTCTGGGAATCCCATCTGCTTGACGTCACTGAGATCAAGCCCGCGCCATGTGATATTCGCCGCACGGACATAAGGGTACGTGACCTCCGCCGCCGCATGCACGGGGGCTCGCTGCTGGCCGAGCTGCACATCGGCCACGCTGCCGAGCTTCGCCCATGCCCAGCCCTCCGGCAGTTTCGGCAGCTCACTCCTATCCGGCTTTTTGGGCTCCTCGTACTTCGCCTTCCACCGTTCGTCGCGTGGCACCTGCCCCTTAGCGCTCATCTTCGCGAGCTGGTCCGCCTCCCACCGGGCACGGCGCTCATCCAGGATGCGCCGGAGCAGCACGTCGCCAGGCTCGTACTCGCGCCCCTCCTTTCTCGCGAGCTCGGCCTCGGTGGGCACCAGCCGCCCCTCGCAGGCGTCCTTGAGGACCGACGCGCGGTAGCGCTTCAGGTTCGCGAGCACTCGCTCGAGTGAGGCCACCCCGGCGTCGATGTCCGAAAGGTGCTGCTCAATGGCGGCGATAGTACGTTGCTGCTCGACACGTGGCGCGATCGGCACTGGAATCGATCGGATTCGGTCCTGCCCGATGTTGCGCATCGACTCTTGATTGCCTGTTGCCAGCCGTTCAATGTGGCTTCGCCCTACGGCGGACCGGAGGAAATATAGGACCCATGCTGGTTCCACGCCTCGCAAGCGCAAGCGCAGAATCTTATCACTGAGCATCACACGCCTGGTGACTCGGCGCGCAATAACACAGGCACCTACCAAGCTTATCGTGTTCGCACGACTAAATAAGAAATCACCCGGTGCAATCAGGAGATTTGGAGCGATCCTCGCAACGTCGCGACAGGTTTTACTCTCGTCTTCATCGTACTCGCCCCAAGTGACGGCGCTGATTTTCGCAACACCGGTTTCTTCATCATGCGGAGGACGTTCTTCACACTTGAAGTTCGCGCCAGCCTCGATGCATTCGATGAAGTTCCCCAGCGGCAAGATCATCCAACCCATGGGTAATTGCGGAGTCTTCCCGTCGTCCGTCACGCTGCCAGCACCTCGTTCAGCTCCTCCATCACCTTCTCCAGCTCCGCCCCAAACACCCTCGCCGCCTTCCCCACCCCGCCCATCCCAGCGAACGGCGCATACTCGAAATCGTCGACCGAGATCTCCAGGTTCGCCGCCATGTGATCCCGGATCGCCTCCAGCCACGCCCGCTGCTCCGCCGAGAACCTTCGCCCCTGGTTCGCCTGCTGCGTCATCCACCGCTCGAACCGCTCCTGCACCCGCTCGCGGAAGGGCACAAGCTCTTCCTCCTGGTGCAGCGCGAACCGCACAAGCGACACCACATCCGTGAGCAGCCGCCCCGCCCCCGCCCCGCGGACCTTGCCCCGCTCCAGCGTCTCGTACGCCCGCCACAGCACCTCCGGCGTCCACTGCCGCGGCGGCGCCTTGATGGCGTCGGCGAGCGCCTTCACGTCCTCCGGCTTGAGCCGCTGCCGGTGCGGCCGGCTGTAGAGGATCTGGAGCGCCGTGATCTGGTCCCGGTGCTTCTGGCAGAACGCCTCGAACGTGGTCGTCAGCGCCTTCGCCCGCTCCTTCGCCTCGTCCGAGAAGCCCGCCGCCGTCACCTCGTCCTTCGTGACCGCGTCGATCGTCTGCTCAAGGCTCTTCTTCACGTCGGTGAGCGCCCGGCGCAGCTCCGGGCTCGCGCGGAGCGGCTGCACCGCGTCGCGCAGCATCTCCTTGGTCACCTTCTCCAGGACGCTCGCGGGCGGCGCCGCGCCCGCGGGCAACCCGGCGACCCCGCGGGCGCGCTCGGCCTGCGCGTCGGGGTCGAGCGCCTCGACGAGCTTCGCGCTGATCTCCGCCAGGGTGCGGCCCCCGGCGAGCTTCGCCAGCATGGCCCGCTCCTCCGCGCCGATGCGCCGGTCGAGGCGCGCCAGCCGGCCGGCGAGCGACGAGAGCACGTCGGCCTTCGTGCTCCCCTGCGCCGCGGCCTCGAGCAGCTTCTCGAACCCCACCGTGCGGTTCTTCTCGAGCGGGAGCGCGTCGATGAGATCCGTCTCGCAGACGCCGACGCAGTCGACCAGGACGAAGCGATCCTTCGCGCGCGCGTCCGGCGTCACCGCCTGGAGATCCGTCGGGTTGATGACGCGCACGCCGCGGCCCTTCATCTGCTCGAAGAAGTTCCGGCTCTTCACCGCCCGCATGAACATCACGATCTCGAGCGGCTTCACGTCCGTGCCCGTCGCGATCATATCGACCGTGACGACGACGCGCGGGTTGTAGCTGTTGCGGAAGGACGAGAGCAAGTCCTCCGGCTTGAGCCCGTTCGACTTGTACGTGACGACCTCGGTCTCCTTGCCGTCAGGCCCGAGCCGCTTCTCGACAATCCGTGCGGTGCCCGTCTTGTAGGTGATCTTCTCGCAGAACTCGTTCCCCTTGCCGAACTCCTCCCGGAGGGTCTGCACGATGTCGTCGGCATGGCTGTCGTCCTTGGCGAAGATCAGCGTCTTCGGCACCTCGCGCCGGCCGGGGAAGATCTCGGTGAAGAGCCTGTCACGGAAGGTGCGGACCACCGTGCGGATCTGGTCGAGGGCGACCACCTGGCGATCGAGCGCGGCGGCGTCGTACGTGAGGTCGTCGTCGAGCAACTCCCACCGGAGCTTGCGCGTCTGCCGGTCGCGCCGGCCGACGACCTCTTCAGGACCGGCCTCGACCGTGGCGCCCTTCTCCGTGATACGGGTGCGGATCTTGTAAATGTCGTAATCGACGTTCACGCCGTCGGCCACCGCCCGCTCGTGGTCGTAGTCCATGACGAGGTTCTGGCGGAAGAAGGCAAACGTCTGCTTCGCGGGCGTCGCCGTGAGGCCGATGAGGAAGGCGTCGAAGTACTCGAGCACCTGCCGCCAGAGCGAGTAGATGCTGCGGTGGCACTCGTCGACGAAGATCCCGTCGAACGCCTCGATCGGGAGCGCCGGGTTGTAAGCGACCGGCACGGGCTCCCCGAGCATCTCGCTCAGGCTGGCGAGGCCGAGCTCCTCCGCTTCGGGCGGGAGGTCCGCCTCACCCTTCAGCATGGAGTAGAGGCGCTGTATCGTGGTGATGACGACACGCGCCACCGGATCGAGCTTGTTCGAGGTGAGCCGCTGCACGTTGTACAGCTCGGTGAACTTGCGGCCATCGTCCGGCGTCACGTACTGCTGGAACTCCTTGAGCGCCTGGCGCCCGAGGTTGTCGCGGTCGACGAGGAACAGCACCCGGCTCGCGTCGCCGAACTTGATCAGCCGGTAGATCGAGGTGATCGCCGCGACGGTCTTCCCCGCGCCGGTGGCCATCTGGAGGAGCGCCCGAGGCCGGTTGTCCCGGAGCGACACCTCGAGGTTGCGCACCGCGCGCACCTGCGCCGTTCGCAGGCCTGCCTCGGGCACGTCCGGGAACGTGAGCAGCCGCGCGCGGAACGACGCGGGACGCTGGCTGAGCGGATCGGGACGCCCGTCGACACGGGGCAGGTAGACCGGCTCCGACGTGATCCAGCGGCTCAGGGTCTCGGGCTTGTGGAAATAGAACACGCCGCGGCTGCGCGGGTCGGGATCGAGACGGTTGGTGAACGCCGTCTCGATCCCGGTGGACTGGTAAATGAACGGCAGAGGTCGCACCGGCGCTGACAGGTGGTCCGGGAGCCCGGCGGAGTACTTCTCGGTCTGCCCCTCCACCCCGGTGAGCGTGGTGCCTACCTCCTTCGCCTCGATCACGCCGACCGCCTCGCCGTCGACATAGAGCAGGTAGTCGGCGAAGCCGTGACCGCGCTTCAGCGGGAACTCCCGGACGGCGACGCCGCGCGCCGCATCGAGGTTCATCGCCTGCCTGTCCTGCACGGCCCAGCCGGCAGCGGTCAGCGCTTCGTCGATGGTCTTCCGTGCGGCATCTTCAGGGCGAGTCATGGGCTGGATCGGGGAGCGTAGCGAAGGCGGCAGGGCGGCGTCGATGGTGGTGTGTCGGCACACGGCGCTTCGGCAGCGAAGCTGCCGGGAGGATACGCCGGTAGGATAACGGAGCCGGGACGCACCGCCCGCGGCAGGGGCGCTGAGGGACTGTCGCCTTGACGGTGTGCGAGATTACACGCGATGATGCCCGGCCAATGGGGAAGGTCACGGCGCTGGGGTTGGACACGGTCCACGAAGGCTCCGGTCACCAGATGACGGGCATGGCGGTGAGCGTGTGCACGACGCCGGCCGCGCCGAGCCCGCTGCCGATCCCCTACCCCACGATGGGCACGGTGGCCGAAGGGGTCATCGATCCGCCAATGCGGACGAAGATCGAAGGAAAGAAGATCCTGACGGTCGGCGGGTGCATGAAGGCGTGTCACGGCAACGAGCCGGGCACGTTGAAGGAGATGTTGAGCCTCAACACGGGCGGTCCGTGCTTCCCGTGGCTCGGGGCGCCCAACGTGCTCATCGAGCTCGGGATGGCCGGGATCACCGGCAGCATGGGGCAGATGAACAAGTCAATCACCGCCGGCGCCGGGGCGAGCGCGAGCGGGGC
>NZ_JEMA01000175.1 GCF_001589285.1 Sorangium cellulosum | reverse complement strand
CGCCGGTGCCGCCGGCGCCGCCGCTGCCGGTCGTGCCCGTCGAGCCGGACGACGGCGTCCCGTCGCCCGTCACGGACGAGATCGTCGGACGCGTGGTGCCCGTCGCGCAGAAGTTGAACGTGACCGAAGCGCCGGGCGCGATGCGCGCGTTGCCCGCGGTCGGCGTCGCTGTCAGGAGCGTGCCGCTGGTCGAGAACACGGCGCCCCAGGACCCGGTCACCGTCGCGTTCTTCACGTCGGTGACGACGCTCCAGGACGTGGTGGCGCTCGCGCTGTCGTTCGTCACGGTGACGGCGGCGCAGTAGCGGCCTGCCCAGAGCGGCTGGTACCTCAGCTCGGCCGAGAGGCCGCTCTCGGCGGCCATCGGCGATTCGTCGCCCAGCTCCGCGTCGCCGGCCTCTCCAGCGACGCACGCGCCCAGCGTCGCGAGCAGCCCGGCCAGGGCGACGCGCGCGAGGGCGTGTGTGCCTGCGCGTCCTGCCTCGATCGGGCGCGGGCTCGACGCGCCCGCCGGTCGCTCGTCCCTCGCTTGACGCGGCTCGTCGCTCCCGCTCCGGGACTGCAGACGTCGATGCGACGAGGGCTTCTGCCAGGGTGCAAGGTTCATGAGGATCTCCTTCGTCCTTGTGATGCCGAGAGCACGCGGCTCCACCAGGCGCAGAACGGCCCGCGCGCGATGCGCGACGCGTGCACCCCCGGGAGCAGCCGCGAGCTTTCCAAGAGATAAGCTGGCTCAAGGCCGCGATGAGCACAGCATAACAGATGCTGAGTTCTCCGTGAGCAGATGAGTGTCTCTCAGGTCCGAATTGTCTGCAGCTTTGCCTGAAGTTTCCACGGCGCATGCAAACGGTTCGCACGGTGTGAGATGCGGACTCCGGTGACAGCGTCGTTGTGTGTGGTGCTCTGTTGTGTAAATCTTCAGGTGCGCGATCCGGTGCTGTGTTCTCGCTTTCAGTCGGCTTCCCGTGCTCGCGCGCGGGCCGGAGAGCGCGGCCGCACGATCGCTCTTGTTGTCGCTCCGAGGATCTTGCGTCGCACCGCGCGAGCTTCTGTGGTTATCCCGGCGACCCTGGGTTGGTTGGTCTCACCTCTCCCGATCGGCCAGGAACGCCCCGGATGGCCAGGAACGACCGCTGTATGGATGGGGAGCGGCGCCGAGCGCGTCGGTGCGACCCCCGCACTCGCTGTTGAAGTGGATCGGCGCGCATCGATAGCCGTTGTGGACCTGACGATGCCCACTCGTATCGTGGGAAGATCGCAGCAACTCACCCGAGGGGAGGTAGCTCGTTACGCAGCCTGAAAAAGGTCGGAGTGTGTCTCTCAAGCTGACGCCGGGACACGGGTGACAGTTGCCCGCCACCAACGCCACCAACGCCACCCGTCANTGCCCGCCACCAACGCCACCAACGCCACCCGTCACCCGTCTCCCGTCTCCCGTCTTCCGTCTTCCGGCCCATCGTCCTCGTCTGTCGTGCTCGTGCGCGTGCGCGTGCACGTTCCCGTCCTCGGTCTTGCCGCTACCCGTCTCACGGGGACGGGAGATGGGATGGAACGCGCACGCGCACGCGCACGAGGACGAGCACGAAGACGGGGATCGGGAGAGGGGAGACGGGAGACGAGAGGGGGAGGACGCTACCCGCTGGCGGGCCCCGTCCCCTGATCGGACTCCCCCCACGCCACCATCACCGCGCTCGTGTTGTGAAACCCCTCGACGCTCCCCCCGAACTTCGCGATCTGCCCGTAGCACGCCATCCCGAACATCGGATGCAACGCCCCGTTCGGCGACAGGAAAGCCCTCACCTCGTCGCGGTACCTCTCGCCCAGCAGCCGCAGCCGCGACGCGCAGTCGAACACAAGCGATCCGGACACCGCCGGCAGCGACCCCAGCACCTTGGTCGACAGCCCCTTCGCCGCCTGCAGCAGCGCGTCGGGCGCCGCGTTCACCACCCGCACGACCTGCCCCCGCGCCAGCCCGCCGGTCAGCACGACCGCGCCATCCCCGCGGATCGCGATCGGCGACCTGATCTTCAGCGCCTCCCCGAACGGCGTCTTCGCCCCCAGCGCGTGCTTCGCCATCGTCTGGAGCAGCCCCTCGCCGCTCGTCCTGAGACCGAGCCGCGACAGCTCCTCCTCGTACACCCGCGCCGCCGGCTGCCCGTCCAGCGTCCGGAGCACGTTCCGCTCGATGTCCGTGATCGTGAAATCCCGCCCCCCCTCGGCGGCCCGGAACCCGTGCACCACGTCGATGTTCACCCGGTGCCGGTGAGTCAACCGCACCAGGATCGCCGCGTCCGTCAGCGCCTTCCGGCCCAGGAACACCTTCGCCCCCTCGAAGGTCCACCCGTCGCCCGCCGTCCCGCCAAAGACGCGCGTGTGCGGCGGCACGCCCTGGCGGAGCGCCGCCACGAGCTCGTCACCGTCGCACGCGAACGCGTCCGCCAGCACAAGGATCGAGCTCGGCGCGCTGCTGCGCGGGCCGTTGCTCGAGACCGCCTCGTCCATGTCGCTCAGCGCCGCCCGGATGCTCTTGCCGTGATCCGCCCGCAGCTCGCGCGCCGCCGCGCACGCCACCTCGACGCTCGTGCCGCCGAGGAACGCGCACGAGATGCCGCTCCTGCTGAAGCCGCGCTCGGTGAACGACGCCCCGCCGGTCGTGGCCCCGACCACCGGAACGCCCGTCGCGTCCTCGACAGCGGCGAGGTACTCCTCGTGCTTCGGCCCGCTCGGCATGGCCACGATCGCGAGCTTCGCCGGCTCCTTCCACTCCGCGACCGTGCGCTCCACCTTGCGGCCCAGCAGCCACGCGTTCCCATCAAAGGGTCCGAGGGTCATCATCTTCATGCGCCGAAGCTCCTGGGTGCCCGGCGCCGGAGCGCGGGCTTCGAGTCCTGGCCATCGCTGACGAGCCATCGCTGACGATACGCGTCGCGGCACGGTGATAACACGCACAAGGGACGCGTCTCCACTGCTCATGGAGGCTTCTGTTCCGTGCGTCCGCCCGCTGTGTGGGGAACGCGCGGCAAGCCGGTGGCCAAGCTCGTGCGCTGTGATCACGGCGCGCACCTCCGCAGCGGCGCCCGCGCCCTCACGCGCGCAGCAGCATCGGCTCCCGCTGCCGCACGAACCCCTCCACGAGCTCCCGCTGCTCGCCAGAGAGCCGCACGAAGCGCGCGCCGAACCCGGGCGGGCCCTCCTCCTGCGCCTCGCGCGTCCACTCCACCACCGCCACCGCGTCGATCTCGCCGCCCTCCGCGAACGGGATCTTGATCGCCACCGTCGTCCCCCGCGCCGGCGGCTGCCGGGAGGTCGGCACGAAGATGCCGCCGTGCTCCACCACGTCGGCCGCGGGCGCGGTCCGGTAGAAGTTCGCCGGCGACCCCGCCCCGAGCCGCGCCTCGTAGCGCGGCGGCGGCGGCTGGCTCGCCGGGCGCGCCCCCCCGCGGACCTTCTCGTCGAGCGAGCGCAGCGCCTGCCCGAGCTCCGCGACCTGCGCCTCGATCGCACGGATGCCGAACGCGCTCTGCGTCGTCGCCTTCGCGAGCGGCGCCACGATCCGCTCCACGAGCGACAGGTGGTGCCCCACGAACTCCGACACCGATCGATCGGTCTCCACCTTCACGTCGACCCGCGGCTGCGCCACCCCCTTCATCGCCGTCGACAGCCGCTCGAGCTCGGGCGCGAGCCACTGCTTCATCTCGCGCGCCCGCGCGTCGCCCGCCTGCGCCACCGCGGCCGCCTTCCCGATCGCCCCGCGGATGCCCTCGAGCTGCTCGCCCAGCATCGACAGCGTGCCGGTCACGCGCACGACCGGATCGTCCTCCTTGCCGCCCATGCGCTTGATGCGCACGAACCCCCTCTTGATCTCCTCCCACCGCGCCTTCTGCTCGGGCGTCATCCGGCCGCGCAGCTCGGCGAGCTTCAGCAGGTTCTGCTCGGCGCCCGTCGTCAGCGTCTGCGACTCGCTCACGTAGTGATCGTCGATGAGCCGGTCGACCTCCGCAGGCGTGTGCGCCGCCACGACCTTCTCCGCGAGCTTGTTCATGTTCCGGTAGCTGCCCTGCAGCTTGAACGGCGGCTCGGTCCGGAAGGCGTCGTCCTGCGACGCGCTCCGGATGTACTCCAGGTTCACCGAGAGCAGCACCCTCTGCACCTGGAAGAGCCGCTCGAACACCGCGACGATCTCCGACACCTCCGCCGCCGAGTAGGCGTGCTCGAGCTCCGTCGTCGGCACGGACTCGCCCTGCGCCATCCGGAGGAGCCTGTGCGTGTCGCCCGGCGCCCGCCCCGAGAGCGGCGCGAGCGTCGGGTTCGACGTGAGCGCGTTCTCCAGGTAGCTCAGCGCGAACAGCGCCTCCTTGCCGTCGAGGATGTCGCCGAGGTTGTACGTGTCGGCCCGGTTCGACAGCATGTCGGGGATCTGGAACCGCGCGCCCGACTCCGTGTACGGGTTGCCCGCCATCACCACGCAGAACTTCTTGCCGCGCAGGTCGTACGTCCTCGTCCGGCCCCGCCACACGCCCTCGATCCGGCGCTGCCCGTCGCAGAGCGAGATGAACTTCTGCAAGAGCTCCGTGTTCGTGTGCTGGATGTCGTCGAGGTAGAGCATCACGTTGTTGCCCATCTCGAACGCCAGGTTGATCTTCTCGACCTCCTGGCGCGCTGTCGCGTTCGGGGCCTCGGCGGGGTCGAGCGACGTCACCTCGTGGCCGAGCGACGGCCCGTTCACCTTCATGAACACGAGCCCGAGCTTGCTCGCGACGTACTCCATCAGCGTCGTCTTGCCGTAGCCCGGCGGCGAGATGAGCAGCAGCATGCCCATCAGGTCGGTGCGCTTCACGTCGCCCGCCGCGCCGAGCTGCTTCGCCAGGTTCGCGCCGACGAGCGGCAGGTACACCTCGTCGATCAGCCGGTTGCGCACGAACGACGTGAGCACCCGCGGCGCGAACTCCTCGAGGCGCAGCCGCCTCCGCTCCCGCTCCGCGATCTCGCTGCGCACCTTACGGTAGGCGCGGTAGCGCGGCGCCCGGTCGTGCAGGAAGTCCTCGATCCTGCTCAGGAATTCGTCGAGCCGGAGCGCGAGCGCGCGCTCCCGGATGCGCGGGTGCTGGCCGAGCAGCCCCTCCACGCGCGCCTCGGTCACGGCCCCGCTGGGCTCCCGCTCCAGGTGCCGCTCCGTCACGATCACCACCGCCGCCTCGAGCGCGAGGTGGCTCATGGATGTTCGCGAGGGCCTGGGGGCAGAGCCCGGCTTGCCGGGCGAGCCCCCCTCGTTGACGGCGTCCTTGGAGACGAACCCCCTCAGCCAGGCGAGCGCGAGCTGGAGCCGCTCGGCCGGGTGCTTCTCGAGCTGCCGCAGGTCGTCCTCGAACGCCGCGCGGCCCCCCGCCAGGTCCAGGTGGGCGAGCAGCGCGTCGCGCAGCGACAGCGCCGCGTCGCTCGTCACGAACCGCACGCGCTCCGCCGCGAGCTCCTCCACGAGGTAGCGCGCCGCGACGCGCACCGCCGCCGCGCTGCTCACGTCCGG
>NZ_JEMA01000174.1 GCF_001589285.1 Sorangium cellulosum | reverse complement strand
CATGCCCGGAGGGACGGGCATCAAGAGGTCCTGCCGCCCGTCGCCNCCGCCCAGCAGCATGCCCGGAGGGACGGGCATCAAGAGGTCCTGCCGCCCGTCGCCATTGAAGTCGAGCGGCACGGCGAACCGGAAGAACGCGTCCTGATCCGGGAAATCAAGCAGATCGCCGAAGCTGAACGCGTCGACGGTGCGGAACGGCGAGCGCACGAAGGTCGGCCCCGTGTTGAAGTAGGTGGTGAGCTGGTGGTGATTGAAGCCGGATTCGACGGCATCGGGCAGACCGTCGCCGTTCACGTCGAGAAAGGCGACCCGGCCCCCGGGGCCCACGACGGGCAGCGCGGTGTCGAACACCTCCCAGCGCTCATCACCCCGGCGCATGATCGCGTCGTAGCTCGAACCGGTGAGCACCGTCCCGTCACCGAACCGCTTCAAGGACGGAACGATGAGATCGATCTTGCTGTCGGCGTCAACGTCGAGCGTGTGGAACTCCGTATCGCAGGGGTAGCCGGTGAGCAGCTCGATTGATTCGCCGGTGGCGTCGAATCCCGCGGGCGTCACGCCGCGTGCAGGCCGCCACATGTGGACGGTCCACACGGCAGCGAGCGGGAGCGGTGCCTGTCCCTCGCGGGCGTGGTCCTCGCACTGGATCAGATCCGGCACGCCATCGCCGTCCAGGTCGGCGAGGTGCATCGACGCGCCGGGGCTGCTCAAGCTGGGCGGCGCAGGCGTGCTCTTGAGCGGAAAGGGCCTGCGGATGCCCGTGTCATGGAGCGCGAAGGTCCAGTCCGGCCGGGACAGGAGCACATGCCACGTGACCTCGGCACCATAGACGTCGTGGAGCAGGACGTCCATGCGCCCATCGTCGTCGTAGTCCAGGACCGTCCCGAGCTCTGGCTGAAGCGTGGCCGGGTCGGAGGACCCGATCGGATCGGCGACCGTCGGCCACTCCTCGAGGAAGGCGAGCTCCGCGGGTGCGAGAAAGGACGGCGAGGCGCGGGGCCCGAGGTTCCGCGCCGCCAACCACGCGGTGATCGGGTTGCTCGGTGTGCTGAGCGCCGCGACAATGTCCGGAATCACGAGGTCGTCGCGCCCATCGCCGTCGACGTCGAACACCATCGGACTCGCCCTCTCGGAGACCGGCTTGCCGATGTCCGTCGTGAGCCGCTTGAACCCAGGGCTGGCACGGCTGTACTGAAACCGCGTGGCGGGCTTGCAAACCCCGTCGCTCGCGCATTCCTCGACCTGGGTCAGGAGCGTGCGGCTCGTCGCTGGGCTGAGCTCGTAGCCGAACCCGTAGCGCCGGACCAGGGTATCGCCCGGGCCGAGCATCTGGATCTCCTCCAGGCGAAGTGAGCGCTGGAGCGCCATGCCGCCCGAGTAGCCGGTGCGGATGGCGGCCGGATCCTTCGTCCCATACAGGAAGCGCACCGCCCGTGAAGGAGCGAGCGACGGCGTGCCCTCGAAGCTCGTATAGCGGATCTCGTCCACCGCGTACTCGGCCGCGTGGCCGTCCTCCGCCTCGGCGACGCAGTACGCGTACGTCATGGCGTTGCCGCGCCCGTCGCGGGCCTTGTTCGCGAGCCACGCGCGCGGCACGCCGCCCCGCGCGAGGGGTTTGCTGCCCTCGGTGCGCCCGTAGTCGACGACACGGCCGGACGGCAGGTGCGCCTCGAAGAAGAGCGCCTCGGCGGGTGCAGCCTCTTCCGGAGGATAGTGCCCGACCACCTTGACGAAGGTATCCGGGAACGTCCGGTACTCGATGGTTCCCGGCCCCTCTCCCACGGGGACGAGGCGCTGGCCGTCGAGGCAGAGCTTGTCCTCGCCGTCGTACCTCACGCCGCGGATCTCCCCGTCCTGCGCGAGGTTGCTCGGACATGGCGTGATCGCGGAGAGCCCTGCGATGGAGAAGCCGGCGCCGAGCACGCCGTCGCCGGCGTCGCTGCGATAGACGAGCTGGAGCCGAGGTCCCATGCCTGCGCGGGAGGGCACGGTTGTCAATTCCATCGCATACACGGCCTCCCCGGTGCTGGAGATGGAGAACGTCCCCGGAATGGTGCCGGCGGCGACGGTCTCGACTTCCGGCGCGGGGCGGGGCGTCGCAGGGCCGTGTGTGCCCTGGGTCCGACAGGCGACGAGGCCAGGAGGCGTCTCCAGGGGCGGACCGCCGAAGGCGCACTGGCATCCCCCCTGCGCGA
>NZ_JEMA01000173.1 GCF_001589285.1 Sorangium cellulosum | reverse complement strand
GGCGGTGACCGAGCGCCGCGCTCAGGGGGGGCGCGAATCGGAGCTCCTGGGCGGCAGCGTGCGGGAGCGGCCGGTTGCTCCTCCAGCGCCTCGTACGCTGCCGCGCGTCGTGCGGCATCCGACGTTGACCTCGTCGCTCTCCGCGCGGAGAGCGGTCCGGTCCCGGGGCGTGCCGGGTGCGTGAGGTCGACAACAGCGTCGGGCCGGCAGGGCGGCGCGGCGTCGGGTCCGTTCATCGGGACCTGCTCCGGAGGCCGACATGCAGTACCCTCTGCTCCGCGCCGGCTCGACGCGGCGCGCCGGGCATGCGCCACGCCGAGAGTACCTCCCTGACATGCAGCGCATGAGCGACGGCCGGGATCCCAGCACCGCGGCCCCCTTCGACTGGAACCGCGCCTCGTCCGCACCCGCGCCCGCGGAGCGCCCGCCGCCCCTCGGGCGCCTTTTCGCGGAGGGCTGGGCTGCCGTTCGCGCGGAGGACGACGCGTGGCTGCCGCTCGGCCGGGCGGCCCGGCCGGTCGAGGTGCTCGACGAGACGCTGCGCGACGGCATCCAGGGCGTCTCCACGGTGAACCCGTCGCCCGCGCAGCGGGTCGAGCTGGTCCACGCGATGGCGGGCATCGGCGTCGACGCCGTGAACCTCGGCCTCCCGGCGGCCGGCCCGCGCCAGTTCGAGGAAGCGTGCCTGCTCGTCCGGGAGATCGTCGCCTCGAGGCTCCCGCTCGCCCTGACCGCCGCCGCGCGCACGATCGCCGCCGACGTCGAGGAGGTCGCGCGCGTGGCCGACCGCACGGGCGCGTCGATCGTTGTCTACACGTTCATCGGCAGCTCCCCGATCCGGCATTTCGTCGAGGGGTGGGGCCCTGATTTCCTGGTCCGCAGCGTCGAGGACGCCGCGCGCGCCGCCGCCGCGGCCGGCCTGCCCTTCTGCCTCGTGGCCGAGGACGCGACCCGCTCGCCGCCCGACATGCTCCGCACGCTCTTCCGCGCCGCCGTGGACTGCGGCGCCGCGCGCATCTGCCTCTGCGACACGACGGGCCACGTCACCCCGCCGGGCGTCGCCTCGCTCATCGCGTTCGCCCGGCGCGAGCTCGCCNGCTCATCGCGTTCGCCCGGCGCGAGCTCGCCGCGCTGGGCGCGCCCCGCCTCGAGCTCGACTGGCACGGCCACAACGACCGCGGCCTCGGCCTCGCCGCGGCGCTCTGGGCTGTGGCCTGCGGCGTCGAGCGGGTCCACGCCACGGCGCTCGGCGTCGGCGAGCGGGTGGGCAACAGTTGTCTCGAGCTGCTGATCGACAACCTCGGTCGCCTCGGCTCCCGCGCCGCGGTGCCGCGCGAGCGCCTCGCTGGCTACTGCGCGGCCGCCTCGCGCGCGCTCTCGTGGCCGATCCCGCCGGACCACCCGATCGCCGGGGCGCTCACCCGGAGCGCCGGGGCGCTCACCCGGACTTGACGTTGCCGCCGCCGACCCGCGCCATGGCGGCGCGGACGATCGGCGCGGCGGGCGCGAGCGCGTCCGCGAGCTCCCCGACGCGCCCCGCCGCGCGCTCGGCCCGCGTCCACGCCGACGAGAACCCGAGCGTGCCGGGCGGGTGGGCCTCCGCGAGGGCGATCGCCTGCCGCAGATCGTCGCCCACGGCCGCGATGGCGTGGAGATCTGCCACGGTGGCCCCGCGGGCGCGCGCCGCGGCGTAGAGCGCGCGCACGATGCCGAGCAGGTCGCGGGCGGCCTCCAGCGGGAAGGGGTCGTGGCGGATCGAGAGCACGGGCGCCTGTTGGAGATCACGGATGCCGGGGCGGGGCGTCAAGGAGGGGGCTGCCGGTGCGGTGTGGCTTGAAAATTGCAGCCATGCAGTCGGAGGCGAGGAAAGAAACCGACAGAGACCAGCAGAAAGAGAACGGAGAGAGGTCGCCATGAACAGCCGCATGCATGAGCTCGCGAAGACGGACGTCCCCGGGGGCGAGGAGGAGGTCCCGCTGCCGCCGAACCCGGGGGATCCGGGGCCGGAGCAGCCGGAGCCGCCGTCGCCGGATCCGACGCAGGACCCTCGCATCCCGCCGCAGGGGGACTTCCCGCGCGGGGTGTGAGTCGAGCCGCAACGGCCAGAGGGCCCGCTGAGCTCAGCGGGCCTCGATGCCGGTCGGCCCTCGCACCTCGAGTCTGCGAGATGCGATCGGGTCCGCCCGTGCCCTGACGTCGGGCGCACGGAGATCACACGGCGTGGCGACATCCGGCCTAGCACCGAGTCGGCCCGAACCAGATTCTCGCCCGCGTCCACCACGGCATCGCGATCCAGCGTGTCGCGGTCCACGGGGGCGGTATGGGGCCGTGGCGTGCGTGCATCGGCAATGCCGGCTCGCCCCCGAGCTCCACGCAGACCTTGGCTGCGTACGCGAGCGCGATCGCGTCCATGGAGAGGACCTCGAGGGTCCCCGCCTCTCGGTCGCCGTGCCAGCACGTCTCGACGTTCCTCTCGTTCGATCTCCGCGCGCCTACCTCGTCACGAAGGCGCGCGCGCCAGGCGCACTCGTCCGGTTGCTGGATGAAGCGGAAGCGGTACATGCCCATCGCCATGGTGCCGTCGGTAGTCCGCCGCGTGGCCGGCGTCGACAGCGCTCAGCGCGCGCGCAGGCCGAGCTCCTGGGCAGCCCGGATCATGGCGTCGCCGTACCTCCTCCGCGGTCATCGCTCCTCTTCCTCAGCGCTCCGAGCGCCTGGGTACCATTGAGCTGAATCGGAGGGCCGCATGCGCCGGAGATACGGCGGACGCCGCGTCGGACGCGTCGGAGCGGTGTCAGAGGACGTCGAGAGCTCGACTCCTCTCGTCTACCCGACTGGCTCTCGTGGAGCCCCGTGCCCCGGCGTCGGCGCACAGGGAGGTCACACGGCGTGACGGATCCGGGAAGCTGCCCGGAATTTACAGGGTGGGAGGCGGCTGCTCGGCGCCTGCGGGCCCGCCGCATGAGCCTGGGACGCTGCTCGAGAAACCAGCATGGCTGTAATCACCCGAGAGATCACCCGATGCCCTCAGTCACCCACGAAGCCCTGGTGGAGCTGTTCAAGAACCGGCCGAGGCTGGCCGCCGAGATGCTCAAGGACGCGCTCGGCCAACCGGTACCGGCCTTCACGGAGGCGCGCGTCGTGTCCTCCGACCTCACCGAGATCATGCCCTCGGACCGGCGGGCGGACGTCATCGTCGTGCTGCTGGTCGGCGAGCAGCAGCGGCCCGCGATGGCGATCGTCGTCGAGGTCCAGCTCGGCGTGGACCCGGACAAGCCCTACGTCTGGCCGTTGTATGCCATCCAGACGAGGGCCCGGCACCGCTGCCCGACGTCGCTGCTGGTCGTGACGACCGACGCCGCGATCGCGCGGTGGTGCGCGCGCCCGATCGACACGGGCCATCCAGGGTGGATCATGACCCCGCTGGTGCTCGGGCCCGAGGGCGTCCCGGTCGTCACGGACGCCGAGCAGGCGAAGGCGGCGCCCGAGGTGGTCGTGCTCTCGGCCATGGCGCACGGGCAGGAGGAGGCTGGAGAGGCGATCGGCGTGGCGTTCCTGGCGGCGGCAGCCGGGCTCGATCAGGAGCGCCGCGCCTTGTACGGGGATCTGGTGCTATCCTCGCTGAACGCAGCGGCGAGGCGGACGTTGGAGGCGATGATGAAGGCCGGATACGAGTTTCAGAGTGAATTCGCGCGCAGCTACGCGGCGAAGGGGAGAGCGGAGGGGAGAGCGGAGGGGAGAGCGGAGGGCAAGGCGCAGGCCGTTCTCGCCTTCCTCGAGGCCCGCGGGCTGGAGGTCCCGGCCGAGGTGCGGGAGCGCGTCCTCGCGAGCACCGACCTCGCCGAGCTGGACCGCTGGATCCGCCGGGCCGCGGTGATCAACGACGCCCGGGAGCTCCTCGCCACGAGCGGCTCCTGAACGACCGCCTCGACCCCTGCGGGCTCAAGGGCACCCCGCTGCCGTCTCGTCCACCCGAGATGCGCAGGTCACAAAGAACGAAGACACGGCTCTCGCCGTGTCTTCGTCATAGCTCCGCCGGAACGGGGGCCCGCCCAGCTCAGCCCGCCAGCTTCAGCCCCGATCCTCTTCCCGCCTCACCTTGACCGCGCACGCCTTGTACGACGGCTGCCTCGAGTACTGGTCGAACGCCGGAAACGTCAGCTTGTTCGTGATCTCGTAGTGCATCGGGATGAAGATCTCCCCCGGCTTCACCGAGTTCGTGACGAACGCCCGCGCCTTGATGTCCGCGCGCCGTGACGCGATGACCACCCACTCGTTCATCTCGATCCCGATCTTCCTCGCGTCGACCGGGCTGATCTCGGCGTAGATCTCCTTCGGATACAGCCGCTGCAGCACCGCGCTCTTCTTGGTCCGCGTCTGCGTGTGCCACTGGCTCGAGCTCCCGCGGCCCGTGAGCAGCGTGAACGGGTACTGCTCGTCCGTCGGCTCCGGGAGCTGCCGCGGCGCCTGGAACGCGAACTTCGCTCTCCGGTCCGGCCGGTAGTACTGCCCGTCCTCGAACAGCCGACGCTCGTTCGACTCGAACGTCGCCCCCTCGGGGAACGGCCACTGGATGCCGCCGCGCTCGTCGATCATCGCGTAGCCCTCGATGCCCGTGATGTCGCACGGCTGCCCCTTCGAGAGCCGCTTCATGATCTGGAAGACGGCCTCCGGGCTCTTCCACTCCTCGAACAGATCGCCGCACCCCCAGTACTGCGCGACGAGCTGGAAGATGTGGAAGTCCGCCAGCGCCTGGCCCGGCGCCCGCGCCACCTTCTTGACGAGGCCGATGCGCCGCTCCGAGTTGATGAACGTGCCCTCCTTCTCTGCCCACGAGGCCGCCGGCAACACGAGGTGCGCGCGCTCCGCCGTCTCCGTGTTGCCGTACATGTCCTGCACCACGAGGAACTCCAGGCGGCCGAGCAGCTCGTGCAGGTCCTCCTGGTTGATCCACGAGTGCGCCGGGTTCGTCGCGATGATCCAGAGGCCCTTGATCTTCCCCTTCAAGATGCCTTCGATGATCTGATCGTACGCCAGGCTGTTCCGGGTCGGGATGACCTCCTCCGGGACGCCGAGGATCCCGGCGATCTTCTTCCGGTGCTCCTCCTTCGTGAAGTCGTGGCCGGCGAACAGGCCCGTCGTGTTGCTGAACATCCGCGAGCCCATCGCGTTGCACTGGCCCGTGATGGAGTTCGCCCCCGTGCCGGGACGGCCGATGTTCCCCGTCATCAGCGCGAGGTTGATGATCGCCTGCGCGACCCGCACGCCCTCGTGGCTCTGGTTGACGCCCATCGTCCACCAGAACGACACCCGCTTCCCGTTGTGGATCGTCTCCGCGAACGCCGCGAGCTGCTCCTCGCTGAGCCCCGTGGCCGCGGCGACCCGCGCCGGCGTGAAGTCCTCGACGTGCGCCTTGAACGCCTCGAAATCGACAGTGTGCTCGCGGATGTACGCCTCGTCGATCCAACCCCGCTGGATGAGGAGGTGCGCGATGCCGTAGAACAGCGTCAGATCCGACTTCGGCTTGAGCGCATAGTGCGCCGTCGCCGCCATCGCCGTCTCGGTCTTGCGCGGATCCACGACGACGATCGCGGGGCGATTCTTGTTCTTGCACAGCCGCTCCCACATGATCGGGTGGGCGATGCACAGGTTCGAGCCGACGAGCACCACGACGTCGGACTCCTCGAAATCGCGGTACGTGTACGGCGGCGCGTCGAAGCCGAACGACTCCTTGTAGGCCACCACCGACGTCGCCATGCACTGACGGGTGTTGCCGTCCCCGTGCAGCATGCCCATCCCGAACTTCGCGAGCGCACCCAGGAACGCCATCTCCTCGGTGACGATCTGCCCGGTGCTGATGAAGGCGATCGACTCCTTGCCGTGCGCCTCCTGGATCGCCTTGAACCGATCCACGAACGTGCGGAGCGCGACGTCCCACTCCACGCGCTCGAGCTTCCCGCGGGCGTTCCGCAGGAGCGGCGTGGTGGCGCGGTCGCTCGCCTTGAGCGGCGTGAGCGCCTCCCAGCCCTTCGGGCACGCCATCCCCAGGTTCACGGGATAGTCGGTGTTCGGCGAGAGGTTGATCGCCTCGCCGTCCTTGAGGTGCACGTTCAGCCCGCACCCGGTCGAGCAGAAGCCGCACACAACCGTGGTCGTCTGATCGGGCTTCAGCCGCGCGGGCACCCGCCCGAGGCCGAACTCGCCGGGCGCGAGGAGCAGCTCGCGCGTGAGCGGGCCGTTGCGCTGCAAGAGCAGGTTGTCGGCCGGCTTGCGCTCCGGAGACGACGTCTTCTTTGCTTCGCTCGTGGACATCAGGAGAGCCCTCCGGGCATCTTCGAGGCCGGCGCGGCGGCGAAGAAGAGATACCGCTCGAGGAACTCCCCCGAGAGGCAGAACAGGAACGCGACGACCGCCATCGCCATCAACGACTCCGAGCTCACGCCGCTGTTCGGCGCCACGAACAGGCTGAGCGCCGGCAGGACGATGCCGCCGAGCGCCCCGCACGCGAAGCGCCACCCCGTCGCGCCCTTCAGCTCACCCGCCATCAAGATCGCGCTCCGCTTCAGCGTCGAGTGGCTCCGCTTCCGGAGGTGCCGGAACATCGAGAGCTCCACGAGCAGCTTGAGCGCCGTCGACGCGCACAGGAACGCGCTCAGCGCGCGGAAGCCGCCCGTGAGGAGCAGCGCCGCGTGCTCGCGGCTCGAGAGCAGCGCGACCATCAGCACCGTCGAGCTCCCGAGCACGGCCGCCGTGCTCGCGAACTTGAAGCCCGTCAGGCCCCCGCGCCAGTGCTCCCGCTGCGTCGCGGCGTACACCATCACCGAGCAGAAGACGCCCAGCATCCCGCTCAGCGCGACAGCATAGGACAGCGGCGCCTGCAGCTCGCGGAGCGGGACCGGCAGCGCCGAGAGCGCGGGGATCGACGGCACCCAGAACGAGGCGGCGTAGAGCGTGCCGGCGCCCGCGAAGAGCGAGAACCCGAGGATCTCCCGGCTGAGCCACGACGTCCTGAGCCCCAGCAGGGCCCGGAACGCGAACTGCGGGCGGCCCAGGTGGAGGAGGCTCGCCCCGAGCGCGGCGAGCCCGAAGACGAGCGCGAAGGCGGCGCTGTGGCCGCCGAAATCCTGGGTCGCCTGCTCGCCGAGCAGCTCGTTCAGCGCCAGGCTCACGCAGAACGCGCCCACCGAGAGCTGCGTCAGCACGAGCATGGCGACGAGCGGAGGGTGCGAGTGCTCCCGGCTCACCTGGTAGAAGTCCGCAGGGAGCATGTTGCGCGGGAGCGACTTCTTCGTCTTGTAGGTGGTCGTCGGGATCGTGTACTCCGGCGCCGCCGCCCCCGGCAAAAACACGTTCGTCTGGCTCTCTTGCACGGCCTGCGCCTGCTCGACCACCGTGATGCGGATGGCGCCGTTCGGGCACGACTGCACGCACGCCGGGGCCTCGTCGTTGGCCAGCCGATCGCTGCACATGTCGCACTTGCGCACGATCCCCCGCTCCGCGTTGAACTTCGGGGCGTCGTAGGGGCACATCAGGATGCAGTACTGGCAGCCGATGCACTGGTCATCGAGGTGCTTGACGATGCCGGTGACAGGGTCCTTCTCGTAGGCCTTCACCGGACACCCCGACATGCAGGCGGGGTCGAGGCAATGGTGGCACGCCGTTGTCACGCTCTGCTGCGCGGGCGCCTGCGGCGTGCCGCCGTGGAGGAGGCCGACCGAGCGCCACACCTCGTCCTCGTCGAGGCCGTTCAGGCTGTGGCACGCGGTGACGCACGCCTTGCACGCCGTGCAGGCGTCGAGGTCGACCTCGAAGGCGTACTGCTGCCCCGGCTTCGGCTTCTCGAAGGGGATCAGGTCGCGGTAGTACTTGGACTGGGCCGGGAGCGCGTGCTCCTCGTGCATCCGGGAGAACTTCTCGACCGCCGTGAGCTTCTGCTGGTCGGCCAGGAGCGATTGCAACAGGCTCTTGTTGCTGTCCTGGATCTTCGGCGGCGAGTTGACGATGGGCAAGTGAAAATGGGTGTCCGATACCTTAGCAACGCTCATTGACGGTCCCTGTCTACCCGGCGCGGAAACCCAGCCCGGAGAACTCCAGAAGACGCGCCGCGAACGGCGGCGCGTCCGCGGCGAAGAGGAAGGTGACGCGGCCTCGCCGGCTCATGCCATCAGCTCGCGGCCGTGAACGGCAGCGCAGTGGCCTGGACCTCGACGCGCCCGCCCCGGACCCGGACGGGGTACACCGGGATGCGCACGCTCGGGTCGTCCAGGCACTGCCCCGTGCGCAGATCGAAGTTCTGCTTGTAGATCGGCGACGCGATCTTCGGGACTCCCCCCTTGTCCCCGACGATCCCGCGCGAGATGACGAACGCCTTGCTGAACGGGTCGAAGTTGCTGACGGCGTAGATCTCCTCGCCCTCGCCGACCCGGACCACCGCGATCTGGCGCGCGCCCACGAGCGCGCACACCCCGGTGTTCGGGATGATGTCGTCGACCCCGCAGACCTCGGTCCAGCCCTGTGTCATACCCTCGCTCCGGCGCGCGTTCGAAGTTTGCTGCAGCTCGCTCATGTCGATTCCTCCAAGAAAAGGCCTGTCGCCCGCGGTCAGAGCATCTCCTCGACGAGGTTCGACTTCTCTTTCCAGGCCGCCGGGCGGTGCTGCGCCCGCTCGGCGACGAAGACGATGCTCCGGTCAGGCTCCCCGGCGTTCACGAACGGGCGGAACTGCTTCAGCTTCTCGGGATCGGAGACCGCGGCCTTCCACTCGCACTCGTACGTCGCGATGAGGTGGGCCATCTCCTTCTCCAGCTCCTCGCAGATCCCGAGCGAGTCCTCGATGACGACCTGGCGGAGGTACTCCATGCCGCCCTCGAGGTTGTTGAACCAGGTGGCCGTGCGCTGGAGCCGGTCCGCCGTGCGGATGTAGAACATCAGGAACCGGTCGAGGTACTTGATGAGCGTCGCCTCATCGAGGTCCGCGGCGAAGAGCTGCGCGTGCTGCGGCTTCATCCCGCCGTTGCCGCACAGATAGAGGTTGTAGCCCTTCTCCGTCGCGATGATGCCGAAGTCCTTGCTCTGCGCCTCGGCGCACTCGCGCGCGCAGCCGGAGACCGCGGACTTCAGCTTGTGCGGGCTGCGCAGCCCCTTGTAGCGGTTCTCGACCGCGACAGCGAAGCCCACCGAGTCCTGCACGCCGTAGCGGCACCAGGTGCTGCCGACGCACGACTTCACCGTGCGGAGCGCCTTGCCGTAGGCGTGCCCCGACTCGAAGCCTGCGGCGATGAGCTCGCGCCAGATGTCGGGGAGCTGCTCGAGCCGCGCGCCGAACAGGTCGACCCGCTGGCCGCCCGTGATCTTCGAGTAGAGGCTGTACTTCTTCGCGACCTGCCCGATGGCGATGAGCTGATCCGGCGTGATCTCGCCGGCCGCCACGCGCGGCACCACCGAGTAGGTGCCGTCCCGCTGCACGTTGGCCATGAACCGATCGTTCGTGTCCTGGAGCGGGAGGTGCTTCTTGTTCAGGATGTGCTCGTTCCACGTCGAGGCGAGGATCGACGCCACCGCCGGCTTGCAGATCTCGCAGCCCTTGCCCTTGCCGTGGCGCTCGATCAGCTCGTCGAAGGTCTTGATCGCGTGGACCCGGACGAGGTGATAGAGCTCCTGCCGCGAGTAGTTGAAGTGCTCGCAGAGGTAGTTCGTCACCGCGACGCCGGCCTTCTTGAGCTCCTTCTTCAGGATGTCGGTGATCAGCGTGGTGCACGACCCGCAGCCGGTGCCCGCCTTCGTGTGCCCCTTGATGCCGGCGAGCGTGACGTGCTTGTCGTCGCAGATGGCCGAGCAGATCGCCCCCTTGGTGACGTTCAGGCAGGAGCAGATCGTCGCGGTGTCGGGCAGCGACTCGACGCCGAAGCCCGCCGGCTTCGCGCCGTCGCGCGGCGCGACGATGAGGTCCTCCGGGTTCGGCGGGAGGACGATCTTGTTCTGCACGAGCTGGAGGAGCTGCCCGTAGTTCGCCGCGTCGCCGACAAGGATGCCGCCGAGCAGGTGCTTGCCGTCCGCGCTGACGATGAGCTTCTTGTAGACGTTCGACGTCGCGCTCATGAAGCTGACCACGCTCGCGCCCGGCTGCGTCCCGAACGCGTCGCCGAAGCTCGCGACGTCGACGCCCATCAGCTTGAGCTTCGTGCTCATGTCGAAGCCGCCGAAGGTCTCCTTGCCGCCGGTGAGGGCGTCGGCCGCGACCCTGGCCATGTGGTAGCCGGGCGCCACGAGCCCGTAGAGCTGGTTGTTGTAGCTGGCGCACTCGCCGATCGCGTAGATGTCCGGATCGGACGTCTGACAGCGGTCGTTGATCACGACGCCGCCGCGGCTGCCGATCGCGAGGTCGCACGCGCGCGCGAGCTCGTCCCGCGGGCGGATGCCGGCGGAGAAGACGATCATGTCGGTCGCGAGGTCGGTCTGGTCGGCGAAGAGCATCCGGGCCACGCGGCCGTGCTCGGCGACGATCTCGGTGGTCGACGTGTTCGTGTGCACGTGGACGCCGAGCGACTCGATCTTCCGGCGGAGGATCGCGCCGCCGGCCTCGTCCACCTGGAGGGCCATGAGCCGCGGGGCGAACTCCACGACGTGGACCTCGAGGCCCATGTTCTTGAGCGCGTTGGCCGCCTCGAGGCCGAGCAGGCCGCCGCCGATCACGGTGCCGACCTTCGCGGACTTCGCGTGGGCCGCCATGGCCTCGAGGTCCTCGATGGTGCGGTAAACGAAGCAGCCCTTCGTGTCCTTGCCCTTGATCGGCGGGACGAACGGATACGAGCCGGTGGCGAGGATGAGCTTGTCGTAATAGACCGTCTTCCCCTTCGCCGAGGTCACCGCCTTCTTCCGCCGATCGATGGATACGGCCTTGTCGCCCAGATGTACCTGGATGCCCGCCTCCTCGTAGAGGCCGGGCTTCACCATCGACAGGTCATCGGCCGATTTGCCGTTGAAGAAGGCGGACAGGTTCACGCGGTCGTAGGCGAGCCGCGGCTCCTCGCAGAAGGTGATGATGTTCCAGTCGCGCAGAGAGCCGCCGAGAACCATGTTCTCGATGAGCTTGTGCCCGACCATGCCGTTGCCGATGACGAGGAGGTCCTTCTTCTTGCTCATGAAACCCACCTTTGGACCCGGTGAGTCCTTCTCACCGTCACTGCCGCACTGCCGTCCGAGCGAGGCGCTGACCGCGGTCTCGGGCAGGAAAGTGTGTACTGTGGGCTCTGTTTCCCAACTGTTTCGCAAGAATAAATTGTGCGTCCACTCCCGCTCTCGAACCGGGACATTACCCCTGTTTCACGCGTGTTTCGCGTCCATCCGCGAGCGAACGCGGCCCTCATTCAAGGACGAACGCGACAGCGCCAAGGAAGGGAAACAGGCGTTTCCCTCGATTCCAGCGGCGTCTGTTTCACTGGTGTTTCATGGCGCGGGGTCAATGCATTGCACTTGTGAAAAGGCGGGCGGCGCGGGCGGGCGGACGATGGACTCGGCGATGGAAATGAGCGCTCCCATCAAATTCCGGACGGGTGTCCGGCGGGCCTCCGGTGGGGATCCTCGCGCGCGGGACGCACCCCGGGCCGGGCAGCCGCGGGGCGCGCTGGGGCCCGGCGCCGGCGGCGATCAGCCGCGGGCAGTCGCCCGGTCCACGAGGGCGAGGAGCTGATCGGCCGCGACCGGCTTGGTCAGGTGGGCGTCGAAGCCGGCCTCGCGCGAGCGGCGGCGGTCCTGGTCCTGGCCGTAGCCGGACACGGCGGCGATGTAGGAGCCGCGGTGCTGCGGGTCGGCGCGGAGGCGACGGACGACCTCGTAGCCGTCCATCCCGGGCAGGCCGATGTCGAGCAGGACCAGGTCGAGCGCCCCCGCGCGCGCCACCTCGAGGGCCGCGGGGCCGTCGTGCGCCATCGAGACCGTGTGGCCGTGGAGCTGGAGGATCCGCCGGAGGCCCTCGGCGGCGTCGACGTTGTCGTCGACGAGCAGGACCCGGAGGGCGCCGGCCGCGGAGCGCGGGACCTGGGGCGTCGGCGGCACGGAGCTCTCCACCGACGCGCCAGCGAGCGGGAGCCAGACGCTGATGGCGGTGCCCTCGCCGAGGCCGGCGCTCACGGCCTCGACGCGCCCGCCGTGCAGCTCGGCCAGCCGCTTGACCAGCGTGAGCCCGATGCCGAGGCCCCCCTGCGAGCGATCGAGCGTGCGCCTCGCCTGCATGAACGGCTCGAAGACGCGCGGGAGCAGCTCGGCGGGGATGCCGACGCCGGTGTCGGTCACCTGGAGCCACGCGTCGCCGCCGCTCGCCTTGCACGAGACCGAGACGCGGCCGCCGGGGTTCGTGTACTTGATAGCGTTGGTGAGCAGGTTGACGACGATCTGCTCGATCCGCACCCTGTCGCCGTCCACGAGGACCGCCGGCTCCACCGACACGCTGAGCTCGTGCCGGCGCTGGAGGAGCAGGGGGCGGACGGACTCGATCGCCGCCTCGACCACGGCGCCGACGTCGAGCCGCGCCCGCTTCAGCTCGATCTTGCCGCGCGTGATCCGGGAGACGTCGAGCAGATCGTCGACGAGCCGCACGATCGTCTTCACCTGCCGCTCGATGGTCGACAGGATCTGGCCGTCGTCGCGCTCGCCGCGCTCGGTCGTGTTCATGCGCAGGAGCTCGAGGCCGGTGGTGATCGGCGCGAGCGGGTTGCGGAGCTCGTGCGAGAGCATCGCGATGAACTCGTCCTTGCGCCTGTCCGCCTCGTGGGCCTCGCGGTAGAGGCGGGCGTTCTCGAGCGCCACGCGCCGCTCGCGCTCGACGATGGCGGCGCGCTCCTCGTGCAGCCGGGCGCGCTCCAGCGCCTGCGCGCACTGGCCCGACATCGCGACGAGGAACTCCTGCTCTTCCTGGTCGAAGGGGTGCGGGTCGGCGAAGCTCAGCCCGAGCACGCCGATGGGCCGGTCCTGGACCACGAGCGGGAGACAGCAGAGGGACGCTGTCGTGGGCGTCAGCGCGCTGTTCCCGAACTCCGGGTAACGCGCGGCCATCTCCTTGCGCGAGCGAAGCCAGAGGGGGGCGCCGGTCCGGAGCGCGTCGGGGATCGGCAGCTCGCCGGACACGGGCATGCGCTGGAAGCGCTGGAGGACGTCGCTCCGGTAGCCGACCGCCTTGAGGCACTCGAGCTCGTCGTCGACCGTCACGACGATGGCCCCGGCGTACGCGCCCGCGGCGGCGATGCCCTGGTCGATCACGACCTCGGCCACCGCCTCGCTGGTGAGCGCGTCGGCCAGCGCCGCGGTGATGCGCTGGAGGCCGGCCATGCGCTGCGCGGCGCGCTCGGCGGCCCGGCGCGCCTCCTGCTCGGCCAGGAAGCGCCGCCGCGCCTCGGCCTCGGCGTCGCGGGCCATGTCGTAGAGGCGCATGCGCTGCACGGCGAGCCCGATGCGCCGCGCGAGCTCCTCGGCGAAGGCCATGTCGACAGCGTCGTAGACGCGGCCCCAGCCGGCGGACGAGAGCGTGAGCG
Source organism: Sorangium cellulosum (assembly GCF_001589285.1). GTDB lineage: Bacteria > Myxococcota_A > Polyangia > Polyangiales > Polyangiaceae > Sorangium > Sorangium cellulosum_G. The sequence continues at coordinate 2,937 of NZ_JEMA01000173.1, read as the reverse complement.
CCGCGAAAACGCGCTCCTCGCCGCGGACGGGCACGACAAGCGCGGAGCCCTGGCCGAGCGCGCGCACGAGGGCGAGGTGCTCGCCGTCGAGGGCGCCGGCGGCGGACAGGCTGTCCGCGAGGTCGGGCAGGAGCCGGCCGGGGCCGCCGTGGAGCACCTCGTGCAGCGGCGTCGCGGGCTCCGGCGGGATCCGGCTGCGCTGGGCCAGCCTGGCGGCGATCTCGGCCTTCGCCGGATCGGCGTGCGCGACGACCCGCACGCGGGCGGAGCCGTCCGGCTCGAGCGTGTGGACGGCGCACCAGTCCGCGATCGAGGTGACCGCGAATTCAGCCATGCTCCGGTAGATCGCGTCCTGGTCGAGCACCGGGTCGAGCAGGGCCGTCGCGTCGGCGAGGAACCGCCGCGTCTCCTCGCTGCGCTTCATGTCGCCGATGTCCGAGACGAGCGCGAAGAAGCCCCGCACCTCGCCGCTCGCGCCGAGGTGCGGGATGTACTGGATGCGGACGTGGCGCTTGCCGCCCTTCCGGTAGATGAGCCGCGACTCGAAGTCTTGCGGCTGTCCGGCGAGCACCGCGGCGACGTGGGGCTTCACGCCGGCGTAGGCCACGTCGCCGATCACCTCGCGCACGTGCCGGCCGACGAGCGTGCTGCGATCGTCCCCGAACCAGCGCTCGTAGGCCCGGTTGATGATGCCGTAGCGCTCGTCGTTATCGATATACGAGATGAGCACCGGCAGGGCGTCGATGAGCAGCTGGAGCTGCTCGGCTTCCAGCGTCGCGCTCGGGTGGGCGTCGGTGTTCATGCTGGCGGCGTGAGCCACGGTTGGGGCGTCCGGCCTAAGCATCTGGCCTCCTGCATATCCGCAATCGGCGCTGATGGCCACCTGTCGGTCCTCCGTGGTGCGGTTCGAGCATGCTATGGTCGCCGCCGATGCGGATCCTCATTGTCGGCGCGGGCGCGGTGGGCGGTTATTTCGGGGCGCGGCTCAGCCTGGCGGGGGAGGACGTCACGTTCGTCGCGCGCGGCGCGCACGCCGAGGCGATGCGGTCGCGCGGGCTCGTCCTCCGCACGCCGGCCGGCGAGGTGCGCACGCCGCCGCTCCGCGTCGTCGAGCTCGACGCGGCGCGCGGGCCGTTCGACCTCGTTGTCGTCGCCGTGAAATGGCCTTCGCTCGCGGACGTGAGCGCGCGGCTGCCCGGGCTGCTCGCCGACGACGGCCTGGTGCTGCCCCTGCTGAACGGCCTCGACTCGGAGGATGCTGTCGCGCGGGACGTCGGCGACGCGCGCGTGATCGCCTCGATCGCGTACATGTCGGCGGGGCTCAGCGGCCCTGGCGCGATCGAGACGCTCGCGCCGACGCGCGCCGGCCTGGCGCCGTATCGTCCTGGGCAGGAGCAGCGGGTCGAGGCGGTCGCGGCGCTGCTCGAGCGCGCGGGCATCCCGGTCCGCCGGTCGTCGCGCCACCGCGCCATGCTCTGGGAGAAGATGGTCTGGAACGCCCCGTTCAACGCGATCTGCGCGCTGACCGATCAGCGCGCCGGCGCGGTCGTGGAGCGGATGGAGGACCTCGCCCGGCAGGCGATGCTCGAGGTGATCGCTGTCGCGCGCGCGGAAGGGGCGGAGATCCCGGTCGAGACGGCGGACGCGATGATCGCGCTCACGCGCGCGGAGTTCCCGCTCACCGAGCCGTCGATGCTCCAGGACGTGCGCGCCGGCCGCGCGACGGAGGTCGATATACTTCAAGGCGCCGTGGTCGAGCGCGGGCGCCGGGCCGGGGTCGACACCCCGGTGCTGCGCACGCTCGCGACGCTCGTCCGCGGCCTGGCGCCGCGCGCCAAGGCGCCGCCTGTCGCCGGATAGAGCGCGCGTCCACGGCGGGGGCCGGTGCTCGCAGCGCATCTCACCTCAGAACACCGTCCTGGCGGCGATCCCCTTGCCCATGGGGATGATCTGCACGCTCCCCACCTCGGTCACCGTGCGCTTCGCCGGGAAGATGAAGCCGCTCAGGATCTGCAGCGCGCCGATGGCCTGGCCGAGCCCGTCGGCGACGAGCAGCACCTTGTTCGTCGTCTCGGCGTTGCAGTCCTCTCCGCTGCTGCACTTGCCGCGCGTCCCGAGGTCGATCCAGGGCCCCGCGATCGGCACCCAGAGCGCGCGGTCCGCCGGCTCCTTGCTGAACGTCGCCACGACGGTCGAGATACCGTAGGTGGTGCCGAGCACGGCGACGCCGCTCCAGATGAGCCCGCGGTTCGGGACGGAGTCGGTGATCGTGACCGTGTCGCGCGTGCGCTCCTGGGCCTGCGCGGTCCCGGCGAAGGCCAGCGTCGAGACCGCCATGACGGCGGCCGAGGTGAAGAGAGCGAGCTTGTTCATGCGGTCCTCCATCCCGGCGCCTGAGCAAGCAGGGTGCCGGCGCAACGCTCCCGGATTCGATGCCTGCGGCGGCGCGACCAGCGCGTCGCGCCGGGCGATCGTGTGGCGAACTGCCCCGCCTGGGACGGCGCGCCTCGTGCTTTGACGTGATCGGAGCCGCGCGCGAGCGCCTCCTGGCCGCGGATCTCCGGACCGGCAGCCCGGGCGCCGTCGCCGCTGCCCGTGACGCACGAGGAACGAAGAGCCCGGATTACCGTTCCGGTGCTCTCGCTGTGTCGGCGATCTCTTCCGTCGCGGGTGAGGGTGAATCGAGGACCAGAGGGAGTCACGGCCAGGGGGGCCGTGGGGAGGTCGCCCGGCGTGTCGGGCCCCGGCGGGAGGGGATTGGAGGGAGCGGGGGCCTCGTCTCAGCCCGTGGAGATCGAGGTGAGAAGAGGCCCTGTCGTGGACGCAGCGGTCAGGCGCCGCCCGCGCCGCCCGCGCCGCTCGTGGCGGCGCCACCCGCGCCACCCGCGCCGCCCGCACCACCGGTGCCGCCCGCGGCGGAGCTGGTCGTGGCGGAGC
>NZ_JEMA01000172.1 GCF_001589285.1 Sorangium cellulosum | reverse complement strand
CCCGCCCCCGGCCAGGCGCAGCCCCCGCAGGCTCCCGTCGCTGCGGCCCGGCCGGGGGCGAAGGCCGATCCGCTCGTCACCGCGCTCGCCCCGCAGCCAGGCGGGTTGACCCCGGACGAGTTCGCGAAGATTGCCCTGCAGACGCACGCATCGCTCCGCGCCAGGCAGGCCGACCTCCGGGCCGCGTCCGCGCGGGTCGACCAGGCTGCGGTGAGCTTCTTTCCGCGCATCACCCTGACAGCGAGCTACATGCGCCTGTCCGAGGTGGAGCAGGACCCGCGACTTGCGGAGTTCGGCCTGGGCGCGCAGTTCCTCAACCAGTATTCGCTGTCGGCGAGCCTGGCGGTGCCCATCTCGGACTACGTGCTCCGTATCTCCCAGGGATACGCGGCGGCGTCCCACTCCGAGAGCGCGAAGAAGCTCGAGGTGCAGGCCGAGGCCTTGAAGATCGCGGCCGACGCGAAGATATCGTTCTTCAACTGGGTTGGGCTGAAGGGGCTGCTCGTGGTCCGTGGCGAGGCCGTGTCTCAGGCGAAGACGCACCTGGTGGACGCCCAGCGCACGTTCGAGGTGGGGCTGCTCTCGCGGGCAGACGTGCTCCGTCTCGAGGCGCAGGTCGCGAGCGCAGAGCAGCTGCTCACCGAGGCCGAGGCGATGCTCCTCGTCGCCGACGAGCAGATCCGGATCGCGCTGGGGGCGGCGGCGCAGGGCAGGCCGCTCACGGTGGGGATCGACGTCATGACCGGCAGCGTCGCCGCGCAGCCGCCTCCAGCGTCGCTCCCCGCGTTGCAGCAGGAAGCGCTCGGGAAGCGGCTCGAGATTCGCGCCCTCGACGAGACGCTCTACTCGCTCAAGAAGACCGAGCAGATCACGCGGGCCGGCTACTTCCCGCGCCTGGATGCGGTCGCCGACCTCACGTACGCGAACCCCAACCAGCGCATCTTCCCGCAGCGGGAGGAGTTCGACCTGACATGGACCGCAGGCGCCCGCGCCACGTGGGTCCTCAACGACATCGCGACGACCGCGGCGGCCTCCGCCGAGGCGAGCGCCCGGACGGCGCAGGTCGCGGAGCAAAAAGCCTTGCTGCGCGACGGGCTTCGGATGGAAGTCGCCCAGGCCTACACCGACGTGAGCAAGGCCGCGCGCAGCATCGAGACCGCGGAGCGGCAGCTCGCGGCGGCCGAGGAGTCGATGCGCGTCAAGTCGGAGCTGTTCCGGGCCGGGCGCGCGACGAGCACCGACCTCGTTGACTCGGAGAGAGAGGTCACGACGGCGCGGCTGCAGCAGCTCAACGCGCGCGTCGGGGCGCTCGTCGCGAGGACCCGGCTGGAGCACGCGATCGGGCGCGATGCGAACGACGTGAAATGACCGGTCCGCGCGCGTCGTCTTCGCTTGCGCGGCCCTCCTGGCCGGAGTAGGGAAGGCGTGCGCCGCTGCAGCGCGGGTTCCTGCGGCGCTCCCGCGGGCATCGTCCGCACCATCCTCACCGGCCGAGGCAGCGCTTTCACGGTGCGCGCCCGGCCCGCCCGTCATGACGGAGCTTGCGCTCATCCTCAGCGGCGGCCTGATCGGGCTCGCCTTTGCGGCCTATCTCGCTCGCTGGGTCGTCGCGCGCCCCGCGGTCGAGCCGGAGATGCAGCGCGTGGCCGCGCTCATCCAGGGGGTCGCCGAGGCGTATTCTCGCCGCCAGAGCAGCGTCATCGGCGCGGTCTCCGCGATGCTCGGCGGCGCCATCTTTCTCGCGTACGGCCTCCTCCGGCGCGCGGGGGAGAAGAACCCGGTGCCCGCGCTGGAGCTCGGCGTCTGGCTCACGCTCTCGTTCGCGGTCGGGGCGGCCAGCGCGGTCGCGACGGGCCGCATCGCCACCTGGATCGCGCTCCGCACCAGCGTGCGCGCCGCGAGCGGCGCCCGCCGCTCGCTCGATCTTGCCCTGCAGATCGCCCTCCGCGGCGGGGCCGTGTCGGGGCTCTTCGTCGTGAGCATGAGCCTCCTCGGCCTCGGCGGCCTGTTCGCCGCGGTGCTCGCGTTCCGGGGCGGCTTCGGGGCCGAGCCGGCCGAGGCGCTCGCGCTCGCGCCGACGATCCCCTGGGTCATCGCCGGCTACCCGCTCGGCGCCTCGTTCGCCGCGCTGATGGCGCAGCTCGGCGGCGGCACCTTCTCCAAGGCGGCCGACCTCGGCGCGGATCTCGCCGGCGCCGAGGTCGGGCTCGATGAGGACGACCAGCAGAACCCGGCAACGATCGTCGACCTGGCGGGCGACATGGTCGGGGACTGCGCCGGGCGCGCGGCCGGCGTCTTCGCCTCGACCGTCACCGAGAACGCGGGCGCCATGGTGGTCGGCGCGATGCTCTTCCGCAACAACGCCGGGCTCCCGAGCGCCCTCGCCGTCGTGCTCTTTCCGCTGGTCAGCCGCGCGTTCGGCCTCATCGCGACGCTCTTCGGCGTGATGGTCGTCAAGACCGACGACCGGGAGGACGCCTTCAACGCCCTCGTCCGCGGGCTCTACGTCACGGCGATCCTGCACGCCGTCGGGATGGCCGGGGCCGCCAAGTGGCTGCTCGGCGCCCACTGGGTCGTCTTCTTCGCGTGCGGCGTCATCGGCATCGTCGCCGGTGTCGGCGTGCTGCACGTCACGCAGTACTACACCGAGCAGCGGCATCGCCCGGTCCGCGAGCTCGCCGAGGCCGCGCGCAGCGGCTCCGCGATGGCCGTGCTCCGCGGGCTCGCCATCGGCCTCGAGAGCTCGGTGCTCCCGCTCCTGGTCGTCGTCGGCGCGACCTTCGGCTCGTACCTGCTCGGCGCCCGCTCGGGCCTCGCCGGGGGAGGCCTGTTCGGCACCGCGGTCGCCACGATGGGGATGCTGGGCACCGCCGGGTATGTCCTCGCCATGGACGCGTTCGGCCCCATCGTGGACAACGCGGGCGGCATCGTCGCGCTGACGGTGGCCCGCGACCGACCGGACGTGCGAGGCCGCACCCTCGTGCTGGATGCCGTCGGCAACACGACCAAGGCGCTCACGAAGGCGTACACGGCCGGGGTCGCGGCGCTCGCCTCGCTGCTGCTCGTCGCCGGCTACCTCGACGAGTCCCGGCGGCGCGCGCTGACGTTGAGCGCGCCGAGCACCGGCGACACGGCCGCCATGGTCGTGCGCCTCGACCGGCCCGAGGTCTACCTCGGCGCGCTGGTCGGGATCCTCCTGGTCTTCTGGCTCGCCGGGCGCTGCATCCGCAACGTGCTCCAGGCAGGCCGCCGCGTCCTTGACGAGGTGAGGCGCCAGGCCCGGGCCCGCCCGCCGGGCTTCGTCGGCGACCACGAGCCCTGCGTCGAGATGGTCTCGCGGGCGGCGCTACGCCACATGATCGCCCCGGCCCTTGTGTCGGTGGCGGTGCCGGTCGTCGTGGGACTTGCCTTGCGCTTTGCAAGGACGGAAGATAATCCTCTGGTCGCGGCGGATTCGGTCGCGGCCCTGATCATGGCCGGGACGGTCGCAGGCGTCCTCGGGTCGCTCTTCTTGGGGAATACCGGGGCGATCTGGGACAATGCGAGGCAGTACATCGCGACCGGCGCGCACGGCGGGCGCTACCTTGTCGACGAGACCGGGGCGCGGGCGGACAACCCCACCTACGGCGCCGCCGTCGTTGGCGACACGATCGGCGATCCTCTCAAGGATGTGGCCGGTCCCGCGATCCATGTGCTCATCAAGATGCTTCCCGCCGTGACCATCGTGTTCTTGCCGTTCTTCATCTGATGCCGGTTCTTCATCCAGCGGGATCCGCCAGAGATCCCGTCCACCCGACCCCTCCCGGCGAATTGCCGCCGCACCTGTATCCCGAGCCCACGACGTGCCGCCTCCGATCTCCGACGCACTCTCCACCCTCAGCGATCGTGGCCTGCGAAGGCTCCTTGGCGCCCGCACCTTTCTCCGCGGGCTGGAGTACTTTCGTCGCCGCGTCGTCGAGGACATTTCAATCAACGAGACGATGGCGAGCGGCACCGTCCGCGCCGCCGACTCCGAGCCGTACCCGGTCAAGGTGGAGCTCTCGCCCGATGGCATCCAGTCCCAGTGCTCCTGCCCGGCCTTCCAGAAGGCCGGACAGCATTGCAAGCACGTCGCGGCGCTGCTCATCAGCATCCGAGACCAGGCTCGCGGCGCGCAGCCCCGACGCGAGCCGCCGATCCCGGCGCTCGTCCCTCAGACCGCCCATGCCGGCGGTGACGCCCTGAAGCGCGTGCGACGTCGTGACCGCCGCGGGCGGCTGGCGATCACGCCGCCGGCGCCTGTCCCCACCGTCGTTGGCAGCCACGGGCCGCCGGGCTCCGCCGTCGCCCTCACGGCCCCCGTGCTCGACGCCACGGCCAAGCAGACCGGCATCGGCGCGTGGCTCCCGCCCGAGGGGGTCACCGGCGCCCGGCGCGTGGAGTTCCGCCTTCACGTGCGGCAGGGAGCGCTGACCGTCACCGTCCTCGACGCCGAGGCGCGCGTCCCTGTGCTGCCCTCCGCGGCGCTCGCCTGGCAGGCGCTCTATCCGACGCCCGATCGCGACGCCCTCCGGCTGCTCGCCCGCTTCGAGAGCGGCAACCCGCGTCACCCCGCCGTCGATATCCGCGGCGAGGACGTGGCCGAGCTGCTCCCGCTGCTGGAGGGCCAGCGCGTGCTCCTCGAGCCGGCGCTCATGCAGCTCCGCTTCGGCGAGGACAGCCTGCGGCCGCGCTTCGACCTCGAGACCGTCGGTGGCGACACGATCATCGTCAAGGCGAGCTTCGAGCGGGGCAACGACAAGCGCCGCTTCTCCCTGCTGCAGGGCGGGTGGTTCGAGGGCTGGCCAGGCTGGCACATCGACACGCAGGAGGGGCTCGCGCGCCGCATCGACAAGCGCGTCTCGCCCGCGGCGATGCGCCGCCTGCTGCGCTCGCCGACCATCGGCGAGCCGATGAGCGAGCTGCCCCGCATCATCATGCAGGGGCTGCCCAAGATCGCGCTCGAGGTCGGCGCGGAGCTGCCCGACCTGAACCAGATCGCCGAGGTCGTCGACCTCGTGCCCACGTTCCGCATGCGCGCGGGCGGCTCGCTGATCGAGGCGCGCGTCACGCTGTTCGCCGCGTACGGCGACGCGGAGGTCGCCGTGCGCGCCGACGGCATCTCGCCCCCGGTGCTCGTGCAGCCGCCCGAGGAAGGGATGAAGCGCGCCCGCTGTATCCGCGTGGACATCGCCGCGCAGCAGGACGCGGCGGGCAAGCTGCTCGGCCTCGGGCTCAGGCCGGACGAGACCGGCCAGGGCTTCATCGCGAACGGCGATCACGCGCTCACCTTCTGGACCGAGGGCCTCGCCGAGCTCCCCGATGACTGGGACCTCTTCGTCCCCGAGGATCTCGTCGACACGCAGGTGCGCAGCAAGCCCATCGGCGTGTTCGCCAAGGTCACCTCGGGGATGGACTGGCTGAACGTCAGGCTCAGCTTCGAGAGCGAGGGCGTCGGCGTCGATCGCGACGAGCTGCGCCGCTGCCTCGCCGAGGGCAAGCGCTACGTCCGCCTCGAGGACGGATCGTTCGCAGCGTTCGACCCCGACGCCGTGCGCGCGATGCTCGATCGCGAGGTCGAGCTGATGACGACCGCCGGCAAGAACGGCCGGCTGCCGCTGGCGCAGGCCGGGCGGGTGCACGAGCTGCTCCAGCACGCGAGCTCGTCGAGCGTGACCGCCTCCGCGCGCGAGCTCTTCCACAAGCTCAGCAACATCGACGAGATCGGCAGCACCAAGCGGCCCCGGAACCTGAAGGCGACGCTGCGTCCCTACCAGGAGGCCGGCCTGTCGTGGCTCAAGTTCATCCACGACATCGGCTCGGGCGGCGTGCTCGCCGACGACATGGGCCTCGGCAAGACGGTCCAGACGATCGCGCTCCTGCTCGCCGTCAAGCAGGAGGAGAAGCACCTGCGCGCGCTGATCGTCGCGCCGACGAGCGTCGTGACGAACTGGGAGCGCGAGCTCGCCCGGTTCGCGCCGTCGCTCTCGGTCGCCCTGTGGCACGGCGCCGACCGCAAGGACCAGATCGACGAGGTGAAGGCCGCCGAGGTGGTCATCACGAGCTACGCGCTGCTCCGCCGCGACGAGGACTTCCTCGCGCAGCTCGATCTGACCTACGCGATCCTCGACGAGGCGCAGCACATCAAGAACCCGATGAGCGCCACGGCGGCCGCGGCCAAGCGGCTCCGCGCGAAGCGCCGGCTCGCGCTCACGGGCACGCCCATCGAGAACCGGCTGTCGGAGATCTGGTCGATCTTCGACTTCGTCTCGCCGGGCCTTCTCGGCTCGCTCGACAAGTTCGAGGCGCGCTTCTCTCGGCCGATCGAGGCGGGCGACTACAAGTCCGCGCAGCGGCTCCGCGCCGTGATCCACCCGTTCATCCTGCGGCGCACGAAGCAGGAGGTCGCCAAGGATCTGCCGGAGAAGATCGAGATGGACCAGATCTGCGATCTCACCGGCGAGCAGCGGGCGCTCTACATGCATGTGGCGCGCGAGGTGCGGGCGCAGGTCCTCGGCGAGGTGGAGCGCGTCGGGCTCGCGAAGAGCCAGCTCCAGATCCTCGCCGGCCTCACGCGGCTCCGGCAGGCGGCCTGCGACCCGCGGCTGCTCGGCTTGCCGCGCGAGTTCGGCGACGACGACTCGGGCAAGCTCGTCGCTGTGCGCGAGCTCATCTCGAACGCCGTCGAGGGCGGGCACAAGGTGCTCGTCTTCAGCCAGTTCGTGATGATGCTGAAGCTCATCGAGCGGGCGATGAAGGAGGATGGCGTCGCCTACGAGTACCTCGACGGCTCCACGAAGGACCGGGCGGAGCGCGTCGAGCGCTTCCAGAGCGATCCGAGCGTGCCGGTCTTCCTCATCAGCCTCAAGGCGGGCGGCACCGGCCTGAACCTCACCGCGGCCGACACGGTGATCCACTTCGATCCGTGGTGGAACCCCGCGGTCGAGCAGCAGGCCACCGACCGCGCCCACCGCATCGGGCAGACCAAGGTGGTGACCGCGTACCGCCTCATCGCCGCGGGCACCATCGAGGAGAAGATCCTCCTGCTCAAGGCAAAGAAGCGCGAGCTCGTCGCCTCCGTCCTCAGCGAGGACGCCGGCGGCGCCAAGAAGCTCACCAAGGCCGATCTCGAAGAGCTGTTCGCGGTCGACTGACCGCCCTGGCGACACGGCGCGCGGGGAGCGCGCCGGTCGCAGGGCACAGGTCGGGGCTCACAGCGCGGGGGAGCGAAGGGGGCGCGCCCGTCGAGGGGCGCGCCTCGACCGAGCGACGGCGCGCCGGTCGTGGGGTGGGGTGGGGTGAGGTGCGTGGCCACGGTAAGTGGCCGTCGGGAGCGGGGTAGGGGAGCGGCTACTGCTTGTTGCCGCTCAGCACCATCAGGTGGTACTTACCGAACTCGCTCTGCCCGAGGGTGAACAGGACCTCGATCAGCAGGCGGTACGGCGTGGTCGCGTCGGCCACGATGATCGCCTCGGACGACGACGGATCGAGCCCCTTCGCGGCGCGGATGGCCTTGTCCGTCTCGCGCGCATGGGACAGGGCGTTCGCGAGCGGGACGACGTAGAGATCGTTGGGCCCGCTGCGCTTGTACTTCGCGTCGACGCCGGACTGGGCGAGCTGCTCGCGGTTGGGGAGCACGACGATCGGGGTCGGGTCCTCGCCCACGAGGATCTGCGACTTCGAGACGATGACGACCACGCCCTCCTGCGAGGGCTCGGACTGCATCACCGACTTCGGCAGGGTGAGGTCCTTGGACTGCGGGATGGATGCCGCGGACGATCCCACGCTCTTCAGCAAGAAGACGAGGATGATCGTCATCAGGTCGAGCATCGCGGTGATGTTCAGGAAGTCGATCTCGGGCTCACGCCGGTTCCGCCGGATCGCCTTTCGCAGGGCCGCCTTGTAGCGGACGATGCTCGCCTTCGGCTTCGGCGGAGGGGGCTGCGCGGCGGCGCTCATCGGGCCACCCCGAAGTGGACCTCCGGGAACAGCTCCTCCCCGGCGTCGCTCCTCAGCGCGTCCATCACGTCGATGATGGTCTTGTAGTCGACGCCCGGGTTCGCCGTGATCGTCACCTGCGTCTCCTCTTTGAACTCGGGACGGGCGTTCTTGAGCCGCTTCGCGCACGCCGTGAGGGCGGGAAAGTCATGGCTCTCGTTCGTCTTCAGCACCGTGACCCCGCTGCCCACGTCCTGGCAGCCGGTCGCGATGTTGCCGCTCGACGTCTTCAGCGAGATCCCCTGGCTGGTGATGAACGCGGAGAGGTTCAACGCCTTGCTGGAGAGCTCGCTGCGCACCTTGCCCCCGCCGATGGACGGCGGCGTCGTGTCGATCGACGACACGAATGTCACCGAGACGCTGGCGAGCACGAAGATGAGGATGTTCATGATGATGTCGAGGTAAGGAACGACGTTGAGCTCGCCGGCCTCCTCCCCGGCTTCGGGCTCCTTGGGCTGCGAGAGGCGCCGGATCTTCGATCGCTGCGCCGAGCTGAGCGGGACGTCTTGCGGATCCGCCATGGGCTAGTAGCCAGGCTTGCTGCTGATCGTGAGCAGGTTGAAGACGCGCTCCGTGGTCGCCTCGAGATCGTGCTGGATGTTCTTGGAGCGGGTGTGGAGCAGGACGTGCGCGATCATACACACGACGGCGATCGCGAGGCCGAACGCCGTGTTGTACATGGCCTCCGCGATGCCGTTCGAGAGCATCCGCTGCTTGTCGGCCTGGGAGAGGCCCTGGGCGGCGATGGAGGCGAACGTGTTGATCAGGCCCGAGACCGTCCCGATGAGGCCGATCAGCGTCGCGATGTTCGCGAGCGACCAGAGGGCGCCGACGCGCTTTTCCACGGCGGGCTTGAGCTCCGACAGCTTCTCGCTGAGGGCGGCGTCGATCTCGTCGGCGCCCTTGTTCGCGTGGGTGAGGCCCGCCTTCACGAGCTGCAGGATCGGGTAATCGCTGGCGTCGCAGAGCTTGATGGCGCGGTCGATGTTGCCGGCGGCCACCAGCTTCTTGACCTGCGCGAAGAACTCCTTCGAGTTCACGCGGTAGCGCCCGAGCTGGAACGCGGTTCGCTCGATGATGATCGTCACCACGACCGCCGAGACGACCAGGTTCGCGATCAGGAAGGTCGGATTGTGCTTGATGGCCTCCCACATCCCACCTTCGCCACCACCCTCGGCCGCCAACATCAGCAGATGACGCATCCTCGAAGTCCCTTTCTCAGCGTCGTCAGAAGCCCGACAATCTCTAGGCGCCGCGACTATAACTGCCGCCCGATCCCGTGTGCAAGCTCGGCGATGCGGCCACGACCGGCGGCAAGTTGCCGGGATCGGCGCAGATCCGCGCCAGAACCCGCGTGCGACGCGGCGCTCTGGCGCCCATGGCGGCGAGGCGGCGCCGACCGTCCCGAGGCGCCGGGGTACGGAACGCCCTGAATCGCTTCGGCCGCCGCCGCCTGGCCGGCTGCCGCGCCCTGCCGTCCACGGGGCCGCTCGCCTGCCGAGCCGGAGCGCACCCTCGTCGGGTAATGCTGCACGCACTGCCGCAGTGCGCTGTCGTGTCGACCGGCGTCACGCCGGCGCCGCCTCTCCTGGAGGCCACGGGCTCCGCTGTGGGTCCGCCCGCTTTCTCGCGTCGGAGCACCGCATAACCCTGCGATTGTTGTAAAGTTTTGCCCGTATCAGAGCGCTCACGTGTGGCCAAATCTCTCTTGACGGCGCCGGGTCTCAATCGCGAAGATGCGCGAGTCCCCCGAGCGCATCGGCGGTGCTCGGCCAGAAGGTGGCACGCTCTGCGGTGACGGGGAGCCGCGCCCAGAGCCATCACGGGCCCCGGGGGTGACGACGCGAAGTCAGTCTTGGACGACAGGTGAGAGAGCTGGGACGGCGCCGGGCGCCGGGACCAGGAGAGACGATCAGGACTCTTGCAGAGGTCAGCGCCGCTCGGCTAGCGTCCCGTGGGCATCTCGCCAGAGAGCGACAGGAGCACGTCGTCCACGGCCAGCGCCGCCAAGCGAAATAGGCCTCTCATCCGTTCTTACGTGTGAGTGAAAGACTGCCGCCCTCGGCAACACGAGTCTGACAGAGGGAACCGATCGAGTTGCGCGAAACCTCATCCCGGGGACGCGAGGCGAACTGGAGGACAGAAGCAATGCACGGAGCGTATGAAGCTTTCAAAGAGGGTGGATGGGGTATGTGGCCCATCCTGTTCTGGTCGATCCTCACGATCGGCATCATTGTCGAGCGCGCCCTCTACCTGTTCGGCTCGTCCATCAACAAGGACGTCTTCCTCGCCACCATGCAGAAGTGCATCCTGGCGGGCGATGTCGCCAAGGCTGTGAAGATGTGCTCCGCGGCGAACGCGCCGCTGGCCCGCATCGTCCAGGCCGGTCTCGTCAAGGTGAACCGCCCCGACGAGGAGGTCCAGGCGGCGATGGACGAGGCGGCTCTCCGTGAGCTGCCGAAGATCTCGGCGCGCACCTCGTACCTCGCGCTGCTCGCGAACCTCGCGATGCTCTCCGGCCTGCTCGGGACCGTGACGGGCCTCATCAAGTCCTTCGGCTCCGTCGGCGGCGAGTCGGTCGATCCGAGCCAGAAGGCTCGCGTGCTCGCCCTCGGGATCTCCGAGGCCATGAACTGCACCGCCTTCGGCCTCGGCGTGGCGATCATCGGCCTCATCGGCTTCGCCGTGCTGAACGGCAAGACGCAGCACATCGAGGACGACATCAACGAGGCGTCGGTGCAGATCCTCAACCTGGTCGTCTCGAACCGTCAGAAGGTGAATGTCGCTGCGGTCGGCCAGGCGGCTGCCTGATGGTCCTCGGCGGGCCCGGGTCGTCGAGCGCCTCCCGCGCGCTTCCACCTGGGCCCGCTCCCGTGCCTCGAAGCCCTGGACGGCGGCTTGCGCCGTCGGGGCCCCGGGAACTTCAGCAGAGCGGCGAAGTCAGACCCAGCATGGTGGCCCTCCGCGAGCTGCGGGCAGGGCGTTCCCGCAACAACTTGGATAGGTGAGCCCAGGCTCACGTTGGGAAGGCAATATGGGCGGCGTAGACGTCGGCGACGGCGGCGGCAAGAAGCGGGCGACGAACTCGGATATCAACATGATCCCGTTCATCGATCTGCTGATGGTCACGATTGCATTCCTGTTGATCACGGCGGTCTGGGTCACCAACTCGCGCATGAACGCGGACGCCCAGGTCCCCGGTCCGCCGGACCCCAACAAGGAGCTCACCCCGCAGACGCCGGAGAAGGTGCTGAACCTGCACATCGGCGAGAGCGAGTTCGGGCTCGTGTGGAAGCAGGGCGCGACGGTGGTCAACGAGGTCAAGGTCCCCAAGACCCAGATCGAGGTCGGCGACGCGTCCTCGAAGATCGTCCGCTACCCCGAGCTGGCGAAGCGGATCGAGGAGGAGTGGAAGACGCACGGCGGCCATCGCGACCCGAGCGACAAGAAGCTCGACCAGGCCATCCTCCACACCGACAACCGCACGCCGTTCAAGGAGATCGTCGCGGTGCTCGACGCGCTCTACGCGCCGAAGCGCGAGATGAGGCTGCCGGACGGGAACAAGCAGGTCCCCGTGTTCAACATGACGTTCTCGGTCCGCTGAGGCAGGAGCGCGCACATGGATAGGTTCAATCCGAAGCACCACAAGAACCCCCACGCCCACGTGATCCATCAGCCGGGCCGCCGGCTGATGAAGGGGGTGCCGCTCCGGTTCGTGTGGAACAAGGTGTCGGGGCACGGCGCACGCAGCCCGAACGCGGGGCTCAACCTCGTGAGCTTCATCGACTTCCTCATCGTGACCGTGATCTTCCTCCTGATGTCGTTCTCCGCGTCGGGTGAGATCGCCGTCGATAAGAACGTCAAGCTCCCGAAGGCGGAGAACGTCGATGACATCATCGACGCGCCGATGGTCGCGGTGAACGGCAACCAGATCCTCGTCGACGGCGCCCTGGCCGGGTCGACCCGCGCGATCGAGGAGCTCGGGCGTCTCCAGAAGATCGACGAGCTCTTCAACCTGCTCAAGAACAAGCGCGAGCTGTGGAAGCAAGTGCAGCCGAACAAGCCGTTCCCTGGCGTGTGCATCCTCCAGGTCGATCAGAACGTGCCCGCGCTGGTCGTGAAGAGCGTGTTCCAGACCGCGGCGTTCGCCGGTTACCCGAACGTCAGCTTCATGGTCGGCAAGCTCCCGAAGTCGCAGTGATCCTCGCTTCTTGACCTATCAAGCAGAGAAGATAGGGGCGCGCTGGGCGATGCCCGGCGGCCCCGGTCACCCTCGGACGTGGTGGCACCAGCGGCGCGATCGGCGCAGCCGTCCCCTCCGCGCAGCTCGTGTGGAGGAGGCTGTTCCGCGCGCGTGATCGGGCCGGTGCCCCCTGCGTGGAGCCTCTCCTATGTCCTCTGAACAGCCGCCCCGCGAACGCGGCTTGCCTTCGGTCTACAAGGCGCGGGAAGCGCGCTCGAAGATGCGCTGGCCCCCGGTGAAGTTCTGGGGTTACACAGCCCTCGTCCTCGCGGTCTCGGCGATCCTGCACTGGAAGTGGTCCCAGGGGCAGATCGAGAGCGCGCGCCAGAAGCTGATGGCGCGGCAGCGCGCCGTCGCCGTCGAGCTCGGCCCGCGCTGGCTCCCGATGCGCGAGCGCGTGGAGGGCTGGACCCTCGATCTGTCGCAGAGCGCGGGGGCCGAGCTCGTGGACCGGGAGGCGCTCAAGGCGTGGAATTTCCGCGAACTTGCGGGCATTTACCTGCGCCTTCGGGTGGACGAGGCGACGAGCGTCGACGCCGTCCGGAAGAACGCGCAGCAGTCGCTCCGCGACGCGTTCACCGCGTGCCTCCTGCGGGTGCCGAACCCGAACCCGCTGGCGGGCGCGGAGTGCAAGCGCACGCGGGATTGCACTGCGGGCGAGTACTGCAACGAGGCCGAGCGCTGCTCGCGGCCCGCGCAGCCGTTCAACCTGCGCGTCGCGTACCGGACGATGCACGTCCTCTCGGACGAGTGGGTGCGCGACGCGCAGGACGCCTCGAGCGAGCTCCGCCTGCGGCTCCTGGAGTCGAGCTTCGAGGACACGATGCGGGACGACGTGCCGCTCGCGGCGGAGCTCCTCACGCGGGCGCAGTACTACCTCCTCGTGCTCGACGAGCCCGCCGAGGGCGCGACGACCACCGAGGCGCTGCTCGCGGTGCCGCACATGGCGCGGGTCGGCGTCTGGCGGCTGTCGGACGGCAAGCCGATCCTGCGCGTGCGCAGGGAAGCGAGCGGCAACTTCATCGGCGGAACGCCGTCGGTCGAGGGGGGCGCGCTCGAGGCGCGGCAGCGGCAGGCGAACAGCTGCGCCCTGGCGCTCGCGGTGCGCGAAGCGATGGGCGACACCACCGCGACCGGCGCCGAGCCGCAATGAGGCCGCGGGGCGATCGGCGCGCCCCGCGAGATCAGCGCGCGGCCACGGCGCAGGTGAAGTCCCGCGCGACGATGTGCACGTCCGTGAGGTTGTGACCGGTCGGCCCGATCTCGAGCCGCGTGCCGAGGGCGCGGTGAGCGGCGGCGTCGTCGAATCGCGCGAGCGCCGCCTCGATCGCGCGGTCGTCCATCGCGGCCGCTGCCGCGCGGGCGACGACCGCGCCCGCTGCGCCGGAGCTGCCGTCCGCGCCGTCGGTGGCCGCGCAGAGGAGCACGACGTCCGGCGGCAAGTCGCGCAGGGCGGCGAGCGCGATCCAGCCCGCGCGGCCGCCGGCGCCGCGCTCGGCCGGCAGCGCGAGCGTCGGCTCGCACGGGATCACGGCCGCTTCGCCAGGGGCGAGCGCGCGCGCGAGCGCGAGGCGACGCTCCACGATCGCGCGCGCGTCGCCCTCCTCCGCCGCGGCGGCGACGGCGCGGAGCCCTGTCCGG
Source organism: Sorangium cellulosum (assembly GCF_001589285.1). Lineage (GTDB taxonomy): Bacteria > Myxococcota_A > Polyangia > Polyangiales > Polyangiaceae > Sorangium > Sorangium cellulosum_G. The sequence continues at coordinate 11,324 of NZ_JEMA01000172.1, read as the reverse complement.
GCGGCTAGGGCGGCCGCCACGCGCTCGGCGAGCTCCTCCGGACCCGCGAGCATCCGCGTCTCCAGGAGCGGCGCGTCCGCCGGCTTCAGCGACTCGCTGAGCGCGGGCGCGAACCGCGAGAGCTGCGGGGCCCAGCGGTCGAGCGCGGCGCGCGCCTCCTCCACGCGCGTCGGGTCCGGGACCGTAGGCCCTGAGCTGATGTCGTGCGGGAGCCCGCCCACGACGTCGCTCATGAGCAGCGTCAGCACGCGCGCCGGAGCTGCGGCCGCCGCGAGCCGCCCGCCCTTGATCCGCGAGAGGTGGCGACGGACGAGGTTGACGTCCTGGATCGGGGCGCCTCCTTCGAGGAGCGCCGCCACGAGGGCCTGCTTGTCGGCGAGCGACACGCCCGGCGGCGGCGCCGAGAGCAGCGCGGAGGCACCGCCGGAGATGAGGGCGAGCAGGAGATCGTCGGGCCCGAGCGCGGCCGCGATCGCGAGCGCCGTCGCGGCCGCGGCCATGCTGCGGTCGTCGGGGATCGGGTGCGCCGCGCGCATCACCTGCAGCGGGCGCAGCGCGGCCTCGTCGGGATCACTCCCAGCAGCGTGCGGATCGCGCGCGGAGAGCGCGGCCGCCGCGACGGTGACGGCGAGCCCCCCGGCGATCCTGTCTGCCCAGCGACTCCGGAGCGCGCCATGAGCCATGCCGAGCGCCGCCTTGCCCGCCGCGATCACGACCACGCGGCCGCTCGGCGTGGCCGCCTCGGCGTCGATCGCGCGCTCGACGAGCCCTGCAGGATCGAGCTCCGCGAGCCCGGCGCGGAGCGCGCCCACCAGCGCCGCGCGCAGCCCGTCGAGCGCCGCGCTCACGGGCTCCTCGCCCCCGCCGTGCCGCCCCTCCCCGCCACCTCGACGGGGGCGCGGCCCCGGGCATAGGAGCGATCGCCGGCGTCGACGAGGTGCACCCGGAGGACGTGGTGCCAGCTCAGCGTGACCGACAGGAGCGCCCGCTGCGCGTCGCGCGCGCTCTCGCCGCCGGCGAGCTCCGGCCCGCGCCAGCGGAGCGCGCCGCGCAGGCCGAGGAACGGGCCCGTGGCGTCTCCCAGGAGCGGCACGTCGAGCGACAGCGAGAGCTCCAGCCCGGGCTCAGGGGCGAGGCCGGCGCCCGGCGGTGCCTCCCAGAACGAGCCCACGCCGAGCGCGACGGAGTCGAGGAAGAGGTCGAGCCAGGGCGGCCCGCGCTCGAGATCGCTCGCGTACCGGGCGAGGAAGAGCGGCTGGAGGAAGACGCCGCCTGCGAGCGAGCGCGCGACGGGCGTCCCCTTGGCGCCGAGCGCGTCGATGTAGTGCGCGTAGAGCCCGGCGGTGTGCAGGTAGACCGCAGCGCCGCGCGCGCAGAGCGCCGGTCCGCCCTCCGCGAACGAAGCGCCGGCGCCCAGGCGCAGATCGAGATCGCCGTCGAGGCGGCCGTACGCGCCGTCGTTCTCGGCGCGCGCCGTGGACGCTCCGGCGAGCGCCGCGAGCGCCGCGACGCCGGCGAACGCCGTGGCGCTGGCGCGGCGTCGCGGCGCCGGATCGAGCGACCCCCGGGTTGCTTTCTTCGATGTTGCCATCAGCGTATCAGCGCCTCCCGCACCGCGTCCCGCAGCTCGGGCGCGAAGAGGATCCGGGTGCGCGTCATGGTCTCGTTGCGCAGCCGGTCCAGCAAGAAGGACACCTCGGCGGGGCGCCGCGGGCGTCCTCTCGGGTAAACGACGAGGAGCGACTCGTCCTCGGCGTAGGGCGTGTCCTCGGCGACGTCGACGCCGACGTACACTTCCGGGTCGAGCCCCGCGGCCTGCGCGATCCCGCGCACCGTCTCCAGCGCCACCCCGCGCCGCGCGTCGCGCTCGGCGGTCCCTTCGCCGGGCTCGGGGAACAGCTCGAGCGCCTTGAAGAGCGAGCGCGCGCGCAGGCGGCGGGCGAGATCGGAGAGCACGGGATCGGGCGCCGCCTCCCAGGCGTGGATCGCCCCGAGCAGGACCTGATCGTCGAGCTCGATGTATTCCCCGAACGTCGGCATATCGCCGGACGCCATCGCGGCGATGGCGGCGGGCACCTCGGGGATCCGGTCTCCCTCGGCGAGCCGGGCGACGACGCGCCGGAGGATGGCGCCGATCATCCACTCCGCGCTCCGCGTCGTCTTGTGAAAGTAGACCTGCTGGAACATGAAGTAGCGCGCGAGCAGGAACGACTCGATAGCGCTCATCCCCTTGGTCCCGTCGATGGCGAGCGACGGAGCAGGCGGGGCGGACGCGGCGCCGCCGCCGGGCATCTCCACCTGGACGTCGCTGAACCTGAGGCTGCGCAGGAGCCACGGCAGGTCGTACTCGCCGTAGCGGACGCCGGTCGCGTGCGCGTCGCGCAGCAGGTAGTCGCACCTGTCGACGTCGAAGGTCCCGCTCACGGCCTTGGCGAGGTAAGGCAGCTCGTGTCGACCGCCGATGAGGTCGGCGACCCGCTGCGGCAGGTAGGGATCCTGGCGCACGAGCACCTGGTGCACGTCCGAGGACGGGTCGAGCAGGATGCGCTCGGTCCATCGTTCATGGTGGAGCGCGCCCGGCATCGCTTCCTCGAAGAGGTGCGAGAGCGGGCCGTGGCCGAGATCGTGCAAGAACGCTGCGGCGATCGCGTCGCGCGCGCGGTCGCTGGTGACCCTTTGCCAGAACGGGAGGTCGCGATCGATCTGACGGAGCCTCGCGATCAGGAGGCGCATCACATGGGCGGCGCCGAGCGCGTGCGCGAAGCGGGTGTGCTCGGCGCCCGGGAAGGCGAGCGACGTCAGCCCGAGCTGACGGATGCGCCGCAGCCGCTGCACCTCGCGGGCGCCGAGCAGGCGCGGAACGATGGCCGCCTCGCCGCTCTCGAACTCGATGAGGCCGTGTACCGGGTCGCGCAGGATCAAGATGGGTCTCCACGCGACCGCATGGGCGCAGGGGGCGCCGGGTCACTCGGGAGTTGCCTGATGATGTCGAACCGCGCGCGTGCGCGACGAGTGGGGGGCTGGTCGCTTCGGGCGTGCGGTGCGGAGCTTCGGGCGTGCGGCGTGGAGCACGGCATGATGCGCCTCGACAGGGGCGGGAAATCAGGGAGGTGTGCGACGTTCCCACGCGAGCGCACGGGAAGGCAAGGGCGCCTGTCGCGGAGCGCCCTCGTGAGCGGTCCGGCGACCCGGTCGTCGCCTCCCGCGAGGACGCCAAGCGCGCGGCGCCGAGCCGCCCCGATCGAGGTGCGCGACGGGCGTCCCGCCGCGGGAAGGGACCGGAGCGCCGGCGCGGGTTCCTGCGGATGGACGTCGCGTGACAAACGTCGAACGCCAAGAGCAACGACGTGACGCTGAACGTGAAGACGAGCGCGACGATGAACGTAATACTGAAGGTGAAGACGAACGGCGCCGCGATGAACACGATGAGCAGCGCGGAATGTGTCACGGCGCGCGTCGCGCACCGCAGCACCGCGAGCGTGCCGACGCACGCGAGCCGCGCGGGCGCCTGGTGAGCGCGTACGAGCGTATACGTGGTCGACGGGGCGTGTGCCGGGGGGCGTGACACGAGACGTCGAGATGGCTCAGGTGCGCGCAACGGCGAGATGCGCGAGGACACGCAACGACACGCGCGGCGCGTGGCGCACGACGGCGCGCGACCCCGGCGCGGACGAAGCAGACGAAAATGAGAACGGGGAAGGAAAGTGCTCGATTTCTTGAAGCTGGACGAGCATCCTGGTGTACGTTAGGAGGCTGGCTATTCCGCTGGTTAACGTGGGTCATTGGATATCCCGGAGATAGGTCGAGAACATGACCACGACCAACGGACGACAGTCGGGGCGGGGACATCCTGCAGATGAGGAGCTAGGTCGGGTGACGCGCGAATCGGGAGGCATGGCGAGCAGTGACGAGGCTGAGCTCGACGAGTCGCCGAGGCGGCTCGACGCCATCCTCCGTGCGCTTCCAGAGTCGGAGCTCAAGGGCCTCATCACGCGGATGGGGATCCGCATCGACGCCGCGAAGCGCATCGACGCGCCGTCTCAGGCGGCGCGCGCGCTGGTCGGCCTCCCCGACGTGCGCGACCCGTCGCGGCTCCCGACCGCCAGCCGCGAGCTGCTCCACCGCATCGCCGAGGCGGGGGGCGTGCTCGTCGTCCCCTCGCTCCCGGCCGGGCTCGAGCCGCTCATCGCCCGCGGCGTCGTCTACGCGCGCAAGACCGACGAGGGCATCGAGCTCGTGCTCCCGGCGGCGTTCCTCGTCCAGCTCAAGAGCTGGGAGAGCGAGGACCCCCGGGCGATCCGGGCGCTGCTGGCGCAGGCGCCCTTCGAGACGATGAGCGCGATCGCGACGCACTACCTCGGCCGCCCCGCCACGCCGCCCATCGCGCTGTCCCTCGAGGTCGCGTGGGAGACGCTGAGCGATCCGGAGCGGCTGCGCGAGGAGATCGACCGCCTCGCGCCCGTCGAGCGCCGCCTTCTCGAGGCGATCGAGTCCGTCGGCGGCGAGGTCGACACGCAGGAGCTGCTCGATCTCGAGCGGGAGCCGATGCGCCTCCGCAGCGCGAGCGGGGTGACGGCGAGCCGCCGCGGGGCGGGCTTCGCGCTCGAGCGCCGCGCCTTTCTCATTCCGATCCACCCGAACCGGCACGTCGTGCCCACCGAGGTGGCCGCCATCGTCGGCGCGGATCGCCGCCGGATGCGCGAGAAGCGGCGGGAGCAGATCCGCTCGTTCGTCCTCGAGGAGGACCACGCGCCGCGGCGCGCTCGCTTCGCCTCGGATCCCGGGATGCTCGCGCTGGCGCTCGGGTACTGCGTGCGCGAGCCAGGCAGCGACGTGCGCCCCGGCGTCGGGACGCCGCGGTCGCTGCTCGTCCGGCTCGCGCAGCGCTTCGGGCGGGACGTCGAGAGCGTCGCGCTCGTCGCCGCGCTGTCGCGCGCTGTCGGGCTCTGGGACGCGTCGGCCGCATCGCCGGCCACGCCGCCTGGCTCGCTCCAGGTGCAGGAGCTGACGCCGCTCCTGTTCACGACGTGGCGCCGCGGCGGCGCGTGGGACGAGGCGCGCGCCGAGCGGGAGGTGCTCCGGGTCGCGTCGGACAACCGCGACGCGAGCCCGATCAGCGCGCTCCGCGAGATGGTGCTCGACGCGCTGCACGACCTCGGCGAGGGCCGCTGGGTGCCCTGGCAGTCGCTGCAGGGCTACCTCGCCGCCGACGAGCGGATCGCCGGGGTCGAGCGGCTGGTCCGTCGCTGGGCCGAGCGCGCCTCGGTCGAGGCGCCGGAGATCCCGGAGATCACGCGACGGATCGCGCTGGAGTCGCTGCCCGCGCTCGGCATCATCGATCTCGGTGGTGCCGAGGACGCGGCCAGCGCGGAGCTCGCGCTCCGGCTGACGCCGCGCGGGCGGGCGCTCCTCGCGGGCGCTGCGCCGAGCTCGGACAACAGCAAGAGCAAGTTCGTGGAGGCCCACGCGCTGCGCGTCGGCACCGGCGCCAGGGTCTCGGCCGTGCTCGGGCTCTCGGCGTTCGCCGAGATCGGCCGCGTCGGCGACCAGGTCGATCTTCTGCTCACGCCGCCCTCGATCGCGCGCGCGCTGTCGGTGGGCCTCGACAGCGACGCCCTGCGGGCGCGCATCGAGGCGGTCGCGCCGCTGCCGGACACGATCTCGCGCATGCTCATCCAGGCGAGCGTGGTGATCGGCAAGGCGAGCTTCGTCGGCGCCTCCGGCTTCCTCTGGATCGAGGACCCCGAGATCCGCGAGCTGCTCCGCAGCCGCAGGCCGGCCGCCGAGATGTTCGTCGATCCATCGCCCCCCTCGGGCCTGCTGATCGAGGCGGGCGTGGATCTGGAGCGGCTCATCCGGCGCTGTCGCGCGCTCGGCGTCGAGATCGAGGCCGACCTCGGCAACCTCAAGGCGACGCGACAGACGCCGGCGCACGGCACCGAGGGGCCGCACCGGACCTCATCGACGGCGAACATGCGCCGCTCCAGGACCCCGCCGGCGCGCACCCGCTGAGCTCGCTGTCCGCCGGCATCGCGCGGACACGGGCGCGGGGCCGGTTCTGAGCAGCAGCGCGCCAGCGACGTCGGCTCCAGCAGACCACGGAGGCGCTCCGAGGGCGGAGGCTCCTCTCGCGGTGTGCCATGAGCGCAGGACGGCTTCAAGCCGCGCCCGCTTGCGCATCTCCCGCGCGCTCGTCCCACCTGCGCGGAGGTTTTTCGCAGCCCTTTGCATTCCTGCGACGTGAGGGGAATCGCTTCGCCGGAGCGCGACGTGTATACCTTAGCTCGATGGCGCGCTCCTCTGGAGAGCCGGACTCGACCGACGGAGACGACCCGGTCGGCCCGGAGACGGCTGCGTTTCCGCTCGGCGCGGGGGAACCCAAGGCCGACAACGTCTACACGATCGCGCCTGGCACCGTCATTGCGCGCAAGTACCGCGTCGAGCGCACGATCGGCCGTGGCGGCATGGGCCTCGTGGTGGAGGCGCTGCACCTCGATCTCGATACGCGCGTCGCGATCAAGTTCCTGCTGCCAGAGTTCATGTCGTACACCGAGGCGGCGGAGCGGTTCATGCGCGAGGCGCGCACGGTCGCCAAGCTGCAGACGCACCACGTCGTCCGCGTGCTCGACGTCGCCGCGCTGGACAGCGGCGAGCCGTACATGGTCATGGAGCTGCTCGACGGCGAGGACCTCGCGTGCCACGCCGCCGAGGCGGGCACGCTGGCGATCGGCGAGTGCATCGATCACATCGTCCAGGCGTGCGAGGCGCTCGCGGAGGCGCACGCGCTCGGGATCGTCCACCGCGATCTGAAGCCGGCGAACCTGTTCCTGACGAAGCGCCCCGACGGCGCGCCGCTCATCAAGGTGCTCGACTTCGGCGTCTCGAAGATCCTGACCGGCGACACGGGCAACGTCTCGCTCACGCAGACGACAACGATCCTCGGCTCGGCGCTGTACATGTCCCCGGAGCAGATGCGCTCGTCGAAGAGCGTCGATCCCCGCACGGACATCTACGCGCTCGGCGTATGCCTCTTCGAGATCATCGGTGGCAGGCCGCCGTACGTGGCCGACAGCTTCCCGGAGCTGTGCGCGAAGATCTACACGTCGCCGCCCGAGCCGCTCCAGGACCTCCGCCCCGAGGTGCCCGAGGGCCTCGTCGAGGTGATCGAGAGGTCGATCGCGCGCGAGCCCGAGGATCGTTACCAGTCGATCGCGGAGTTCGTGCAGGCGCTCGCGCCGTACGCCGCGCCGGGCACGCGCACGACCATCGCGGGGATCCTCCGCCTGCACGCCGCGGAGCTCGACCTGCCGCCGCCCGCCTCGCGCGCGGCCATGACGAGGACCCTGTCCCGCGCGTCGCGCACGAGCAGCGGCGGCCCGTCGGTGACCGACAAGGGCGCGCGCACCGCAAGCTCCACGCCGCCGTCGGACGACGAGGCCCCGCGCCGGCGGCGCACGCTGCTCTACGTGGCCGTCGGCGCCGTCGCGGTCGTCGTGGGCGCGTGGGGGGCGCTCCAGTTCCAGCGCAGCCGGTTCGCCCTGGGGGGCAGCGACGTGACGACCAACCCGGCGGTGCCTTCGCCGAGCGAGACGGCGGCGTCCGTCGAGCCCGCGCCGCCGTCGCAGGCGCCGGCCATGCCGGCCGCGGCGCCGAACGTCATCCCCGCAGGCGACGCCGAGAACGCGGGCGCCGCCGCGACGAGCGCGGGCGCAGCGGACGCCGGGGTGGCGGACGCGGGCGTCAGCTCGAGCGAGGCAGCGGCGGACGGCGGCACCGGAGCGGCCGCGGCAGCCACGACAGCGCCGGACGCGGGACCCGGCAAACCGTCGCGGGGCGGCGGGCGAGGGCGCGGACGCCAGGCAGGGGGCACAGGAGCGGCTCCCGCTGACGATCCGGAGCCGCCGCGCACCGTCGCGCCGGCGGTGACCGTGAACAGCGATCTCTCGATGGAGACGTGCACCGCGACGATGCCGGACGGCACCAAGAAGGTCGTCCCCTGCAAGTGACGCGCGGCGAGCCCGCGCGTCCGCGGCCCGATCACGCCGGCATCGCGGCCGGATCGCCCAGGATGGCGCCGGTGAAGCTGGAGCGCAGGTAGAAGCCGCGCGGCAGCGCCGCGATGATCTCCCCGTCGCGCCCGAACGCGAGCGTCCGCGAGCGCCCGGTCGCGGCCTTCGGCCGCACCTGTAGCCAGCGCCCTGCGCGCGCGGTGAGCGCCTCGATGGCGCCGATGCCGATGAGCCCCATCAGGTCCTCGAAATCGGCGCGCAGGACGCCCTCCTGCGCCTCCGTGGGCCGCCAGAGCCGCGGGGCGCCGAGCCGTCGCTCCTCGCTCGGCTGGCCCGGCGCGGCGATGATCGGGATCCAGAGCACGTGGGCGAGCTTCGCGCGAGCGCGCGACGTCTCCCACTCCGCGCGATCGGCGTCCGACAGCGAGATCGAGCAGACGAACGTCGATTCCTGCGGCGCGCCGGCCGCGTCCACGGGGATCGTCTTGAGCTCGATCCCGAGGTGGGGGAAATCGGGCCTGGACGTCGAGCCGGCGGTCGCGCCGAGCGCGCGCTCCACGAGCGCGCCGGCCGCTCCCTTCGTGCGAACGCCGCCGCGCGGCACCGCGCGCTGGAGCGCGCGCGCCAGCTCAGAGAGCGTCATGCCCGTCAGCGCGGCCGCGCGGCAGCGGAGGTCGGCTTCATCGCGAGGCGGTTCCAGGGCCGGGATCAACACGCCGCCCTTAGAACATCGACCGACGCGACTCCAGCGCTCCGGCGCGATCGAGATAGGTTGGCCGCCGGGATGCGCCGGTACGTCGATGGGAATCGAGCAGCGCTGACCCGGGGGCCATGGCGGCCTGATTTACGCGGCCCCCCCGAACGCGCCGCCAAGAAGAAGCCTACTGCCTAAATCCCTCTTTGGACCGCCGGATTTCTGAGGAAAAGTGAGTCAGGAATTTCCCGTATGGCTCTTGCGGGATCCAGCGACGCCGTGCCTCGCAGCCCGCCCGTCGTCGAGCGGCCACCTCAGGTCGGCGAGCTGACCGGTGATGCGGAGGAGCATCTCCCGCAACGAGGAAGCAGTCGCCCGGTCCCGCGGGTTGTGTCGTAGGCAGGCATACAAGAACGCCCCGATATCGGCGGTCCGGGCATCATCGGCCAGGCGCTTGACCGGCGCGGGCAGCCCGTCGTGCGTGACGTGCGCTGTGATGAGCGCGACCTCGGTGGGCCCGTCGAACAGCGTCCTCCCGGTGAGGAGCTCGTAGGCGAGGCAGCCGAAGCTGTAGACGTCGGCCGTGAGCGGGGTCGGGGTGACCCCGGGTGGAACGACCCCCCAGATCTCCGGGGCGCCGTAGCAGCCGGTGGCGCAGCCCGGGCGGATGTGGCGGCCCGCCAGGCCGAAGTCGACGAGCACGGGCTCGCGCCCGCCCCGCAGGATCACGTTGGTCGGCTTGATGTCGAGGTGCCCGACGCCGACAGCGTGCATCGCCTCGAGCCCGGCGAGGATCCCGTCGAGCAGCGCCACGGCGCTGCGCGAGGTGAGGCCGCGCGCGTCGAGCAGCTTGTCGCAGCGGATGCCCTCGATGAGCTCCATCACGAGGATCGGCTTGGGGCGGGCCCCCGCGTCGAACGTGACGAAGCCGGCGAGGTTCGGGTGATCGGGCAGCGAGAGGAGCGCGCCCGCCTCCTCCCGGAACAGCCGGAGGAAGTCGGCCTCCGAGACGCTCCGCGCCGCCGTGTGATCGTACTCCGGCACCTTGAGCGCAAAGCGCTCGGCCGACGGATCGTGCCGCTCCTCGGTGCGGGTGACGACGAACACCGTCCCCAGCGAGCCGCCTCCGAGCTGGCGGTGCACGTAGAAGCCGCCGAGCGTGCGCCGGTTCGGCAACCACGCGGGCAGCGGCTGCTCGGGCAGCGTGACGCTGCCCGGCGCGCTCGGGCGCCGGACCGGAAGCCGCATGATGCGCGGCACGACGAGGGCGACCACATCCGCGAGCGCGCCCGGGATGCTCGCGCGCGCGGCCGAGACGAGCGCCTCGACCGGCGCGGCGACGCCCATCTCGACGCCCTCTTCCTCCTCCTGCAGCGCGACCTCGATCGCCAGGCGCAGCGGCTCGGTCGCGCCGGCGGGCGCGGAGGCGGGGTGCTCCCCGCAGCGCCGGCGAGCGCCGGCCGTGAGCTGCGCGAGCCGCGCCAGGGCGTCCTCCAGGGCGCTGAGCGGCGAGGCGTCCGCGTCCCCGTCGCCCGCCCCTGTCAGCGCGCTGAGCGCGCCGGCCGTGTTCACCGCCCCGAGCGCGCGCGCGAGGCGGGCGAGCGCGCCGCGAACGATCTCCGTGCGCTGCGAGGCGCCCGCGGGCAACGCCGTGACGAGCGCGTCGAGGGCGGCGATGCGCTCGAGCGCCGCGCGCGCGCGCTCGGCCTCGGCGAGCTCCGCGTCGAGCGACCCCTGCCGCGTCGACCGGACCGACACCGCGGCGTCGCTGTCGGGCGCGCGCCCCCCGCGCGCGCCGCCCTCGCGCCCCCCGCGCGCGAACCGCGCGTAGGCGCGCAGGAGCTGGGCGACGTCCGGGTGCATGCTGGCCTCCCCGAGCACCTCCAGGTCGTCGGGGTCGCCGCCGCGCATCGCCGCGTGCAGGAAGATGTCGGCCGCGTCGGCGGCCCCCTCGCGCACGAGCGCGTCGAGGCCGCGGGCGACCGACGCGGCGATGGCGCGGCGGAGCGACGAGCCGCGGTCGGCGCGCAGCCGGTCGAGCAGCACGCCGATCGCCCCCGTCCAGCGCGCGAGGACGCGCGCCTTGAGCTCGGGCTCGCCGCCGAAATCGGTGCTCTCGCCGTCGATCAGGTGGATGAGCGCGCGCAGGTTGCGCTGGTGCACGGTCACGTGCAGGGGCGGCGAGGCCCTCGCGCGCGCGGCGGGGCCCTCGGCGCGGAGCAGCCAGCGGGCGAGCCGCTCGTCGAGATCGTCCAGCGAGGCGACCCCGGTCGCGTCCTCGCTCGGCCGGCGGCTCAGGAGCAGCAGGCTCTTCAGCAGGCCGGAGCCGAGCAGCTCCGCATCGAGCTCGCGCACGAGCCCCACCGCGGCCCTGCGCGCCGCGGTGCTCTGCCCGTCGTCGAGATCGCTGAGCTCGATCTCCTCGAGCGCCCCCACGACCTCGGCCGCCAGGGCGTACGCCTCGAGCGCGCGGCCGTGCGCCTCGCGCGGCCCGGTCTCGACGAACGCGGCGACGGCGCCGTCGAGCGCGCCGCGCAGCAGCGCGACCCCGGCGCCGTCCATCGAGAGGTCGCGGTGGACGACGCGCGCGAGCGCCGCCAGGCCGTCGTCGCGCGCGTGCG
>NZ_JEMA01000171.1 GCF_001589285.1 Sorangium cellulosum | reverse complement strand
TGCGCCTGCGCCAGCGGTTCGGGACGGCCGTGCTCGTCGCGATCAGCGCGGTCGCGGCCGCCGTGCTGCTGCTCGCGATGAAGGCCCATCAGGAAAAGACGCGCGCCAACTGGGAAGCCGCGCGCGCCAGTCAGGAAGCGGCGCGCGCGCAGGACGAAGCCCGGCAGGCGCGCAACGCGACCCGGATGGCCGCGGCCGCGGCGCGCGGGCTCCGGGCCGATCCAACGACGGCGCTGGCGATCTTGCGCGAGCTCGAGCCGCCCGACGTGCTGCGCGGGTGGGACGACCTCGCGCGGAGGGCGCTGAACAGCTTCGTTGCTCGCGCGGTGCTCAACCATCCGGATCTCGTCCTGTACGCGAGCTACAGCCCTGACGGGACGCGCATCGTCACGGCCTGCGCGGACGAGGTCGTGCGGGTGTGGAACGCCGACGGCACGGGCGAGCCGGTGGTCCTTCGCGGTCACGAGGATCGGGTCTCCTCGGCGGCGTTCAGCCGTGACGGCAAGCGCATCGTCACCGCGTCCAACGACAAGACCGTGCGCATCTGGAACGCCGACGGCACCGGCGAGCCCGTTGTGCTCCGCGGGCACAAGGATGGAGTCACCTCGGCGGCCTTCAGCCCCGACGGCAAGCGCGTTGTCTCCGGGTCCTATGACGGGACGGTGCGGGTCTGGAGCGCCGACGGCACCGGCGAGTCCATGCTCCTCGGCAGGAAGGTGGGCGTGATCCACTCGACGGCGTTCAGCCGTGACGGCAAGCGCATCGTCACCGCGTCGAGCGACAAGATCGCGCGCGTCTGGAACGCCGATGGCTCGGGCGCGCCCATCCTCCTTCGAGGCCACAAGGACAAGCTCTATTCGGCGGCCTTCAGCCCTGACGGCAAGCGCATCGTCACCGCGTCCAAGGACAGGACCGCGCGCGTCTGGAACGCCGACGGCACGGGCACGCCCATCGTCCTTCGCGGCCACAAGAAGGCAATCTACTCGGCGGCGTTCAGCCCCGATGGCGATCGCGTCGTCACCGCGTCCCACGACGGGACCGCGCGGGTCTGGGACGCCAGCGGCAAGGGCACGCCCATCGTCCTTCGCGGTCATGATGTCTCGATCAGCTCAGCGGCGTTCAGCCCCGACGGCAAGCACGTCGTCACCGCGTCCGACAGGACCGCGCGGGTCTGGAGCGTCGACGGAATGAACGAGTTCAGGATCCTCCGCGGCCACGCGGATCGGGTCTGTTCGGCGGCGTTCAGCCCCGACGGCAAGCGCATCGTCACCGCGTCCTACGACAAGACAGCGCGGGTCTGGAACACCGACGGCACCGGCGCGCCCACCCTCCTTCGCGGCCACGGGGATGCTGTCTGTTCGGCGGCGTTCAGCCCCGACGGCAAGCGCATCGTCACCGCGTCCTACGACAAGGCAGCGCGGGTCTGGAACGCCGACGGCACCGGCGCGCCCACCCTCCTTCGCGGCCACAGGGATGCTGTCTACTCGGCGGCGTTCAGCCCGGATGGCAAGCGCATCGTCACCGCGTCCGTGGATGGGACCGCGCGGGTCTGGAACGCCGACGGCACCGGTACGCCCATCCTCCTTCGCGGCCACAAGGAAGGGGTGTCTTCAGCGGCCTTCAGCCCCGATGGCAGGCGCATCGTCACCGCGTCTGGTGACAGGACCGCGCTGGTGTGGAACGCCGACGGCACCGGCACGCCCATCCCCCTCCGCGGTCACGAGAGCTGGGTCACCTCGGCGGCGTTCAGCCCGGATGGCAAGCGCATCGTCACGGCGTCCTGGGACGGGACCGCGCGGGTCTGGAACGCCGACGGCACCGGCACGCCCATCATCCTTCGCGGTCACGAGAACTGGGTCAACTCGGCGGCGTTCAGCCCGGATGGCAAGCGCGTCGTCACCGCGTCTCGTGACATGACCACGCGGGTGTGGAACGCCGACGGCACGGGCGAGCCCGCGGTCCTCCTGGCCTCCGACGCCGCGGTCAACTCGGCCGCGTTCAGCCCGGATGGCAAGCGCATCGTCACAGCGTCCGACGACGAGCTCGCGCGGGTGTGGACCGATCTCGAGCCGCTCCGGGACCCCGGCGACCCGAAGCTGTGGACCGCGACAACCTACTGCATGCCCGTCGCGCGGAGGATGGAGCTCCTTCGCAACTCCAAGGCCACCGCCCAGAGCGGCCTGGCAGACTGCCAGCGCCGCGTCGAGGCGGCCCGCGCAGCGTCCCGGGAGCAGCGGTGAGCTGAAGGGTGACGGCGCGCTCGACCCCGGCGAGGCGTGCGACGACGGCGACCTCGACGCCGCGACGCTCTGGCACGCCGATCCAGCAAGCCCGCGCGCGACCGCGGCGTTCGGCATCATCGGTCCAGCTCCGCAGCCGCCAGTGCCGCGACGCTGGCGAGCGCGGCGGGGCATCACCGTGGCGTCTCGAGCGAACGCGACCAGGAGCCCTCGGAGGCCGCTCCGCCAGGTCGCGACCTCCCCACGCCCCCTCCGAGGCCGCCCGGGTCGGTTTCAGATCGACCTGTCCCCCCTCGCGAGGCCGCTCCGCCAGGTCGCGACCTCCCCGCGCCCCCTCCGAGGCCGCCCGGGTCGGTTTCAGATCGACCTGTCCCCCCTCGCGAGGCCGCTCCGCCAGGTCGCGACCTCCCCACGCCCCCTCCGAGGCCGCCCGGGTCGGTTTCAGATCGACCTGTCCCCCCTCGCGAGGCCGCTCCGCCAGGTCGCGACCTCCCCGCGCCCCCTCCGAGGCCGCCCGGGTCGGTTTCAGATCGACCTGTCCCCCCTCGCGAGGCCGCTCCGCCAGGTCGCGACCTCCCCGCGACCCCCTCCGAGGCCGCCCCGCTCGATCTCGACCTGGCCCACCCCCCTCGCAAGGCCGCTCCGCCAGGTCGCGACCTCCCCGCGGCGAGGCCGAGCGGGGTCATGCCGATACAGCAGATCCTCGCCGCTCCCGGCCCGCCGTCGAAGACACCGGGCGGGGCGGACGAGTGGCCGAGACGCCGCTATATGAGCAAGCAACGGGCTGCGAGGCTGGCTGTCCGAGCATCGGGCCGGCCACCTTGTCGGGCTCCCCCGGCGCAGGCGTGGGGCGGGCTCCGTGACGGCCGCCGCGTCGACAGCGGCGACGGCTCGATCGACCGAGGCTGCCGCGCGAGGCGGCGGCGACCTGAGGGGCTGTGATGAACCAGGAGATCCTCGCTCCAGGAATGGTGTTCCAGAGCCGTTACGAGGTCCTCTCCATGCTCCGGGAAGGTGGCCTGGTGTTCGCCTACCAGGGGCGGCAACTCGCCACGGGGCAACCGATCGTCCTCGAGGTCACCCGCCTGGACCGGGACGGAGCTCCCGCGGACCTGGCGCGCGTGCGCGGCGCGCGCTTCCTGCGGCAGATGCGCGGCTTCGCGCGGCTCCAGCATCCCGGCATCGTCCGGCCCATCGATGTCGGGCAGACCGATGACGGACAGCTCTACGCCGTCTTCGGGCTCGTGTCCGGGCAGAGCCTGTCCGAGCTGCTCACGGAGCAGGGCGCGCTCGAGCCGCAGCAGGCGCGGAGCCTGATGCTGCAGGTCCTCGACGCGCTGGCCTTCGCGCACCGGCACGGCATGATCCACGGAAACCTCCAGCCGAGCCACGTCATGGCCGTGCAGGCCGGAGCGCTGCGGGGCGCGAGCGTGCTCGGTTTTGGCTTCGGCGCGCTCGCCGCGGCCGCGCGAGCAGGCCGGGGCGAGACGCTCGCTACCTCGAGCGATCTCGTGACCTGGCAGGCGTACGCGGCGCCCGAGCAGCTCCGGGGGTACCCGCCGACGGCGCGCTCGGACCTGTACGCCTGGGGGCTCGTGTTTCTCGAGTGCCTCACCGGCAGGCGGGTCGGCGGTGGCCCATCGCCCCGCGGCGAGGCTCCGCGGCCGGGGAGCGGTGAGCCCACCCCGATCCCTCGCCCGCTCCTCACACACCCGCTCGGCGCGATCCTGCGAAGAGCGACGATCGAGGATATCGCGGCGCGGGCCGCCACGGCCGACGGCCTGCTGTGCGAGCTCGACGCCTGCGAGGTGGACGGGCTCCGCCGGGAGGACCTGATCTCGAATGACGCGCCGAGCGGCGTTGAGGGGACCGAGGGGATCGAGAACAGAAGAGAGGAGTTCACCCGCCCCGCCCCGACCGCCCCGGGACAAGGCGTCACGACCCATCCTGACGACCCGAGCTCGCCCGGCATCTCCGGCGAGGAGCCCACGCTCACGCTCTCCGAGGCCTCATCCAGCGCGCCATTCAGCGGGCGAGCGCCGGCCGCCGTGCCGCTCCGGACCGGCGCTGCGAGATCGCCGACGGAGCCGATCGAGGCCACCGCGCCCGTGAGCATCGGCGCCCCCCTCAAGCATTACGAGATCATCCGCAAGCTGGGCCAGGGCGGCATGGCGGTCGTGTACCTGGCGCGCGACACGAGGCTCGGCCGCCTGGTCGCGATCAAGTTTCTCCTCAGCTACACCGGGCGCAGGATCGAGCGCTTCCTCGACGAGGCGCGGGCCACGGCGCGCTGCAGGCACGAGAACATCGTCGTCATCCACGAGGTCGACGAGATCCTCGGGTGTCCCTACCTCGTGCTCGAGTACATCAAGGGTCCCTCGCTGCGCGAGTGGATGACCCAGCGCGAGCTCCCCGGCGCGCCCGGGTCGTCAGCCGCCCCTGCGCGTCCTGGATCGAGGGGGACCGGCGCCGTGGTCGAGGCCATGATCCCTGTCGTTCGCGCGCTGGTGTGCGCGCACGGCCTCGGGATCGTGCACCGCGATCTCAAGCCGGAGAACATCCTCGTCGACGACGCCGGATGCACCAAGGTGGTCGATTTCGGCCTCGCCAAGCGGATCGAGGCGAGCTGCGCGCCGGCGCTCGCGGGCGCGGCGGCGCTCACCGGAGACGCCGGCGAGCACCGGAGGCGCGGGGCGGTCGGGACACCCCGCTACATGGCGCCCGAGCAATTGCTGGGCAGGGACGTCGATGGTCGCACCGACCTCTGGGCCGTGGGCGTCATCCTGGTCGAGCTGCTCACGGGGGAGCACCCGCTGGAGCCGTTCTCGCTCGCGCGGCTCCCGGAGATCGTGAACCTCGAGCTCCCCATGCCCAGCCAGAGCGAGCGGCGCCCGGAGCTGGGCGCGCTCGGCGCCCTCATCGACCGCTGCCTCAAGAAGCGCAAGGCCGAGCGCATCGGCTCGGCCAGGGAGCTCCTCGCCGAGCTCGAGGCGCTCGCCCCCGGCCGACGGGCGCTGCGGCTGGGCGAGGACGACAGCCCCTTCGCCGGCCTGTTCGCGTTCCAGGAGGCGGACGCCGCGCGCTTCTTCGGCCGCGATCGAGACATCGCCGCCATGACGACGCGGCTGCGCAGCCAGCAGCTCATGGTGCTCGTCGGCCCCTCCGGGGCGGGCAAGTCGTCGTTCGTGCGCGCGGGCGTGATCCCGGCCTTGAAGGGCTCTGAGGACCGCTGGGAGGCGTTCGTGCTGCGGCCGGGCCGCCGCCCGCTGTACGCCCTCGCCGATGTGCTCGCGCAGGTCGCCGCGGCGGAGCGCGCGAGCGGGGCGACGGCGCCAGGCGACGCGATGGTGGGCTCACCGGAGCTCCCCGATCACGACGGGCTGGTCGCCACCTTGCGCGCCCAGCCAGGTTATCTGGGCGCCCGGCTGCGCGCGCGCTGTCGGCGTGAGGGGGCGGGTCGCCGTATCCTGCTCTTCGTCGACCAGTTCGAGGAGCTCTACACGCTCGGCGACGCCCCCGAGGAGCGGGCCGCCTTCGTCGCCTGCCTGGAGGGCGCGGCCGACGACGCGTCATCCCCCCTGCGCGTCCTGCTCGCCGTCCGCTCCGACTTCCTCGAGCGCATGGCCGACGACCGGGGGTTCATCCGCGACGTGACAGGCGGGCTCTGGCTCTTGCCGCCGATGGGCCGCGACGACCTGCGCGAGGCCCTGACGCGGCCGATCGAGGCGGCCGGGTATCGCTTCGAGGCCGCGGAGATGGTCGAGCACATGCTGGGCGCGCTCGAGAGCACGCGGAGCCCGCTGCCGCTCTTGCAATTCACGGCCGGCAAGCTCTGGGACGCGCGGGATCGCAAGCGCCGGCTGGTCACGCGGGACAGCTATGAACGGCTCGGCGGCGTCGCCGGCGCCC
>NZ_JEMA01000170.1 GCF_001589285.1 Sorangium cellulosum | reverse complement strand
GCAGATTGACCGGCTCGCGTCCGGCTCCTAGGCTGCCGCGCATTCCATGACAGCGCACACGAAGGATGGAGAGGGCGCACCCCGGGCCGGCGATCGGACGCTCGAGGGGACGGCGGACCCCGGCGCGCGGCTGTTCCTCGACTTCCTCGCCTCGATCCGCCCCCGCGTCGAGGAGGCGCTCGAGCGGCGCTGGCGCGACAAGGTGAGCGACGTGGAGCGCTACGGCCGCGAGGTGGCGGCCATGGCCCTGGAGGCGAAGAGCCTGACCCTGCGCGGCGGCAAGCGGTTCCGCGCGGGGCTGCTCGTCGCCGCCTACCAGGGCGTCGCGCCGGACGCGCCGCTCGGGCCCGCCATCGACGCCGGCGTCGCGCTCGAGCTGCTCCAGACCTACCTGCTCATCCAGGACGACTGGATCGACGGCGACACGGTCCGGCGGGGCGACCGCACCGCGCACGTCGCGCTGACCGACGTGCTCGGCGACCCGCACCTCGGCGCGTCGTCGGCGATCCTCGCCGGCGATCTCACCTGGAGCTTCGCGCTGAGCGCGCTCGCTGGCGCCGAGGCGCCCCCGGCGACGACGCTCGCGGCCGTGCGGCTGTTCTGCAAGATGCACGAGGACGTCGTGATCGGGCAGCACCTCGACGTGGTCGGGCGGGCCGAGGACGTCGAGCAGATGCACGCGCTCAAGACCGGCAGCTACACGGTGCGCGGCCCGCTCGCGCTCGGCGCCACGCTGGCCGGCGCGCCGGCCGAGACAGTCGCGGCGCTCGAGCGGTTCGCGGCGCCGGTGGGCGTCGCCTTCCAGCTCCGCGACGACCTGCTCGGCACCTTCGGCAGCGCCGCCGCGACAGGCAAGCCGGTCGGCAACGACCTGCGCGCCGGCAAGCGCACCNAGCCGGTCGGCAACGACCTGCGCGCCGGCAAGCGCACCGCCGTGCTCGCGGCGGCCGAGGGGCGCCTCGACGCCGCGGGGCGGCGCGCCGTCGAGGGCGCGCTCGGCCGCAAGGAAGCGAGCGACGAGGCGGTCGCGGCCGCGAGCCTGGCGCTCGAGGCGTGCGGCGCGCGGCGCGCCGTCGAGGAGCGGCTCTCGGCCCTGTGCGGCGAGGCCGAGGTCCTCGGGCGCTCGCTGCCGGTGAGCGCGTCCGCCCGGCAGATCCTGTGCGGCGCGGCGAGCGCGCTCCGGTGGACGGGCGCATGACCGAGGCGCTCGGCCACGCCTCCGGCAAGGTCATCCTGCTCGGCGAGCACGCCGTCGTGTACGGCGCCCCGGCGCTCGCCGCCGGCATCGAGCGCGGCGCCCGGGCGCGGGCGACGCTGTCGTCCGGCGCGAGCGAGCTCTGGCTGGGCGGGGGCGAGCGCGGCGCGGCGCCGGCCGAGGGCGAGGTAGCGCAGGCGTTCGCGGCGCTCCTCGAGGCGCTCCCCGGCGCCGGCCCTGTGCGCGTGGCCGCCGAGAGCGAGCTGCCGCCCGGCGGAGGCCTGGGCAGCTCGGCGGCGCTCGGGGTCGCGATCGCCCGGGCTGTCGACGCGCTCGCGCGCGAGACCTCCGTGGCGACCGTGGTTGCGGGAGCGGCCGCCTCGCCCGCGGCGGCCGGGCCGCCCGCGGAGACCGCGCTCGATCCAGCGTCCCCCGTGCTGGCCGCCGCGACCGCCTGGGAGCGGGTGTTCCACGGCAACCCGTCGGGCGTCGACACGACGGCGGCGGCCCGCGGCGGGTGCTTCCGCTTCACCCGGGCGCACGGCGCGACCCCGATCGTCCCGCGCGACGACCTCTGGCTCTGCGTGGGCGCGACGGGCGCGCCGTCGTCCACGCGCAGCATGGTCGACCTCGTGGCGAAGCTCTTCGAGCGCAAGCCCGCGCTGGCCGAGGGCTCGATCGCCGGCATCGCCGCGCTCGTCGAGAACGCGGCCCTCGCCATCGAGGCCGGCGACGCGATCGGGCTCGGCCGGCTGATGGACCTCAACCAGATGCTGCTCGCCGGGATGTTCGTCTCGACCGAGGCGATCGAGGCCCTGTGCAGGCTCGCGCGCGAGGCCGGCGCGCTCGGCGCCAAGCTCACCGGCGCCGGCGGCGGCGGCTCGGTCATCGCGCTGCTGCCGCCCCCTCCGCCCGGCGAGGGCGGCGCCGCGCCCGAGGCCGCCGACCGCGTGCTCGCCGCCTGGCGCGACGCGGGCTACAGCGGCTTCGTGACCCGGGTGAAGGCGGGCGAGACGAGCGTGACGAGCGTGACGACGAGGATGGCCGAGGAGCAAGCATGAGCGCCGTGAGCCGGGCGACAGCGATCGCCCATCCGAACATCGCCCTCGCGAAGTACTGGGGCAAGCGGCCCGACGGGCACAACCTGCCCGCCGTCCCGAGCCTCTCGGTGACGCTCGCCGGCATGGCCACGACGACGGAGGTCGCCTTCGACCCCTCGCTCGATCGCGACGAGCTCCACCTCGGGGGCGCCGCGCTGCCGCCCGACGCGGAGGCGACGCGCCGGGTCGCCGGGCTCCTCGACAGGGTCCGCGCCGCCTCGGGCCGGCGCGAGCGCGCCCGCGTCGTCAGCCGCAACGACTTCCCCACCGCCGCGGGCCTCGCCTCGAGCGCGTCCGCGTTCGCCGCGCTCGCGCTCGCCGCGAGCGCCGCCGCGGGCCTGCCCACCGCGCCCGCCCTGGTGAGCGACCTCGCGCGGAAGACCTCGGTCTCGGCCGCGCGCTCCGCCTTCGGCGGCTTCGTCGAGCTCCGCGCCGGGCGCCCCGGCGACGAATCGCTCGCGGCCACGCCGCTCGCGCCGGAGGGCCACTGGCCGCTCGCTGTCGTGATCGCGGTGACGCGCGAGGGGCCGAAGGACGTCGGCTCCAGCGACGGCATGCGGCACACCGCGACGACAAGCCCGTACTTCCCTGCCTGGGTCGAGGCCGCGCCGTCGCTCTTCGAGGCGGTCCGCGCGGCGGTCCTCGCGCGCGACTTCGCGGCGCTCGGCGCCGCGGCCGAGGCGAGCGCCCTGTGCATGCACGCCTCGAGCATCGCCGCCTCGCCGGGCCTGCTCTACTGGACCGGCGCCACCGTCGAGGTGATCGCCGCGGTGCGGCGGCTCCGCGGCGGGGGCATGCCGGCGTTCTTCACCATCGACGCCGGCCCGCACGTGAAGGTCTTCACGACCCCCGAGGCGCGGGGCGCCGTCGAGCAGGCGCTGCTCGCCGTCCCCGGCGTCCTCCGCACCATCTCGGCCGCCCCCGGCGGCGGCGCCCACCTCGCGCCCCCGGACGGGAGCGTGAGCCCGTGATCGTCCGGGCGCCTGGCAAGCTGGTCCTCTCGGGCGCGTACGCCGTGCTCGAGGGCGCGCCCGCGCTCGTGGCCGCTGTCGATCGGTACGTCCTCGCCGACCCGGCGCGCCCCGCCGACCTCGTCACCGACGAGGTCCAGGCGGCCATCGACGCGGGCGCGCTCGACCAGGCCGTAGGGTTCGACGCCTCCGCGCTCCGGTCCACACCGGAG
>NZ_JEMA01000169.1 GCF_001589285.1 Sorangium cellulosum | reverse complement strand
CCGAGGTCACGGGGCGCGCGCCGCAGCCGCCCAGGCCGCGCGCGGAGGAGCCCGCGATGAGCGCCGAGGCGCTGCTCCTGCGCGCCCAGTCCCGGCTCGCGCAGGGGAAGAGCGCCGAGGCGAGCGCCGCGTACCGCGACCTGCTCGCGCAGCACCCGTCCAGCCCCGAGGCGCGGGCGGCGCTCGTGTCGCTCGGGCAGCTCGCGCTCCACCAGGGCAAGACGGCGGCGGCGCTCGGCCATTTCGAGCGCTACCTCGCCGGCGGCGGCGGCTCCCTCGCCGCCGAGGCCCGCGTCGGGCGGATCCAGTGCCTGCGCCGGCTCGGGCGCACGGCCGACGAGCGCGCGGCCATCGCCGACTTCCTCGCCCGCCATGGCGCGAGCGTCCACGCGCCGCGGCTGCGCGCGCGCCTGTCCGAGCTCGGCGGCGGGTGAGCGCGAGGGCCCGCGAGGCCCGAGATCCCGAGATCGCCGGCGCGGCGCGCCGGTGCGCCGCCCGCAAAAAATTTTGACCCGCGATCTCGCGAGGCCACCACCTGGCCACCGAGATGTCGCAAAAAGATCGTCGAATCGTAAAATTCCTTTCCCGCGGCGAGTGGCGCGTCTGCGCCCTCGGCGGGGTCTTGAGCCTCCTGTCTGCCAGCTGCTCGACAACGACGGGCGACAACACCCCGGCCCCCGGTCAACCCGACGGGTCCGGGGGGTCGGGCGGCGCGACCGGGGAGGGCGACCCCACGCGCCTCATCGGCGCCTTTCAGGTGCGCTCGTCGCCTGCCGCGCCCTCGCAGGAAGGCGCGCCGGAGGCGACCGGGACCACCGCGGTGCTCGGCAAGATCTACGACGGGACCACGCCCTCCCAGATCATCTGGGAGCTCGCGGCCGAGGAAGGGAGCTGCCGGCTCCTCAAGCCGCGCGTCCCGTTCTGCGACCAGCCCTGCGGCGGGAGCGCCGTCTGCGTGGAGGACGACACGTGCCAGGCCTACCCGGGCGCGCACAGCGCCGGAGACGTGACGGTGCTCGGCCTGAACCTCGAGTCGGGAGAGGCGTCCTTCGTCATGAAACCCACGGCGAACAACTACCAGCCGCCCGCCGGCGTGAAGCTCGGTTATCCGCCCGCCGACGAGGGACAGACGGTTCGCCTGGAGGCGAGCGGCGATTTCTTCAGCGCCTTCACGGTGGAGTCGAAGGGCGTGAGCCCCATGCAGCTCCTGAACGACACGATCCGCCTCGAGCCCGATCAGGACGTGCAGCTCACCTGGGCCCCGCCGGGGCAGGCCGGCATCTCGGAGGTCCACGTGAAGCTCGATATCAGCCATCACGGGGGCACGAAGGGGATGATCGAGTGCTCCGCCGAGGACACCGGCTCGCTCGACCTCCCGGCGTCGCTCGTCACGCAGCTGCTCGACCTCGGCGTCGCGGGCTTCCCGACGATCATCGTCACACGCAGGGCCGTGGGCGCCACGACGATCTCGCACGGCCGGATCGATCTCGTCATCTCGTCCCAGATCGAGCAGTCGGTCGTGATCGCGGGGCTCACCTCGTGCAACGACACCTCGCAGTGCCCCGAGGGCCAGACCTGCCAGCCCGATCTCACCTGCCAATGAGCCTCGCCGGCCCCCGGTGCGACGAACAGCCCAGCTTAATAGAAAATAAGGAACCAAAGATCATGGCCATCGCACATCGCTCCCTCTCCTTGCTGCCCCTCGCCCTCGCGCTGCTCTCGCCCGTCGTCGGCTGCTCCGGCTCGGACCCGGAGGTCTCGAACAACGGAGCGACCAGCACGTCGTCGACCACCGGCGGCGGCGCCACGACAACCACCGGCGGCGGCGCCACGACCGAGAAATTCAGCTTCTTCGTGACCAGCCTCGTCGCGATGCAGGAGCTGTCGGGCTCGCAGGAAGGCTTCGGGGGCGATCTCCGCTTCGGCGAGACGGGCCCGGGCGCCGGTCTCCGCGGCGCGGACAAGATCTGCGCGGCGATCGCCGAGAAGAGCATGCCGGGCGCGGGGAGCAAGGGGTGGCGCGCGTTCCTGAGCGCGGTTGCAGGAGAGGACGGCAAGCAAGTCGACGCGATCGACCGGATCGGCGAGGGGCCCTGGTACGACCGGCTCGGCCGGCTGGTCGCCAACAACAAGGCGGAGCTGCTCAACGATCGTCCCAGCGCGGCCGACGAGGCGATCATCGACGATCTGCCGAACGAGGACGGCGTCCCCAACCACCAGCCCGATCCGAGCCAGCCCGAGGTCGACAACCACGATATCCTGACGGGGACCAACGACGAGGGCAAGCTCTACAGCGCGACCGCGACGTGCAAGGACTGGACGTCCGCGGAGGGCGACAGGAACGTCGAGGGGAGGCCGCGCGTCGGACACTCGTGGCCGAGGGACTTCGGAGGAGGATTCGGAGAAGGCGGCGGCACCGGCTTCCCCGGCTTCCCCGGCGGCACCAGCGGCACCGGCCCCGGCGGCCCCGGCGGCCCCGGCGGCGATTTCAACATGGCCAACTGGATGTCGTCCCTCGACGAGTCGGGGTGCGCGCCGGGCGTGAGCCTCGTGGAGATGGGGCCGCCGCAGCTCGACGTGCCCACGGTCGGATCCGGCGGCGGTTACGGCGGGATCTACTGCTTCGCCCTGACGCCCTGACGCAGGCGTACCGCCGCGTCCCCCCCTCGATCAGCTTGCTTGTCTCAGGAGGATTCATGGTTCAACGCAATCGCATCACGTCCATCCTCGCGCTCGCCCTGCTCGCAGCGGCGCTGCCGGGCGCGTGCGGCGGCTCGTCCGACGATCTCGGCGCAATCGAAGAGGTCTGCCAAGGCGCGAGCGAGGACGGGTCGACGGAGTTCCTGAAGCGCGTGGGGTGCACAGCGGACTTCGAGGCGCTCGCGTCGGCGCCCGTCGACGCCAGCCTGCCCGGCGCGCGCTCGGTCAAGGTGGTCCTGGATCGCGCCGATCAAGACGCGCTGTATTTCCAGAACAGCGTGCTTTACCAGATCCACTACGACTTCGTGTCATCGCACCTCTCCGGCGACGCGCTGCCGTACGTCCCCCCCCTCTCCGAGTTCAACGCGACCGAGTACTTCACGCCGGATCGCCGCTTCGTCCTCGGCGCGGTGACGCATTACCAGGGCCCGGACGTGTGGGCGCTCGAGCTCTCGCCCTACGACACCGCGTCTGCGGACATGATCACCACCCTGTTCAAGGCGGTGCAGGGGGCCTCGTTCTTCGGATCGAAGCTCGCCTTCCACCCCACGTCGGAGGCCGTGGCGGTCGAGGCGCAGAAGCTCCCCTCCGACATCCCCGTTGTCAGCACCGGCGATCTCTACGCCGGGATCGACTACCAGCCGCTCTCGCTCGGCACGGCGATGGGGCGGCTCCACTTCGCGAAGGTGGCGGATCTCGCCGACGAGTACCTCTCCCACCAGGACATCGTTGTCCTCGACGAGGCGCCCAACGACATCTCGGTCGTCCAGGGGATCATCACCGAGGAGTTCCAGACGCCGCTCTCGCACGTGAACGTGCTCTCCCAGAACCGGCGCACGCCCAACATGGGGCTGCGCAACGCGATGAACCTCCCGGAGCTGCTCGCGCTGAAGGACAAGCTGGTCGAGCTCACCGCGGGGCCGTCGTCCTGGAGCGTCCGCGAGGTCACCGAGGCGGAGGCCGAGGCGTTCTGGGAGGCGCACAAGCCCGAGCCCGTCACGCTCCCCGAGCTGGATCTGACGGTCACCGATCTGCGCGACATCGAGGAGGTGACCCCCGATCCGCCGGACGGCGAGCCGCTCCGGGACGCGATCAAGAAGGCCGTCCTCGCCTTCGGCGGCAAGTCGGCCCACTACTCCATCCTGGCGAGGATCCCCGAGGTCCCGATCCAGAAGGCGTTCTCGATCCCGGTCTACTACTACGACCTGTTCATGAAGCAGAACGGCTTCTACGAGCAGATCGAGGCGCTGCTCGCCGATCCGCAGTTCAACACCGACCCGGCGGTCCGCGACAAGGGGCTGAAGACGCTCCGCGACGCCATGAAGAGCGCGCCCGTCGACGCCGAGCTCCAGGAGCTCCTCAAGGCGAAGATCGAGGCGGAGTATGCCGGGCACCCGATACGCTTCCGCACCAGCACGAACAGCGAGGATCTCGACGGGTTCCCGTGCGCCGGCTGCTACGACTCGAACACCGGCGATCCGACCGACTGGGAGGACGTCCTCGACGCCATCCGCAAGACGTACGCGAGCGCCTGGAAGCTCCGGACCTTCGATGAGCGCACCTATTACGGCATCGATCACAGGACCATCGGGATGGCCTTGCTCGTGCACCACAACTTCCCGGACGAGGAGGCGAACGGCGTGGCCCTGACCAACAACCCGTTCGACCCCACCGGGATCCAGCCCGCCTTCTACGCCAACGTGCAGACGGGCGGCGACGTGGAGGTCGTGGCCCCGCCCGCCGGCGTGACGAACGACGAGTTCCTCTACTTCTTCAACCAGCCGAACCAGCCCGTCACGTACCTCACCCACTCGAGCCTCATGCCGGAGGGCCAGACGGTCCTCTCGGCGGCGCAGATCCATCAGCTCGGCGTGGCGCTCGACGCCATCCATGAGCGGTTCTCCCCCGCGTACGGGCCCGCGTCGGGCAACAACGGCTGGTATGCGATGGATGTGGAGTTCAAGTACGACGACGACGCGAGCCCGGGCGAGCCGCCGACGCTCTACATCAAGCAAGCGCGCCCCTACCCCGGCCGCGGGGCGGCCGCCGGGGCGCCGTGAGGCGACTGCGCGCGGCGCTCGCGCTCCAGCACGCCGGCCCCGCGATCGTCCTGGCGCTCACGCTCGGGGCCGCCCTGTGGCTCCACCTGGACATCAGCCCGAGCGGGCGGGTCTTCGGCTTCGCCGTCGCCCCGTCCGGCGAGCGCCTGCAGCAGCCCGTGAGCGCGGGCGGGCGCGCGCGCGCTGTCGCCTGCGTCCCCGAGCGCGCCTCGCTCGGCCTGCGCGAAGGGGACACCGCCGAGCTGCGCGTCCGCGGCCAGCTCGGCGACCCGATCCCGGGCACGATCGTGGCGGTGGGCCCGCTCGTCTCCGCGCTCCCGCTGCACTGCTGGCCGACGCCGAAGGTGTCCGCATGGGGCCGCGTTGTCACGATCGCGTTCGACACGCCGGTGGCGCTCGCCCCCGGTCAGGCGTTCCAGATCACGCTCGACAGCCCCCGTGGCGCCGACGGAGGTCGCCTGGTGCGCCGGGAATGATGATACACCAGCTCGCAGTGTAGAGAGGGGCAGGCCTGCCAGAGGGATCTGACCTGCCAATGAGCCTCGCCGGACACGGCGCGACGAACAACCTGGCTTGATCACGACAAGGAAACCGACACCATGACCATTGCTTACCGCTCCCTGTGGCTCCCTGTCACCATCGCGCTGTTCTCGCACGTGCTCGGCTGCTCCAGCGGGGACGCGGACGCCGCGAGCGACGGCGCGACCGGCGCGTCGTCGAGCTCCGGCGGCTCCGCGACAAGCGGCGGCGGCTCCGCGACAAGCGGCGGCGGCTCCGCGACAAGCGGCGGCGGCTCCGCGACAAGCGGCGGCGGCTCCGCGACAAGCGGCGGCGGCTCCGCGACAAGCGGCGGCGGCTCCGCGACAAGCGGCGGCGGCTCCGCGACAAGCGGCGGCGGCTCCGTGACAGCCAGCAGCAGCTCCACCGGCGGCGGGACGACGGAGCCGTTCAGCTTCTTCGTGACCAGCCTCGCGGCCATGCGGGAGCTGTCGGGCTCCCAGGACGGCTTCGGGGGCGATCTCCGCTTCGGCGAGACGGGCGCGGGCGCCGGTCTCCGCGGCGCGGACAAGATCTGCGCGACGATCGCCGAGAAGAGCATGCCGGGCGCGGGGAGCAAGACGTGGCGCGCGTTCCTGAGCGCCGCGGCAGGAGAGGACGGCAAACAGGTCGACGCGATCGACCGGATCGGCGAGGGCCCCTGGTACGACCGGCTCGGCCGGCTGGTCGCCAGCAACAAGGACGAGCTGATCGGCGAGCGCCCCAGCGGGGCCGACGATGCGATCGCCGACGATCTGCCGAACGAGGACGGCGTTCCGAACCAGCAGCCCGATCCGAGCCAGCCCAAGGTCGACAACCACGACACCTTGACCGGGAGCAACCAGCAAGGCCGGCTGTCCGGCCCGACGGCAACGTGCAACGACTGGACGAGCGCGTCAGGCGACAGGAGCTCCGGGAAGCCGCGCCTCGGCCACTCGTGGCCAAGGAACTTCGGCGGCGGGGGCGGCGACTTCAACATGGCCCACTGGATGTCCGCCCACGACGCGGCGGGGTGCTCGCCGAGCGTCAACCTCGTGGACGCGGGGGGACCGCAGCAGGGCGCGACAGGCGTGGGATCCGGCGGCGGGTACGGCGGGATCTACTGCTTCGCCCTGACGCCCTGACCCAAGCGTCCCTCCTCGCGTGGCGCCGACAGAGGCCGCCTGGTAAGCCGGGAAGCATGAGAAACCGTGGCGCTCTCCCCCTCCTCTTTCTCCCCCTCGTCGTGGCGAGCCAGAGCGGCTGTCCGGTCGACGAGGGGGCCAAATCCGCGGTGGTGTTCGACCGGTCGGTGCTCCACAGGGTCGAGATCACCGTCGATGACGCGCACCTGAACCAGCTCGCGACGGACCTCGACGAGCGCGTGCCGTGCACCGTGACCTACGACGGCGAGGTCGTCACCGGCGCCGGCATCCGGCAGAAGGGCAACACGCTCGTGGAGCTCTCGAAGAAGCCGAGCTTCAGCCTCAAGTTCGACGAGTTCGAAGAGAAGGCGGACCTGCACGGGCTCAAGAAGCTCCTGCTGAACAACGCCAAGCAGGACCCGACGTTCATGCGCGAGCAGGTCGGCGAGGAGCTGCACGCCCGCGCCGGGTTGCCCGCGGCGCGCAGCGTGCACGCGGTGGTGACGCTGAACGGCGTCGACAAGGGGATCTACGTCGTCACCGAGGCGATCGACAAGCGGTTCCTGAGGCGCCATTTCGGCGAGGTGAACGACGAGGGCGCGCTCTACGAGGGCCCGTGCTGCGGCGACTTCGTCGAGGACATCGACGCCGTGGAGCTCGACGGGGGGGATGACGACGGCGCGGCCGAGCTCAGCGCGCTCGCCGACGTCATCCGGGGCGCGCCGGACGAGCAGCTCGCCGCGCAGGCGAGCCGGCACCTCGACCTGGATCGGTACATCACGACCTACGCCCTCGAGGCGCTGATGGGCCACTGGGACGGCTACGCGTACAGGGCGAACAACTACTATCTTTACGAGAACCCGATCGACGGGCGCTTCGTGTTCATGCCCCACGGGATGGATCGAATCCTGGAAGACCCGTGGTTCGACACCGAGACGGCGCCCGTCGCCGTGCTCCCGGGCCGGATCCGCGCGATCCCGGCGCTCGACGAGCGCTTCCGCGCGGAGCTCGCCCGCCTCGCGAGCGAGGCCTGGGACGAGGCCGCCTTGCTCGCTGTCGTCGATCAGGCGGCGCGGGTGATCGGCAACGCCAGCGCGGGCGAGGCGACCCGGGCGGACCTGAGCGAGTTCACCGCGAACGTGAACGCCCTGCGCGACGACCTGAAGCTGCGCCGCACGTTGATCGATCCCGCGGTCGAGTGCGGCGACGGCGACGTCGGGGGGCTCGAGACGTGCGACGACGGCAACACGACGGGCGGCGACGGGTGCAGCGCGAGGTGCCGCATCGAGCCGTGATCGGAGACGGCGACGTCAGGCGCCGCCGCGCGCGGGGCGGAGC
>NZ_JEMA01000168.1 GCF_001589285.1 Sorangium cellulosum | reverse complement strand
AGCCCACCGGCACCGGCGGCGGCGGAGGCGGCGCCGAGCCAACCGGCACCNCCGGCGGCGGCGGAGGCGGCGCCGAGCCAACCGGCACCGGCGGCGGCGGCGGGCCGGCGGGCGCGCTGTACGAGGCCTGCGCGACGGACGATGAGTGCACCGGGGACATCTGCCTCTCCGAGGAGGAACTTGGATACCCGTCCGGGCTCTGCTCGGACCTGTGTGAGCCCTCGGCCGAGCCAACGCCGGGCGGAGAGTGCGACGGCGGGGTCTGTCTTGATCTCTTCGATGGCGTGGGCGCGTGCCTGGCGCTCTGCAGCGCGTCGTCGGAGTGCCGCGACGGTTATGCCTGCGAGGACATCGGCGGCGGCATCCGGGCCTGCGTCCCGAGGTGCACATCGAACGCGCAGTGCCCCTCGCTCGGCGTGTGCGACGCCCTGAGCGGCGTCTGCACGCCAGGCGAGACGGACTGCGCGAACCACGAGGACGACGACGGGGACAGGTCCTACGACTGCGCGGACACCGACTGCGCCGCGACCTGCGCCCCGATCGCCGAGGCCGCCTGCGCGAGCGCGACACCGATCGTCTCGACGACGATCCACGGCGACACGTCGGGGAGCACGAGCGGGCTGGAAGGGACCTGCTACCTCGGCAACGCGGGGCACGGACCGGAAGAGATCCACCTGTTCACGCCGCCCGCCGGGCAGTCGGGCACGCTCGTGGTCGAGATCGAGTCGCCGACCGATCATGGTGTCTACGCCCGTAGCTCGTGCGCGGACATGCTTTCCGAGATCGACTGCTCCGACGAGAACTATCCTTCCGATGGCTTGCCCGACGAAGAGCGGATCGTGATCTACGTGAGCGACGGCCAGACCGTGCCGATCGTCGTCGACTCCTATGAGCCGGGGGAGGCCGGTCCCTACACGCTGAACGTCAGCTTCACGCCGATCGTCTGCGGCGACGGCACCGTCGGCTCGGCCGAGCAGTGCGACGACGGCAACACCATGAGCGGCGATGGCTGCTCCGCCACGTGCACCTACGAGCCCGACGTGCTGTGCGAGAACGCGGTCGAGCTCGTGATCGGCGAGAACACGGGCAACACGGCGACCGGCACCTCGGCGTTCGAGGGCAGCTGCCTCGGATGGGACGTGCCGGAGACGATCCACAGGTTCACGCCGCCGAGCGACGGCACGCTGACGCTGACGCTGTCCGCCGCGACCGACCTGGGCCTCTACCTGCGCGAGAGCTGCGCGGACTTCGGCTCCGAGCTCGCGTGCGTCGACGACGGAGGCCGCGGTCATGACGAGACGCTCATGATCGATGTTACCGGCGGCGAGCCCCTGTTCGTCATCGTCGACACCTACACGTCGATCAACAGCGGCCCCTACACGCTCACCGTCGCCTTCACCCCCGCTCCCTGAGGTCGACGCTGCCCTCGCGGGCGCTCACCGTGGGACACGATCGGCAGGAGTTCAGGCTGCCTTTTCGTGCGGGTGGTGTTCGCGAGCGCGGGGTTCGACGTTCGGCCTGAGCTCGGTCACCCCTCCGGTGCCACCGGCAGCCCGAGCAGCCGACCGATCGCCTCGTGAACGACCCGGGCCGCCGCCTCGTCCCCGAGGGCGACGGCGCGGCTCAGGGGGCTGGCGAGCGAGGCGATCACCCCGGCCCGACGCGACGTCTCGATCACGGCGAGCACGCACGAAGCCGATCGAGGCGACCGCTACGACGACAGATCCCCCGCGCGCTCGGTCGAGAGCGGCAGCTCGACGCAGAAGGTCGAGCCCCGGCCGACCTCGCTCGACACGCGGATCCGGCCGCCGTGCGCCTCGACGATGGTGCGGGCGATGTAGAGGCCGAGCCCGAGCCCCCCGAAATGCCTCGACGAGACGCCGCGGCGAAATCGTTCGAAGAGCTGCGCCTGCACTTCGGCCGGGATCCCGATCCCACGGTCGGTCACCGAGAGCCGCGCGACCCGATCTTCCCGGGTGATGGCGATGTCGATAGGCCGGCGTTCCCCGAACTTGATCGCGTTGGTGAGGAGGTTGGTCACGACCTCCTCCAGGCGGTGCGGGTCCCACCGGCCGATGACCGGCTGCTCCGCGCGCACGGCGACCGCGCTGCCTGACTGCGCGATCTGATGGCCGAGGAGGGCGACGACCTCGTCCACGAGCGCGCGCAGATCGACGGGCGCTGTGTACAGCTCGAGCCTCCCCGCCTGGATCCGGGAGACGTCGAGGAGCATATCGATGAGGTCGGTGAGGCGCTTGACCTGGCGGTCAGAGAGGGCGACCGCGGATCGCACGCGCTCGACGTCCATGCCCCGCGCGAGCCTTTGCCCCAGCGATTGAATGGCGAGCTGCAGGCTGGTGAGCGGGGTGCGGAGCTCGTGCGAGGCGATAGAAAGGAACTCGTCCCGCAGGTGCACGGCCTCCTCCGCTGCCGTGCGCGCCCGCCGCTCGTCCAGGAGGAGCTGATCGCGCTGCTGCTCGGCGCGCACGCGCGCGGTGATGTCGCGGAAGCTCCAGACCCGCCCGACCACGCGCCCGCCGATGCGCTGGGGCTGCGAATAACGCTCGAAGACGCGCCCGTCCGCGAACGGGATGGTATCGAACCTGGACTCCTCGGGCGAGGCATAGAGAGCGCGGATCGATTGCAGGAACGCCTCGGGATCGAGGACCTGATCGCAGACGAACGTACTGAACGTGTCGCCCGACCCGGTGGAGAGGATCTCGTCCGGGATGCGCCACATCGCCGCGAACCTGTGATTTTGACGCACGACGCGCTGCTCGTCGTCGACGACGAGGATGCCGTCCGCCGTCGATTCGAGCGTGGCCTCGAGGAGCGAGTAGGAATGGCGGAGCACCTCCTCGGCGCGCCGTCGCTCCGCGTTCTCCTGCTGCAGATCCGCATAGAGGCGCGCATTCTCGATGGAGCTGGCCGCCTGGGCCGAAAGGAGCCGGATCACCTCGACGCGATCGGGGGTGAAGGCAGAGCGGGTGAGGTCGTTTTCGAGATAGATCACGCCGGCGAGGCGGCCCTTGTAGACGATGGGCGCGGCGAGCGAGGAGCGCGGCGCACCGCCGGCGAAGCAGGGATCGCGCC
The DNA here is from genome assembly GCF_001589285.1 of Sorangium cellulosum. Lineage (GTDB taxonomy): Bacteria > Myxococcota_A > Polyangia > Polyangiales > Polyangiaceae > Sorangium > Sorangium cellulosum_G. The sequence continues at coordinate 61,537 of NZ_JEMA01000168.1, read as the reverse complement.
CGAACGGCCCGTCGCTCGCGAGGTCGCCGAGCAGGACGGTCTCGCGCGTCCGCGCCACGTACGTGACGACGCTGGCCGGCAGGTCCTTGCGGCCCTCGAGGGGCGCCGCGCCGAGCACGTGGACCGACGCATCCCGGATGTGGTGCTCGGCCTCGACGACGAGCCGTCCGTCACGCAGGAGCAGCAGGACGCCGCGTCGCGCGCCGGCGTTCTCGACCATGATGCGCATGAACGCGTCGAGCAGGCGGTCGAGGACGATCTCGCCCGAGATGGCCTGGGAGGCTTTGAGCACCGAGCCGAGGTCGAGCGCGGCGCCGGCCTGCGGGCTCCTCTCGCCGCCGGGGCTCTCGCCCGGGACGAGGTCGGGGTACGCGCGCTCGAGGCGCCGCATCGCCTCCGTCGCGCCCCAGCGGCCGTACGCCCTGTGCGCCTTGGTCAGGTAGGCGCCGGCGATGGTCTCCTTGCCGAGCGCGCGGAAGCAGCGGCCCGCGAGCTCGTTGCCGAGCGCCTCGTCGTGGAGATAGCCGCCGCGCTGCGCGAGCGCGATCGCCTCGTCGTAGCGGTCCCCGGCGGCGCGCGCGTCGCCGCGGGCGCGCTCGAGCTCGGCGAGGAGGAGGGCGCGGCGGTGCGCCAGGTTCTCCGGGCAGAGGTCCGCCCAGCGCGAGAGTTTTTCCGCGAAGGCCTCGGCGCGGGCGAGGAAGAGCGCGCGCTCCTCGGGGGAGACGACGTCCGCCGCCTGCGTGAACGCGATGCCTGCGTAGCAATGGAACGCGGGGTTGCCATGCCAGGCCGCCACGGCCGGGATCTCGATGTTCGGCAAGAGCGCCGCGCGCGCCGCTTCCTCGAACGCCCCCTGGAAGACGCAGAGGACGACGATGTAGAAGTGGGCGAAGAAGAACGAGGCCTGGTTGTCGATGCGGCGGGACTCCTCGATCACCTCGTCGATATCGATCCACGCCCCCTTGAGCGTGGCGGGGCGCTCGGTCTCGACCGAGAGCTGGTGCGCGATCTGTCCGACCGCGCCGACCATCCAGGTGATGGCGTTGAACTCGTCGAGCTTGCGCATCGGCTGGTAGCTCTGCGCCTCGGCGAGGAGGTCGGAGGGCGGGATGCCGCGCAGGAGGCTGTTCGTGATGCCATTGACCGTGTTGTAGAACGACCAGATGTACTGGCCCGTTTCGAGCCCGGCGTGCACCCCGGCGACCAGCGACGTCTTGCAGGTGGCGTAGCCCTCTCGCCAATGCTGCACGAAGGCGCCCCACATGTTGCGGAGCATCGCCTCGGACTTCTTGTCCGTGTAGCAGTCCGCGAGGTCGACGGCGGCGCGGCCGAAGCGGTAGCCGAGCGCGATGTCGCCGCGGGCGCAGAGGAGCATCCCGAAGTTCATGCAGCCGAAGATCGAGTTCTTCGAGAGCCCGTGGCGCAGCGTGTTCTCGAGGATCTGTGCGACCGTGATGCCGAGGTTGTTCGTGGCCAGGAAGTAGCAGGGGAGAAAGAGCTCCTGGAGCACGTCCTGCATGGCGAGGATCTCCGGGTCCGCGAGCGGCGGCAGGCCTGGCAGCGCCTCGATCGTCCTCTCCCTGACGAGATCCATCGTCGCCCGCACCTGGGCGTCGAGCATGACGTCGTCCGGGAAGGGAGGCAGGTCGATCCCGAAGGGGCGCAGGGCCTCGAGCCCCTCCGCGAGCGCGGCTGGCAGGTCGTTCTTGAGCACCTGCACGTTCATCTTGAGCCGCAGCACCTCGGTGCGATCGAGCCGGTTCGCGGCCCGCTCCAGGCCATCGGAGAGGATCCCGAGGGCGTCGTCATGCCGGCCGCAGAGCGAGAGCATCAGGGCGGTTCTCTTCGCGTACTCGAGGCGGAGCGGGTACTGTGACGCCCAGGCGTCCTCCGGAAGGCGCAGGAGGCCGAACTGCAGGTAGCGCAGCGCGGCGCCGAAGGCGGCCGAGTCCTCGGCGCGGCATGCGGCCTCGAGGCTCATGCGGGCGAGGTGCAGGCGCTCCGCCGGGTCCGACACGAGGTCGCCTGCGCTGTTCAGGTGGCCGACGACGTCGAAGAGGCTCTGGCTCTCCGAGAGGTCTAGCTTGCCCGCGAGCAGCCGGCCGATCCGGAGGTGGAAGGCGGGGCGGTCCGCCTCCGGGATCATCGCGTAGGCGCCCTCCTGGACCTTGTCATGGGCGAAGCGGTAGCCGCCGCGCCCGGCGATCACGAGCCCCTCGCTCACGGCGAGATCGAGGCGGGCGTACGCGTCTTCCGGCGAGCACTCGCTCACCACGGCGAGCGCGTCGAGGTCGAACCGGTTGCCGATCGCCGCGGCGAGGTTGAGCACCTTCACCGTCGCCGGCGGCAGGCGCGCGATGGTGCGCACCATGAGGTCTGCGACGTTGTCCGTGTACCGGAGCGCGTCGATCGCGGCGAGGTCCCAGCGCCAGCCTGTTCCGGCTGCGTACGCGAGGACGCCGTGGTCGTGCAGCGACCGGACGAACTCCTTGACGAAGAACGGGTTGCCGCCGGTCTTCTTCTGCACCGCATCGGCGAGCGGCCCACAGCCGCTGCGCTTGAGGCTATCCGAGAGCATCTCGATCAGGTGCGGGCGCGCGAGCGGGGCGAGGACGATGTGGCGCACGACGAGCCCGGCTTGCTCGAGTTCCTCGATCGCCAGGACGAACGGGTGCCCGGGCGATACCTCGTTGTCACGGTAAGCGCCGCAGAAAAAGAGCGCATCGAGCGAGTCGTCGGCGAGCAGCGCGCGGAGCAGCACGAGGCTCGCGGGGTCGATCCACTGAAGATCGTCGAGGAACAGGACGAGCGGGTGCGTGCGCCGCGCGCACACCGAGACGAACAGCAAGAAGCACCGGTTCAGGCGATTTTGCGCCTCGATCGGGCCGAGCGCCGTGACGGGCGGCTGCGGGCCGATCACGTGGGAGAGCGATGGGATGACGTCGCAGACGACCTGCGCGTTCGGCCCGAGCGCCTCGAGGAGCGCGCTCCGAAAGCCGAGGATGCGCGCATCGCTCTCGGCGAGGATCTGCCGCACGAGGCCGTCGAACGCCTGGATCACCGCGCTGTAGGGGGCGCCGCGGTTGTATTGGTCGTATTTGCCGCTCGTGAAATAGCCCTTCTGCCGCGCGAGTGGCTTCAAGATCTCGTGCACGAGCGAGGACTTCCCGATCCCCGAGTAGCCGGAGACGATGACGATCTCACGGCTGCCCTCGAGCGCGCGCTCGAACGCGGCGGTGAGCGCCTCGATGTCATGCTCGCGGCCGTAGAGCTTCTGGTGGAGCCGGAAGAGGTCCTGACGATCGCGTTGGCCCGCGACGAAGGGCTCGATCGTCCCCGTGCCTCGCAGGGCCTTGCGGCAGCGCTCAAGGTCGGCGAGCAGGCCCTCGGCGCTCTGGTAACGCTCCTCGGCGTTCTTCTCGAGCAGCTTGAGCACGACGTTGGAAACGGCCTCGGGGATGGTCGGATCGACGCGGGACGGCGGCGCGGGCGCGAGGGCCAGGTGCGCGTGAATGAGCTCCATCGGGTCCAGGGCCTCGAAGGGGCGCTGACCCGTGAGCATCTGGTACAGGATGACGCCGAGCGCGTAGAGGTCGGTCCGGTAGTCGACGCCGCGGTTCATGCGGCCTGTCTGCTCTGGGGAGACGTAGGGCAGCACCTCGGCGATGACCGCCGGCGCGTAGAGCCGTTCGTGCGCGCGGGTGATCTCGGCGTCGACGCCCAAGCCATTGATCTTGACCGCGCCGCGCGCGCCGACGAGCACGTTCTGTGGGCGCAGATCGCGGTGGACGAGCCTGGCCGCGTGCACCGCGGCGAGGCCTTCTGCGAGCGCGGCCGCGAGATCGAGCGCCTCGCCGACCGGCATCCTGCGTGACGGGCGCGCGGCGAGGATCCGCGCGAGATCGCGGCCCGGGAAGTCCTCGAGGACGACGATCAAGGAGCCGGCGAGCGCCTCGACGCCGCGCAGCGCGACGAGGCGGGGCGAGGCGAGGCGCGCGACGCGCTCGTACTGGTGCTTGAAGCGCGCGATCTCGGCGCCTGTCGACCTATCCGCGCGCAGGATTTTCAGCAAGACCGGGACGCTGTCGCCCTCGCGGCATGCGCGGTACAGGGTGAAATCGGCGGTTTCCTCGATCTTCTCGCGGAGCAGGTAGCCTCTCTCGACGATCATCGCAAACCTTGCTCGCTCGCCCGTTGAGGCGACGCACTGCGGCCAGCTAATTTTATATCTCAAAGGGTGTGACTTGGCACCGGGGGAGTTTGGACCACGCCCAGCTCGTGCGACTCTTGGGTGTGCACGCGCGTGACGTCGTCAGGACACTCCGAACGCCGCCCTGGAGTCTGGACGCTCGGCGCACCCCTTGGCGGCCAGGGGTTTCGCGCGGGGCTCAGCCGGCCCGGCGGACGCCCATCTCGGCCAGGCGGGGCAGGACCTCGTCCCTGAAGTACGGGAGCTCGCCGGCGAAGTCGATGAAGCTGATGGCCAGCCCGCGGACGCCCAGGTCGCGGATGCGCCGGAGCTCCTCGGCGACGTCGCCCGGATCGCCGACGACCGGGTAGTGCCCGTACCCGCTGGCGAACCGGCCCCGGAACGCGGCGTAGAACTCCGGGGTGAAGGAGTGGCAATTCACCCCGAGCTGCCGCATGGCGTTGTCGATCGCGACCTCGTCCGCCATCTCGCGCGACACGTGCTCGTGGTACTCCACGGCTTCCTTGCGGGTCGGACGGCAGACGATGAACGCCCCGGTGTAGACGTCCACGTGGCGATCCGCGTTCCAGGCGGCCTCCTTCACCTTCGCCACCTCGTCCCGGCACGCCTCCGGCGCGGTGAGGATGGTGAACAGCAGATCGCAGTGGCCGATCGCGAAGCTCCGGCCCGCGCGCGAGGCGCCCGCGCTCATCAGGGTGACCTTGCCGCCGCGCGGCTTCGGATCCCCGACCACGCCGCGCAGGTTGAAGAACCTGCCCTCGTGGTGGAACGGCCTGTCCTGGGACCATACCTCGAGCATCACCTCGAGCCACTCCTTCGTGTACTCGTAACGCTCGTCGTGCTCGCGCTGCGCGATGCCGAACATGTCGGCCTCTTCGCGGTGCCAGCCGCTGACGATGTTGAGGCCCACGCGCCCCTCCCCGATCTGGTCCATCGTGGCGAGCTGCTTCGCCGCGACCAGCGGGTGCGTGAAGGGCGTGTGCACCGTGGTGAACAGCTTGATCCGCCTCGTGATCGCGAGCAGGCTCGCGGTCCAGGCGATCGCATCGAAGGTGACGCCCAGGGGGTCGGACTCGCCTCCGTGCCCCCTCCAGCGCGCCAGAGGGATGTGGAAGTCCAGGCCCGCCGCCTCGGCCGCGAGCACCAGATCACGGTTGTTCTCCCAGGTTGGATGCCACCTGCCGGGCACCTTCGACATCGACGTGCCCGTGCTGTTGGCGCCGAATAGACCGAGCTCCAGATGACCGCTTCGACCCGCCGCGCTGGTTGTCTGTTGCATGTCCATCACCTCGGAGACCATGGTCTCACGGTGTGTCATGGCATAAATCAAAACCAGCTCTTCGTTCGCGGGTGTCAGCGATGATGAATAATTCTATCCGGAGGGACCGAGTGCACTGATGTGTGCTTCGCTGGACGGTGTCAGCGATGATGAACAATTCTGCCTGGAGAGGCCGAGCGCGCTGGCCAGCTCCGGAGAGGCGACGTCCTCAGCCTGCAAGATTCCACGACGTCCGCCTCTCGAAGACGACGAGACCCCCGCGCCGCACGAACCCGAGCTCCTCGTTCAGCGCGAGCATCCCCGGGTTGTTCGACTCGACAGCCGTCGCGATCCGCGAATACCCCCGCCGCCGCGCGAGATCGATCGTGGCCAGCTTGAGCGCCCTCGCCACCCCGCGGCCGCGGCTCGCCGCCGCCACCCCGGTGAACAGGTGGTCGAGGCGCGCGGGGTCGTCCTCGCTCCGGTGCAGGATGCAGAGCCCGACGTACCTGTCGCCGTCCCGCGCGACGAAGCATGCCTCGGGCAGCGACGTCGGCGACCGCTCCAGGTACGCCGCGAACGCGTCCGCCGGGAGCTCCGGGTCGAGGTGGTTCGGCAGCGGCACCTCCCGGTTCACGGCGAGGTAGAGCGCGTGCAGCTCCGCGAGCCACCCGGGCCGGCGCGCCCGCTCCTCGGAGAGCGGCGCGATCGCGACGCCCGGCGCCGCGCGTCCCCCGGGGCGCCCCGCGCCCGGCCGCGCGAGGTCGAGCTCGAAATCCCAGCTCCGGAACAGCTCCTGGAAGCCGAGCCGCGCGGCGAGCGCGAGCATCTCCGGCTGCGTCTCGCGCGCCATGGCGCGGAGCTCCCGGGCGCCGAGGCGCGCGAGGTCGCGCTCCACCGCCGCGAACAGCCGCGCGCCGATGCCGCGGCGGCGGTGGCCCGGAGCGCACCGCGCCGCGCACCAGAACCGCGCGGGGTGGTGCTCCCACGGGACGTGGAAGCCGTGCGCATACCCCACGATCTCCCCCGTCGCGACGACCTCGGCCACATGGCGGCAGAGGGCGTGGCCGCGCCGCGCGAGCAGCTCGTCGAGCTCGCGCAGCGCGCCCGCCGAGCGCGGCTCGATGTCGTGCCGCTCCTCGCGCGGGACCGCGGCGTTGATGCGCGCCACCGCCTCCCGGTCAGCGTCGGTCGGCCGGGCCGCGCGGATCTGGACGGCGGGCGTCATCCGTCGAGGATAGCGACCGTCGGCCTCGACAGGAGGGGATTCTGCCGGCCGCGCCGCCGGAGCGAGGCGGCCCTGTCGCCTGCCCGGAACCGCCGGATCACTTGCCCAGCGCGGCGATCCTCTCGTTCACCCAGTCGTCGCCCACGAGCGGGTGCACGCCGGCGCCGTCCTGCGCGAGGTCGATGCCCACCGAGAGGGGCCCGCTCGTCACGAGGAACGCGCCCCGGGGGTCCCGTCCGTCGGACTTCGTGAGCCGCCCGCGGATCGCGAGGTTGCCCCCCTGCGCCTCCAGCAGCCTGAAATCGACGTCGCTCGCCTTGCGGCTGACCGTCGCGGACGCCTTGAGCCCCTCCATGGTGAGGAGCCCCGTGGCCCACCCGGGGATGGCGTCCTCCGCGTCGAGCAGCTCCACGGCCGGCCGCGCGTCCTTGCACTCGAGCCGGATCGCCGCCTCCATCAGGCCTCGTCCCACCTTCGCCTTGTCGATGTCGATGCGCGCCCACCAGTCCGGCCACGCCTCGCCCTTGTGCTCGACAGCGAGGTCCTTGATCTCGATACGGCTCTTGCGGAACGTGGCCGCCGGGTTCAGGACGCTGGCCGCGTCGAGCGCGATGCGCGCCTCCGCGTCGCCCTTCACTGTCGTCTCCTTCCACCGCAGCGCCCCCTGCTTCATCAGGAGGCTCAGCACGCCCGACCCGCGCCCCAGCGGGTCGACCTCGAGGCTGCTCCGCATGAACGCGGCGCCGCCCGTGAACCGCGGCGCGTCCGGCGCGGCGCCGTCCGCGTTGAGCCAGCGCAGGTCCGGGATCGCCGCGGCGACGACATCCACCTTCGACGAGAACCCCGGCGGGAGCCTCATGAGGTGGAGCTCCGGCGCGTCGAAGACGGCGCTCGCCCGCTCCACCACGATGGGCGGCAGCCCCTTGCCGGGGCGCTCGAGCGTCGCGCGGGGCACCTGCACCTCGAGGCGCGCCTCGCCGCGCTCGCCGACGCGGAGGTCCACGCCCGCCTCGACGGCCGCGCGCAGCGACGAGGCCGCGGCCACGAGGTGGCTCGTCGCGTACGAGGCGGAGCTGCCCGGCTCGACCTTCCCCCGGTTGATGACGAGGTTCGTCCGGAGCTCTCCGCTCCCGTCCTCCACCCGCGGCTCGGCGTCCTCGCCCGTGAGGAAGCGGATGAAATCGAGCCCGGGGAGGGCGACGTCGAGGCGTACGCGCGCCCAGGTGGTGTCGGAGATGTCGAGCCCTTCGATCTCCCGCGGATCGAAGGTGCTCATGGTCACGTCGAGGTCGCCGTCGACCCGCGCGACAACGCGATCGGCGAGGTGGACGTCGCCCGAGCGGAGCTCCATCGCGAGCGGCCCGACACGGACGGAGCGGAGCGGCTTGTAATAGAACCCTCCCCGGACGCGGCCGCCGCCGGCATAACGAACTTGCTGGATCCAGACCTCCTTGAGCGTCGTGTCCACGCCCTCGAGGTGGACCGTCCAGAGGTTGTACCCCTCGTCCGAGTTCTCGAGATCCCGCTGCGGCGGCAGCGCCGGCTTGAGCGGCGGGTTCGCGAAATTCGGGATGGGGGGCAGCGCCTCGATGTGCGGCGCTTCGAGATCGCGCTCGCTCGTCGGATCCACGAGCAGCCGCATCCGGAACACGAAGCCCTCGGCGCGGATGTCCTCGGCGGTGAACTTCTTCCGGAGCAGATCGGTCAGGTGGATGTCCGCGTCCACCTCGTCGAGCAGCACCGCCCACTGCAGCAAGCTGTCCGACCCGCTGAGCTGGAGATCCTCGACGTGCACGACACCAGGCCAGAGGCTCCAGGCCGACTCGTACTGCAGCGACGCGTCGATCGGGTTGTAGCTGATGAGCCGCGCCATCAGCTTCGTGCTCAGCATGACATTGATGATCACGACGTAGCCGAGCCAGAGCGCGACAGGCAGGATCAACAGCACCTTCAGCGCCTTGCTTGCCCGTGGCCCGAGCCATCCCCTGATGCCGGGCGATGACTTCAGCGCTCTTGCTGCGTGCATGATCGCGTGGAACGCACGCGGCGTGCCGCCGAGCTGACCCGTGGCGAGCGCCGCTGTACCGGGGGCCGCCGTAGCGATCTGCCTCGCTTGTGGCGAAGCTCGCCAGGCGCGCGGCGCGCGACACGACGAGGAGCGCGCGGTGCTCCGCGATCTGCCCGGGATCGGGTGGGGGAGCCGCGCCGTCGGGGGCGGCCGCCGCCGCGGCGCCCGGCGGGCACCCCCCTTGCTAACCCTGGCGACCGCTGCGCTGCCGAGCCTGTCGCACAGCAGCCCCCGCTGGATGCTTGTCCCAGCGATCACCCGAGGTCATCCATGAAGCACACTGTCCATCACGACCTGAACGACGAAGAAGCGAAGACGGCAGTCCTGCGGGCGCTGGCGCGGTATCGTGACCGGTACGTGGAGTACTCCCCCTCCATGCTCTGGAGCGACGATCGGAGCGCGGATCTCGGGTTCTCCTTCAAGGGGTACAAGGTGACGGGGCGCCTCGAGCTCCGTCCCAGCGCCGTCGATCTCGACGTCGACGTGCCGCTCGCGCTGCGCATGTTCAAGCGGATGGCGATCGCGGCGATCGACGAGGAGGTGCGGCGGTACCTCGGTGAGGCGCACCGCCAGCGCGCGCTGAGCGCCCCGGCTGCGGTCGCGGAGGACGCCGTCTGAGCTCGTGACGCCATGCAGAGCTCCAGCGCCACAACCCCCCGATCCAGGCGCCGCTCGCGGAGCGCTCCGCGGCGCGAGCGGCGCTCCGCGCCGAGCGGCGTCGTCCGCCGGCGCCGCGTGACCCTGGCGATCGACGCCGTCGAGACGGTCGACGACCCGCGCGCGGTCGACGACCCGCGCGCGGTCGCCGCGGCGGCGCCGCTCACCCCGTCGCCGATCGAGTCGGCCAGGTCGGCGGGCCTCCGGTACGTCAACGACGATGAGCCGGGCATCTCCAGGCGCAAGGCGGGCAAGGGCTTCAAGTACCTCGACGCCGAGGGGCGCCCCGTGAAGGACGAGGAGACGCTCGCGCGCGTCCGCCGCCTCGCGATCCCGCCCGCGTGGACCGAGGTGTGGATCTGCCAGAACGAGCGCGGGCACATCCAGGCCACCGGCCGGGACGCGCGCGGCCGGAAGCAGTACCGGTATCACCCGCGCTGGCGCGAGGTCCGCGACGAGACGAAATACGACCGGATGCTCGCGTTCGGCGCGGCGCTCCCGGCGATCCGCGCGGCGACGGAGCGCGACCTCGCGCTGCCGGGGCTGCCGCGCGAGAAGGTGCTGGCGACCGTGGTGCGCCTGCTCGACGAGACCTCGATCCGCATCGGGAACGACGAGTATGCGCGCGACAACAACTCGTATGGTCTCACAACGCTCCACGACGAGCACGTCGAGATCCAGGGCGATCGCATCAGGTTCCACTTCCGGGGCAAGAGCGGCAAGGAGCACGAGATGACGGTGCGCGACAGGCGGCTCGCGCGCGTCGTGAAGCGCTGCCAGGACGTGCCCGGTCACGAGCTGTTCCAGTACATCGACGACGACGGCTGTCGGCAGCGGATCCACTCCGACGACGTGAACGAGTACCTGCGCGCGATCGCGGGGCAGGAGTTCACGGCGAAGGATTTCCGCACGTGGACCGGCACGGTGCTGTGCGCGTCCTTCTTCTGCGAGATGGAGGTCGCGACAACCGCTCGCCAGATGAAGAAGTGCGTGGCGCAGGTGATCGACATGGTGTCCGCCCGCCTCGGGAACACGCGCGCCGTGTGCCAGCGCTGCTATGTCCACCCCGCTGTGATCCGCGCCTACACCGAGGGCGCCCTGCAGGCCTTGCTCGAGGCGGAGCAGGCCGTCATGGACGAAGCGCTCGCCGCGCTCCGGCCCGAGGAGGCCACGATGCTGCGGATCGTCCGCGGCTTCAGCGAGCGCGACGCGGTGCCGCTCGCGAGCCAGCTCCGCGAGAGCGTGCGGGCCGCCGCCAAGGCGCGGCGCGCCGGCGGTGCGCGGCGCGGCGTGAAGAGCGCCGAGCGGTCCAGCAAAGCGCGGCGCGCCGCGGCCTGAGCCGCCGCGCCGGAATCCCTGCCACACCCTGCGCTCTGGCCGTCCCCGGCGTACGACGCTGCCGTCCCCAGGTCCTGACGAGATCGACGTGTCTCTCCGTCACAGCGCGCCCATGGCGCTGTGGCGTTGTGCCCCGGACGCGGCAGGGCCGTCGTGGGTTCGCGAACAGTTTCGCAGACTTGCGCGAAGGTCGCGCCCGGTACGCTTCGTGTTCTTCGGGATCTCCGAAGAGCGGCGCGAACCCTCAGCCAAGGAGATCTGCATGGCGAGCCAGAGGTTGATCACCGGGATGGTGCGTACACGTGTCGAGGCCGAGGACGCCATCCGGCGGATCCTGGACAGCGGGCACGCGCGCCGAGACATCTGCCTCATCGTGAGCGAGGCGGCCAGGCGCCAGCATTTCTCGCGCTCGCGCGTCCATGGCGCGGCCGTTCACGGCCAGGCGCTCAGCTCGATCCTTGGCGCGGCGGGCGCCGGTCTCGTGGTCCCCGGCCTGCGGCTCGCGGTGGCGGGCCCCCTCGCCGTGCAGCTCGCGGACGCGAGCTCGGCGAGCACGATGGCCAGCCTGAGCAGCGTGCTCATCGACGCCGGCATCCCCGAGCAGCGCGCCCCGGAGGCCGAGCGCCGCCTCAAGGAGGGCGCGATGCTCATCGGCGTGCTGGCGCGCGACGACGCCGACGCCGCGGCGCTGCAAGCCATCCTGCGCGACGTCGGCAGCGGAGAGTCCTGCGGGACCAGCAAGGGCGCGCGCGTCTTCGCCTCCCTCGTCTAGGACATCGAACAGGTCGAAACCCCGAGAAAATGAACCACAGAGGCGCAGAGGGCACAGAGGAACACAAGAAAAACTCCGTGCCCTCCATGTCTAGGTGGTTCAAATTTCTTCATTTCGGGGTGTTTCGAGCTGATCGGCGTCCTGGACCGGCGCGCCGCGCCTCGGACGGAGACGCTACGCTCCTGACGTATCTGAAACGCTGATCGGGCGGAATCTGCTTCGACAGCGTCAGATGAGCCCGCTCGGGATTTACGGAGGTTCCGGATGGGTGGAACGGGGCTTGAATGATATCCATGGAGATCAGCCGAGGCTGACTCGGCGTGTGGCAAGGTTGTACCCCTGAGGCAAGAGGGTCGTGCGATCTCCGCTGTGAGGCGATGGTTGGCGCTTTCGCTCACAGGTTGGCGTGGACGGCCCGCGCGGAGGCCGCTGCTCGGGAGGTAAGGAGGAAGGGAACGGCGTTCACAGACACCTCAGGAGGGTCCCCATGGAACCGATCGCATTCGCAGACGAGAGCGTGGGCCTGGACGGTTTGATCGACGACGATTCGATCGAGCAGCTCAAATCGTTCTGCCGCGGCGAGATCTCCGCGGTCGAGACCTACCGTCACGCCATCGCCGCCGCGGGCGGCGGGTGGGTGGCCGAGCACCTCCGGCTCAACCTGGCGTCGCACGAGGCGCGGGTGAAGCTGCTGCGCCGCCGGATCGAGGAGCTCGGGGGCGATCCGCCGGAGAGCTCGGGCCCGTGGGGCGCGTTCGCCAAGGCGGTCGAGCGGGCTGCGGTGGCGCTCGGCTACAAGACGGCGCTCTCGGTGCTGGCGGAGGGAGAGGGCCATGGCCTCAAGGACTACCGGAACGACATCGAGGAGCTCGACACCGAGTCGCACGTCCTGGTGCGGGACGTGATCCTGCCGCAGCAGGTGTCGACGCTCCGGTGGATGACGAACATCAAGCGGCAGATCCCGTGACGCGGGGTGGTCCAGGCGGATTGTTCCTGCGGGCGCCGCGCGCGGTACTCCCGGACGTATGGCCAAGGCCGCGCTGGACATCGCCCGATTGAGCCGGGGCGAGCAGCTCGATCGGCGTCTCGATGAGCTCGAGGCCGAGGGGCCGGTAAGGCTTACCTGGGATGAGGTCGTCGCCCAGGCGCGCGCTCGATCCAGGTGAGATTGCTTCTCGCTCGACCCGCTACCGCAGCTGACCTGCGCAACCTGCCCTCCCGTCTCCCGTCTCCCGTCTCCCGTCTCCCGTCTCGCCTCTGCCGATCTTCGTCTGCGTCTTTCGTGCTCGTGCGCGTGCGCGTGCGCGATTGTGCATTCATGCGATCACCCGCGACACATTCTCATGAGCATGTTTTTGTGATCGAGGAGAGCCATGCTCGTGAAGCCGTTGCAGGAGCGGGCTCAGTTGCGAGGAAAAGGAGGATTCCGGGCTCAACGGGGATCAAACAGGAGCGAGCACGAGCACGAGCACGCGCACGCGCACGCGCACGAAAGACGCAGACGAAGATCGGGAGACGGGAGACGAGGACCGGGAGACGGGAGACGAGGACCGGGAGACGGGAGACGAGGACCGGGAGACGCACTCCTTCTGCTGCATGCCAGTCCTCCCCTCGCGGCCGCCCACGCACCCACGGAGGGGGGAGCCCCCTCCCGCTCACCCCTTCACATCGTACTCCGCCTGGAGGAGCTTCGCGATCGTCGAGAGCTGCATGTTCGACGTCCCCTCGTAGATCTTCCCGATCTTCGCGTCGCGGTAGAGCTTCTCGACCGGATAATCCCTGGTGAAGCCGACGCCGCCCATGAACTCGATCGACAGCGACGCCGTCCGCTCGGCCACCTCGGACGCGAACAGCTTCGCCATCGCGGCCTCCTTCACGAACGGCTGGCCCGCGTCCTTGAGCCGCGCGGCGTTGTAGACAAGGAGCCGCGCGGCCTCGATCTCCATCGCCACGCGCGCATACTGGAACTGCACGCCCTGGAAGCTCGCGATCGACTGGCCGAACTGCTTCCGCTCGCCCATGTAGCGCATCGCGTGCTCGAACGCGCCGGCCGCCAGGCCGAGCATCTGCGCGCCGATGCCGATCCGACCCTCGTTGAGCGTCTCGATCGCGATCTTGTAGCCCTTGCCGACCTCGCCGAGCACGTTGCCCTCCGGCACCTCGCAGTCCTCCAGGACGAGCTCGCACGTGCTGGAGGCGCGGATCCCGAGCTTGTTCTCCTTCTTGCCCACCGAGAACCCAGGGAAAGAGCGCTCGACAACGAACGCCGTGATGCCCTTGTAGCCCTTCGACGGATCGATGTTCGCGAACACAAGGAACAGCGAGCTCTCGTTCGCGTTCGTGATCCAGAGCTTGCGGCCGTTCAAGACCCAGCGGTCGCCCTTGCGCTCGGCCCGGGCCGCGAGCGCGAACGCGTCCGAGCCGGAGCCCGCCTCGCTCAGCGCATACGAGCCGACCCACTCCCGGCTCAGCCGCGGGAGGTAGCTCTCCTTCTGCGCCTCGCTGCCCCAGCGGAGCAGCGCATTGGCCACCAGGGTGTTCTGCACGTCGATGAGCACGCTGACGCTCGGGTCGACAACGGCGAGCGCCTCGACCGCGAGGATCGCGTTGAAGAAGCTCGCGCCCGAGCCCCCGTACGCCTCCGGGATCTCGATGCCCATCAGGCCGAGATCGAAGAGCGGGGGCAGCAGATCGCGGTCGAGCGCGCCCTGCTCGTCCATCGCCGCCGCGCGCGGCGCGACGCGCTTCCGGGCGAAATCAAGCACCGAGTCGCGGAAGAGGCGCTCCTCGTCGGAGAGCTGGGTGAGCGGAGGCTGGGACACGATGGTTTCTCCTTGTGGGCCCATGGCGCGGCGCGCCGTCGGGGAGCCCCACTATGCACCGCGAGGACCGCAGGCGGAAGGCGTTCAAGCACGCCCGCGCGCCGCCCGCGCGCCGCGCGCGGGCCGCCTCAGCCGCCGACGTCGCGCCTGCGGCAGCGGAGCAGCGTGTGGGCGAGGCCGAGGTTGTCGATCTCCGCGTCGATGGTGAGCCCGGCCTCGTCGATGCAGCGCTTGATGTCGGCGGCGCTGTACATGCGGCTGTTCCCGTTCGCGAGGCACGTGAAATACAGGGAAGAGCCGTGCAGGCAGTGGACCGCCACCTCGTTGGCCTGCCGATCCCAGAACGTGTCCAGGATCCAGAGCGCCGTCCCGTCCCCCATGGCGGCGCGGGCCCGCCGGAGGATCTGGACGATGTCCGCCTCGGAGAAGCACACGAGGAACTGGCTCATCCAGATGGCGTCGAAGCCCGTCGGGAACGCCTGGCCGTGATCCAGGAAGTCGATCGGCGTGCCCATGATCCGGCCGAGCAGCCCGTGCTGCTCCACGTTGACCCGGGCGTCCTCGAGCTGGCCGGGCAGGTCGAGGAGGGTGACCCGCACGTCGGGGTCGTGCGTACAGCACTGGATCGCCCAGCGCCCCGTGTTGCCGCCGATGTCGAGCAGCGTCCTCGGCCGCCGCTCGAACACCGCGGGCAGCGCCTCGGGGAACGCCGAGTCGGAGTAGAGGTGATCGAAGGCAAACCAGCTCTCCCTCACCTGCGGCGGGAGCGCGGGGAGCGCCTCGTAGACCGTCGGCCACTCGCCAAAGACCTTCAGTCCCGCCGGCTTGCCCTCGTCGATCGCCTCGTCGAGATGGCGCATGCCCTCGTAACAAACGTCATGGATGAAATCCATGTTGATACGGGTCATCCGGTCGTTCTCGACGATGAGCCCGACCCGCGTGATCGTGTAGCGCTCTCCGCGCGCGCCGGCGCACTCCACCAGGCCGAAGCTCAGGCTCGCCTCCAGCAAGGTCTTGGCCGCATACGCGGAGAGGCCCGTGTCCTGGGCCACCTCGGCCGGGGTCCTGCCGCTCCTGCCGGCGCGCTGCAGCGCCTTGAGGACGCCGCGGTTCCGCATGACCCGCGCCACCTGGAACATGACAGGCGCAAACGCGATGCGCTGGGCAGCGAGCATGGCGTCGAGGGTGGGATTCGGGGCGGGATCGTTCTTCATCGAGCTCCGGTCGTCGGGGGGTGTTGTGGAGGCTAGCGAGCGCCCTCGCGCTGGAGGAGCAGGGCGAAGCCGCCCAGGCCCGCGAGCAGCGCGCACTCTGCCCGACCCTCCTCGGCCAGCGAAAGCCCCATCACGCCGCAGAGCAGGCCGAACGCGAGGGTCGCCACGCCGAGCCTGCGCTCGTCGGTCGGCCGGGCGGGCGGGCGGGGCGGTCTCGTGCGGTAGGGGCTCGCCACCGCGGAATCATACCACCGGCGCCGCGATCACAAGGACGCCGCCGCGATCTCGGTGAGCTCGTCGTCGGTGAGCGGCAGCGGGTTCGCCTTCATGCTGCTCGCCGCCCTGGCCTTCGCGACGAGCGCCGGGAGGTCGGCCTCGCTCGCGCCGTAGCGGCGGAGCCCGGGGACCGCGAGGTCGCGGCAGAGCTCGCGCACCCAGGCGATGCCCTCCTCGGGGGCGGCCCCGGCGCGGCCGGTCACGAGCGCGGCGATCTCGTCGAAGCGCGGCAGCGCGGGGTGATCGGGGCCGCGCGCGCGCAGCGCCCGCAGGTTGACCTCGAGGACGGCCGGGAGGAGCGCGGCGCACACGGCGCCGTGGGGCGCGTCGAACATGCCCCCGACAGGCGCGGCGAAGCCGTGGACCGCCCCGAGGCCGGCGTTCGCCAGGCAGAGGCCGCCGAGCAGGCTGGCCGCCGCGAGGTCGTCGCGCGCGGGCGCGTCGGGGCCCTCGAGGACCGCGCGGCGGAGCGAGCGCGCCGAGCGGCGGATGCCCTCGCGCGCGAGGCCGTCGGTGAGCGGGTTGCTCCGGATCGAGAGGAGCGGCTCGATGAGCTGCGAGAGCGCGTCGAGCCCGCTCGAGGCGAGCACCTCGGGCGGCGCGCCAGCGAGCAGGTCGGGGTCGACCACCGCGAGGCGCGGCAGCATGTGCGGGCTGCGCAGGCTCGCCTTCACGCGGGCCTCCTTCGAGGCGAGCACCGCGTTGCGCGTCACCTCCGAGCCGGTGCCCGCTGTCGTGGGGATCGCGACGAACGGCACCGACGGCAGGGAAAGCGCTTTCCCTAGGCCGACCACCTCGAGGTAGTCGAGCGGGTCGCCGCCGTTCGCGAGGAGCGCGGCGATCGCCTTGCCGGCGTCGATCGCGCTGCCGCCCCCGAGGGCCACCACGACGTCGCACCGCTCGGCGGCGCCCCGGGCCGTGCCCTCGCGCGCGAGCTCGACCGTGGGCTCGCCCGCGACGGCGAAGGTCACCGCGCCGACGTCCGCCGCCGCGAGCGCGGCGAGGAGCGGCGCGGCGCGGCCCTGGCGCTGCCCGGTGACGACGAGCGCGCGCGTCCCGCCGAGGCCCTTCACGGCCGCGGGCACCTCGGAGAGCTTGCCGGCGCCGAAGACGATGCGCGTCGCGGTGGCGAACTCGAAGGCGAGCGCGTGGAGCGCGTTGACAGGCGGCGCCACGTCAATACCCCGCGTCGTCGGGGGAGACATTGACGTATTTCCGGCTGGTCCGCGGCTCGGCCATCATGTCTGCGACGGTGTCCCGCCACCGCTTGTAATGCTCCGTTTCCTTGTGCGCGGCCGGCGCCTCCTTGTTCCTGTAGACCTCGACGAGCACGAAGCGCGTGGGGTCGTCGAGGTCCTGGCCGACGTCGAACCGGGCGATCCCGGGCTCCTTGACGCTCTCGCGCGCGTTCTCGATCGTCGCCTGGCGGAACGCGTCGACGCGCTCGGGTTTGACATGCACGTGGACATGCACGATGAGCAGGCTGTTGGGCATGGGCGCAAGCTAGCGCGGTCGCGCGGCGGCCGGAACCCGGGACGTGACCGGCGCCTGTCCGCGCGAGGGCCGGTCGCGCGCCGCGGACGCGCCCTCCGGCGGGGCGCCTCCTCCCCTGCGACGACTCCCGACTTGGCCCGGCCGGCTCCGACGTTACGATCCCTGTGAATCGGCGGGGGGGCTCGGCGGGGGCCGAGTCCATGAGCGCCGGGAGCGAGGAAGGTCGATATGGCGGATCCGACCACGGAGAGCCCGCAGCCCGAAGCTGCGCCCGATGCGGCGCAGTCCATCGCGCTGCATTCCATCGAGTTCAGGTCCGATCACGGTCTCCTGAAGGACTGCAAAGGGGAGAGCGGCTGGAGGAACGCGGGCGACCCGTGCCCGCGGCCCGAGTGGACGTCGAAGGTCGCAGCGCCGGTGTCGATCTCGATGGGCAGGAGCCTCGTCATCCGCGTCGGCCTGGAGTCGAGGGGCGGCGCGTCCAGCGCGGGGCCGACCTCGATCCGCGCCGTCGGGCCGGCGGGGCTCACGTTCGAGAGCCGCAGCCTCGCGCCGGGCGGGGGGCCGCTCGATCTCGTCTCGTCGCGGAAGCTCGCGAGGCGGATCCAGAAGTTCACCCTGAACCTGTCCTGGTCGGCGGGCGGGGGAGCCCCGGTGTCGCCCTCCCGGACATCGAACCTTGTCTATGTCACGATGGGGAGGCCCCAGACCGACAAACAGCACATCTGGCAGGAAGACGGGGTGACCCTGAAGCGGATGGACAGGGCGGTCTCGTGGATCGAGCCGCTCAACACGCTGGATCCCCACGAGATCGTGAACGGGCTGCTCGCCAGATTCCCGATCTACACGCTCCAGCCGAGCCCCAGGGTGCCCCGGCAATACCACCACCCGACGTACCTGAACAGCGAGGGAGGGGCCTGGGCGATGACCGATTACGTGCAAGAGACCGGCGAGTGCCAGGCCATCGTCCGGCTCGTCCGCGGCATGCTGCGGCAGCTCGGGATCCCGGGGCGGACGCGCATGATCGTTGTGTGGGGCGATCCGAACGTGGACGGTGGGCGCAGGACGCTCTCGGCCGACCTGGAGCAGCGCCCGTGGGCGGGGCTCGACGTGACGAGGACCGTGGGCGACCGCGTGTGGCGCGCGGCGCTCGTCGACGGTCCGGTCGAGGAGGGGAGGACCTATCCGGCCTCGCACACGCGCCTGCCCGACGGGACGCTCAGCCCGGGGCTCAACCGGTACGAGGCGGCCCTCGAGTTCTCGCACGGCGGCCGGACGCGGTACTACGCGGGGGGCGCCGGGGTGTTCGACAGCGTGGAGCCGATCCTCGGCGTGTTCTGGGGGCTCATCTGGTTCAGCTCGGCGCCGAACGACGGGTACCGCGTCGAGAAGATCGTGACGATCTACAGGCGTTAGGGAGGTGGGTGATGAACGGGAAAGACGCTCTCGGGCAGGACATCGACGCGCGGATCGCGGCGTGGCTCTCGGCCGTGGCGCGCGTGACCCCGGACGGGTTCACGCCCGTCGCGCGGTTCGACGACGTGCCGGACCAGGCGCGCGCCGACTCGTACTACTGGTGCGACTCGATCTTCAGGAGCGAGGTCAACCCGCACAACGAGGCCCTGGGGGCGCGGCACGCGCTCCACGCGGCCACGGACGACACGCCCGACCTGCTCCGCCACGAGCTCGCCGCGGGGGGGCTGGAGCTCACAGTGACCGAGGGGCGCAACTTCGTCCTCGTCCAGGTGGAGCGCTCCTGCCTCGACATCCTCTCGCTGTGCGGGCCGGACCGCGCCGCCGCCGCGCGCCGCGTGGCCGAGGCGATCTTCAACACGGGGATCGCGTCGAACACCGTGGGCGTCCCGTCGCCCTCGGACGCGGTGGTCTGTCCGGTCCCCGACGAGGCGCCGGACCTGGAGGAGGGGACGACTGTCTCGAGCAACCCGGCGGTGGACCCGGACCTCCTCGCCTGCTGGAAAGACCGCACGGAGTGCGGTGTTCGAGGCGGAAGGCTCTACTTCCTCTGCTACAAGAAATCGTCCCAGCGCGCGGGGTTCGCGAACGCCTGCCAGTGGTTCTGAGGAGGGGGGCGGCCCCAGGTTCGACGGCCAGGGCGGTGACCGGAGGACCGGGGTCGGGTGAGCCGGGAGGGTAGGCGAGGGGACGGAGGAGGGGAGGAGAGGGCTGCGCCGGTATTGCGTCTGCGCGCCGCGCGCGGGATGTTGCGCGGGTGGCGGGATCACATCGGCCCAGGATCTTGGTCTTCCCCGGCGGCTCGGCGGACGCTGCGCTGGCGGCCGCCGCGGCGCGCGGCCACGCCGCGGTCCCGGCGCGGGACGTCGAGGCCGGGCTGGACCTCCTGGCGACCCAGCCGTTCGACGTGGCCGTCGTCGGGGCCGACGGGCCGCTCGGCGAGGCGCTGGCGCTGTGCCGGCGGCTGCGCGCGGCCCCGGGGGGCGATCGCGTGGCCGTTGTCGCCATCGCCGGGGACGCGGCCGCGACAGTGGCCCTGCTCGAGGCGGGCGCCACGGTCGTGGCGGCGGCGGACGAGCTGTCGATCGCGATCCAGCTCGACGCGGCGTCGTGGTGGGTGCGGCGGCCGGCCGCGCGCGCGGCCGACAGGGCGCCCGCGGAGCGCGCGCTGCTCGAGCGCGCCGGGCGCTCGTTCCGCGACGGATCCGCGGAGGTGATCGGCCTCTTCGTCTGGGACGTCGCGGGGCGCATCCTCGACGCGAACGACGCGTTCCTCCGCATGGTCGGCCGCGCGCGCGAGGACGTCGAGGCGGGCCGGCTGAACTGGGTTGCGCTGACGCCGCCCGAGCTCCGCGCCGCGGACGAGCGCGCGCTCTCGGAGGTCCGGAAGCACGGCATCTGCCCGCCGTTCGAGAAGGAGTTCCTCCACCGCGACGGCCGGCGCCTGCCCGTCCTCATCGCCCCCGCCCTTGTCGAGGGGGCCCGGGATCGCGGCGTCTGCTTCGTCCTCGACTTGACGGCGCGCCGGGCCGCGGAGGGCGCGCTCCGCGCGAGCGAGGAGCGCCTGCGGCTCGTTGTGCGCGCGACGAGCGACGCCTTCTGGGACTGGGATCTCTCGTCGGGGCGCGTCACCGGGAGCGAGCGCATGCGGAGCTTCTACGGCACGGGCGGCGCCGACATCGAGGAGGACGCGGCGTGGTGGTTCGAGCGCGTCCACCCCGAGGACCGCGACCGCGTGATGAACGCGCTGCGGCGCGCGATCGAGGGCAAGGCGAGCACGTTCGAGCTCTGGTACCGGTGCCTGCTCGCGGACGGCAGCTACGCCGACGTCCAGGACCGGGGCATCGTCCTGCGCGACGGGGCCGGCAAGGCGTACCGGATGCTCGGGGCCGTTTCCGACGTCACCGAGCGCCGGCAGATGGAGACGCGGCTCTTGCTCGCCGATCGCATGGCGTCGCTCGGCACGCTCGCCGCCGGGGTGGCGCACGAGATCAACAACCCCCTCGCGTACATGGTCACGAACGTCGATTTCGCGCGCAAGGAGCTCCGCGCCAGGGGCGCCGCCGCGCGCGCCGACGCGCTCATCGCGGCGCTCGACGAGGCAGCGGAGGGCGGGGCGCGGGTCCGGCACATCGTGAGCGGCCTGAAGACGTTCTCGCGCGCGGACGACGGCGCGCTCGGCCCGGTGGAGGTCGACCGCGTGATCCAGCTCGTCCTGCGCATGGCGCAGCAGCAGATCCGCAGCAAGGCGCGGCTCGTCCTGGAGCTCGGCCCGGTGCCGCCCGTCCACGCGAACGAGGCGCAGCTCGGCCAGGTGATCCTGAACCTGCTCGTGAACGCCGCCCAGGCGCTGCCGGACGGGAACGAGGGCGAGAACGAGATCCGGATCACCACCGCCGCCGCGCCGCCCGGCCGCGTGCGCATCGAGGTGCGCGACACAGGGCCGGGGATCGCGCCGGAGCTCCGGCGCCGCATCTTCGACCCGTTCTTCACGACGAAGCCCATCGGCGAGGGGACGGGGCTCGGCCTGGCGATCTGCCACGGCATCGTGGCGAGCTTCGGGGGCGAGATCGGGGTCGAGAGCGAGGTGGGCCGCGGCGCGTGCTTCCGCGTGCTCCTGCCCGTCTGGCGCGAGGGCGCCGGCGCCGCGGACGAGCGCGAGGGAGCGCCGGGCGACCCGCTCGACGAGTACCCCGAGGAGGCCGCGCAGTAGGCGTGGCGCCCGCCCCAGGCGGACAGGCGCGGGCCGGCCGCCCCCTCCGCCGCCGGCGTCCGGGCGGGCCGGCGGACCGGCCGCTTGCGCGCGCGGCTGCGCGCGCCCAAGGTGCCGCACGGGCCCGTGACGCTCGATCGATCAGGGCCGAGAGCGGGGGCAGTTCAGCGGGGCCGCGGATCAGCGGGAGGGAGCGCGCCGCGCGGCGCGGTCGGTCGTGAGGTTCGAGCATGGGTGAGAAAACGGGTCGCATCCTGGTCGTCGAGGACGATCTGGACATCAGGAGCATCCTGTCGCAGCTCCTCGTGTTCGAGGGCTACGATGTCGAGGAGGCGGCGGACGGCGCCGAGGCGCTCGCGCTGCTGCGGCGCGACAAGCCGCCCGCGCTGATCCTGCTCGACCTGATGATGCCGGTCATGGATGGCTGGCAGCTCCGGGCCGAGCTCCAGCGCGACCCGGCGCTCTCGTCGATCCCGGTGGTGATCGTGTCCGCCGACGTGCGGGCCGAGCAGGAGGCGTCGCGGCTCCGCGTCGCGGGCCTGCTGAAGAAGCCGCTCCAGATCGAGCCGCTGCTCGATCTGGTCCACCGGATCTGCGGGGCGCCGGGGCGCTGAGCGCGGCGGCGCCGCCCCATGGGGGCGCGACGTGCTCTGCAGGAACAGCGGCTCCAAACGGATGCTGGTCGTGTGGCCTGTATTGCATGATGCCATGAACTTTCATCGATGTGCTCCGCTCCGATCCTCGTTGTTTGCTGCCATGCCCTCTTGACGATCGGTCCTCGATGGGATGTCATCCGCGCTGGGATCAAAGATGTCTTGCAGGAGGCCCGCGGCGTCGCATCGCCGCCATCGAAACGGCAGTTGTCCCGCGCATCTCGGGCGGCGCACGGGCTGTAGGGAGGCCGTGTTGCTCGCGGGGCTCGCGTCCCTGCTCTCGACGTCCTGCGCGCAGACAGCGCCCGATCACCCCGAGGACGCCGTCGTCCTCGGGGCCCTCCTGCCGTTCTCTGGCAGCGAGTCGGCCGTCGGCCGCAACCTCGAGCAGGCGATGCTGCTCGCTGTCGACGACCTGAACGCCGCGGGCGGGCTCGACGGGAGGCCGTTCCACCTCCGGAGCCGCGACAGCCACTCGAGCGCGGAGCGCGGGCTCGAACAGCTCATCGAGCTGCTCTACACGGATCGTGTCGCCTACCTGATCGGACCCGAGGAGAACGATATCGCCCGTGGGATCGCGACGGACGTGAAGGGGCTCGACGTGTTTCACATGCTGCCGGGGTACGCCGCGCCCTCGGTCGCGCGCAGCGAGGCGAAGGGGGGCTGGATGCGGCTCGCCCCCTCCTCGTTCGAGGTCGGCTGCGCGCTGGCGAAGATCGCCGTTCGCGAGGAGATCGACACAGCGAACACCCTCGCCGCGCGGGACGACTACAACACGAGCGTCAGCAGCAGCTTCACCACCCAGTTTGCGGCGCTCGGGGGCAGACCCCTGCCCTCCGTGACGTTCATGTCGGGCGAGCACACGTACACGAAGAAGATCACGACGGCCTTCGGTTCACGCGCCGGCCGCACGCTCCTGGCCGCCAACCCGGCCACCGCCTCGACGATCGTGACCGAATGGGCGGTCTCCGGGAGCCCGGGCACCTGGCTCCTCGGCCCCGCGCTGCGCACGGAGGTGCTCCTCGCCAACATCCCGACAGGCTCCCTCGACGGGTACCTCGGGGTCTCGCCCTCGCTCAGCCTGCGGAGCGAGTGCCAGGTCATGGACGAAGCCGAGGAGTCGCTCGGCTGCACGACCGGGAACGCCGCCGCGTTCATCGACCACTTCTCGCGCCGGTGGGGCGGCGAGGCGCCGCTGCCCGCGGCGCACTTCTACTACGACGGTGTCGTCCTGATCGCGATGGGCCTCGCGTACGCCCAGGCCACGAGCGGCACGGTCCCTTCGTCCGGACATGAGCTGCGGAAGATCATCCGCGAGCTCAACCAGCAGGGCAACGAGGCGGCCTCCTGGCGAGATCTGAACGCGGCGATGACGAGGCTCCGCGCGGGGATCCGCCTGCGGTATGTCGGGGCAGCCGCCGAATACGAGTTCGATGCGTACGGGGCGAGCGTGCACCATTTCATGCAGAAATGGACGATCGACGGTGACAGGTTCGTCGATGTCGCCCCCGTCGCGGTGACGTGCGAGCCCAGGAAGTGAGCCCGCTGCCAGCATGACTTTCGCGCGGGGGTACCGCGCGTGGCGCGCAGCGCCATGGCTGGAGCTGGAGCTCAGGTGGTCGACGCAGCGATCCGCTCCACCGACGTGCGTCCCCCTTGACGATCGGTCCTCGATGCGATGTCATCGGCTGGAGGGTCAAGCATCGACCTCAGGGGGCCCTGCCGCCTTGCATTGCTTCCATCAAGCCGGCATGTGGCTTACCCACCTCGGACGACACATGCGCCGCATGGAGACCAGGCTGCTCTTGGGGCTCACGTCCCTGCTCTCGGCGTCCTGCTCGCCGGCAGCGCCAGGCCACCCCGAGGATGCCGTCGTCCTCGGGGCCCTCCTGCCCTTCTCCGGCAGCGAGTCGGCCGTTGGCCGCAACCTCGAGCAGGCGATGTTGCTCGCGATCGAGGATCTGAACGCCGCGGGGGGGCTCGACGGCAGGCCGTTCGACCTCCGGAGCCGCGACAGCCACTCCAGCACGGCGCGTGGGCTCGATCAGCTGCTCCAGCTGCTGTACGCGGACAAGATCGCCTACCTGGTCGGGCCCGAGGAGGACGAGCTCGCCCGTGAGATCGCGACGGACGTGAAGGGGCTCGACGTGTTTCACATGCTGCCGGGGTACGCCGCGCCCTCGGTCGCGCGCAGCGAGACGAGGGGAGGCTGGATGCGGCTCGCCCCGGCCCCGTTCCACGTGGGTTGCGCGCTGGCGATGGTCGCCGTCGGCGAGGGCGTCGGCACCGTGAACAGCCTCGCCGCGCGGGACGACTACAACACCCGCGTCAGGAGCGAGTTCACGACCCAGTTCGTGGCGCTCCGGGGCAGGGTCCTCCCCTCGGTGACGTTCACGTCGGGCGAGCACACGTACACGAAGAAGATCGAGTCCGCCTTCGCGTCGCACGCCGGCCGCACGCTCCTGGCGGCGTACCCCGCCACCGCCTCGACCATCGTGACCGAGTGGACAGTCTCCGGGCGCCCGGGCACCTGGCTCCTCGGTCCCGCGCTGCGCACCGAGGTGCTGCTCGCCAACATCCCGACAGGCTCCCTCGACGAATACATCGGGGTCTCGCCCTCGCTCAGCCTGCGCAGCGAGTGCCCGGTGGTGGACGGATCCGAGGAGATGGCCGGCTGCTCGACAGAGAACGCCGCCGCCTTCATCGACCACTTCTCGCGCCGGTGGGACGGCGAGGCGCCGCTGCCCGCAGCGCACTTCTATTACGACGGCGCCGTCCTCATCGCGATGGGCCTCGTGTACGCCCAGGCGACCGGCAAGGAGCTGCCGCTGTCCGGGTATGAGCTGCAGAAGATCATTCGCGATCTCAACAGCCCGGAGAACGAGCCTGTCAGGTGGTCGGAGCTGAACACGGCGATGGCCAGGCTCCGCGCGGGGACCCGGCTCCGGTACATCGGGGCGGCCGCCGAGTACGAGTTCGACGAATACGGGGCGAGCATCCATCACTTCATGCAGCGATGGAAGATCCAAGGGCACGCCTTCGTCGATCTTCCCCCCGTCGCCGTGGCGTGCTCCGGCGTGAACTAGCCGCGCAGGTCAGCTCGACGCTCACGCTGGGGCCTGCGCGGGACCGAGCCCATCGCGTATCGAGGAGGGTATCTCGCCTCGATACGCGCCGCTCAGTAGCGGTGTCGTAGCTCGAGGAACACCTCGCGCGGGGCCAGCGGGTACTCGAAGCCCGAGAACCCGGGGTCCGGCCCGCTGGCGCCGAGGATGTTCTTGGCGCGCAGCGCCACCGTCGTCTCGTGACCCGGGATGACCCACAGGTTGCGCGCGACCAGGCTGGCGTTCCACCACAGGTACGTGGGCAGGTCGAAGCTGCGGCCGTTCTCCAGGATGCTCGCGTCGGCGGCGCGCCGGGGCCCGACGACGATCGCTTGCGTCGAGAGCTCGAGCGGAACGGCGCTCGGCGACGGCAGCTTCACGTACGCCCCGCCCCGGGCGATCCAGCGCGGGTAGGCGACCATCTCCGGACCGACCAGCTCGGCCTGGTAGCCCACCTGGCCGGATTCCCGGGTGGAGTGCACGGTCTCGAACGACGCGTAGCCGCCATAGGCGTCGCCGCGCCGCAGCTCGGCGCGCGTCGCCCAGATCAGCGACATCTGATTGGCGACGTTCACGGCCGTCTGGTTGATGCCCCGCGGGACGAACTCCGCCTTGTCGTTCAGGAGGCTGTAAGACACCCCCGTGCTCGCCGAGGCCCAGGCGCGCGGCCGCCACGTCACCTCGGCGTCCACCGTGTGGATGGACTGAGGCTTCAGGTCCGCGTTCCCGATCACGTCGCCCGGCACGAGCGGCTGGGCGTACAGCAGGTAGGGCGACGGCGCCTTGAAGGCGCTGCCGTACAGCAGCTTGGCCACGACGCTCTTCCCCAGGTGCGATGTCGCCCCGAAGCGGCCGGTGAGCTGATTCTCGTACCTGCTGTGGTTATCGTAGCGGAAACCCCCCGTCAGCTTCAGCCACGGGTCGAGCACCTTGAGGTTGGCGCTGAGCAGCGCCCCGATGTCGACCAGCTCGGTCGAGAGCTGCTCCCGCTCCGGCGAGCCGAACGCCTGCCCCGTGAGCTTGCTGACCCGACGGAAGGAGGGCAGATCCTCGTTGTCGTAGACCGACTCGAGGTTGAGGATGACGTTGAAGCGGTCCCAGGGGACCCACCGGAGCTCGACGTTCGCGTCGACGCCGCGGTAGGCCATGCGCCGCTCGATGTAGTACCAGCCGCCGGCGACGTCCACGCGGTCTTCCGGCAGGACGCCGCCCTGGAAATACATGCCCTGCACCGCGATGGCGAGCTCCCGGTTGAGCTGGAAGAGCCCATCGACCGCGATGCGGTGTTGCTGCAGGCTGACCACGGTGCCGGCTGGGCTGCCGAACGTGTCCGTTCCGCCGGTGAGCTGCGCCCACTGCGCGAAGTCTCCGCCGCGCCGGAAGCGCGACCAGTAGCCGCTGACCACGAGGTGGTGACCGCGCTCCGGATCGCGGAACGCGATGCGCGAGCCGAAGACCGCCGAGAAGCGCTCGAGGTTCTCGGCCTCCGCGCCCCGCGTGTTGTAGGTCGGGATCCGCGGGGCCGGCGACTGGCCAGGCATCATCAGGCCACCGCGATCGTCGAGCTCCCCCGCGGCCGTCAACATCATGTCGAAGCGGTCGGTGGACATCCCCCCCAGCACGTCGAGGCCGCCGCTCAGGTTGCTCCCCGTCACGCCGAAGCGCGCCGTGCCGTCGGCGAAGGGGATGTCCTCCCCCGCGAGGGTGAT
Organism: Sorangium cellulosum; assembly: GCF_001589285.1. GTDB lineage: Bacteria > Myxococcota_A > Polyangia > Polyangiales > Polyangiaceae > Sorangium > Sorangium cellulosum_G. The sequence continues at coordinate 34,548 of NZ_JEMA01000168.1, read as the reverse complement.
GATGTTGACGACCCCGAGGAACGCATCGGCGCCGTAGAGCGCCGACGCCGGGCCGCGGACGACCTCGATCTGCTTGATGGCGGACAGCGGGATCAGCTCCGTTCCCAGCCAGTTGCCGCTGGTCGTCCGGAAGGCCACCGATCGCCCGTCGATCATGACCTTGATCCCGCCGCTCTCGGCCCCCAGCCCGCCGGTCATGCCCTGCACGCCCGCGTTCGGCAGGATGTGATCGTCAATCAAGTAGAACCCGACGACGTGCCTGAGCACCTCGCCGACGCTCGTGTACCCCCAGCGGCGGATCTCCTCTGCCGTGATCGCCGTCACGACCGCCGGCGCGTCGTCCAGCGTCTCCAGCGTCTTGGAGGCCGTGGACACCTCGACGTCGAGCAGCCGCAAGAGGTCGACGCCCTCGAGCGCGTCGTTGCGCTGCTCCTTCCCCGCGGCGTTCGGGGCTCCCGGGGCCGTGGCGGCCGTCGGCTGAGCCCATGCGACGCCTGGCGCCGCGGCGATCACCAGGGCAACCATCCACTTGGCTTCGAGCGAGGCAAAGGTCATGCGGGTAGGGTTCGTTCTGAGCCTTGGGCCATGGCAGAGTGGGCGCACTTGCTTGTCACGTCGCCTGGGCTGTCGCGGCGAGCTCTTCCTTCAGGGCGACGCTGACGGAGGCGAACTCCTCACGTATCCGCGCCAGATCGCCCGTCGCCGGCAGCTCGCCCTGGCCGGCCGCGAACTGCATCTTCTCCGCCAGCTCGGCGACGCGCGACGCGCCGATCGAGAGCATGCTGCCCTTCAGCTTGTGGGCGCTCGCCTTCACCTCGGCGACGACCGACGCCCGCAGGGAGGCCTCCAGGCCGTCGAGCTGCTGCGGGACGTTCTTGAGGACGAGCTCGATCAGCTTGCGCGAGCGCGGGACCTCGGGATCGAGCACGAGCAGGGACGCAGGCTCCCTCGCGCCGCTCGTGAGCGCGGGCGCCGTCTCCGGCTCGTCCCGGTGCAGGACAACGTGCCGCCACAGGGTCTTCTGCAGCGACTGGGGCCGCACCGGCTTGGCCAGGTAGTCGTCCATCCCCGCGGCGAGCACCCGATCCCGCTCGCCGACCAGCGCGTGCGCCGTGAGCGCGATGATCACCGTGTGACGATTCTTCTCGCGCTCCCACTCGCGGATCTTCTGCGTGGCGGTGTATCCGTCCATGACCGGCATCTGGCAGTCCATGAGGACGGCGACGTACCGCTTCTGCTTGATGCACTCGAGGGCCTCCAGGCCGTTGCACGCGGTCTCCACGCGCAGGCCGAGCTGCTCCACCTGCTCCATCGCCACGTAGCGGTTGATCTCGTTGTCATCGACGACCAGCACGGGGAGCTTGCTCGCGATCTTGCCCGGCTCCACGCCGGGCTTGCTGACGGGCGCGATCTTGGCGCCGGTGAGCGCGCTCTGCAGCGTGTTGTAGAGCTCGGACACGCGGAGCGGCTTGGGGAGCTGCGTGACAAGGGTGGACTCGAGCCCGGTCAGCGCCACGCTCGACCCCATGTGGTAGAGCGCCACAACGGGCAGCCTCTCCAGCCCCGGCACCGACTGGATGGTGCGGAGGAAGGCCTCGAGATCGAGATCGTCCATCTGCACGCCGACGACGGCGGCGCTGAACGGCCGCTTCTCGAGCAGCGAGAGCTCCAGCCGGCTGATCGCGTCCCTGCCGGAGGTCGTGGCCTCGGCGTCGAAGCCCCAGGCCACCAAATGCTCCACGACGACATCGCGCCAGCTCTTGCTGATCTCGACCACCAGCGCGCGCCGCCCGCTCGCCCACTCGGCGGAGCGGATCTGCTCGCCCCCGGCCGTGACGCCGACCTTGATCGTGAACCAGAACCGGCTGCCCTGCCCCGGCGTGCTGTCGATGCCGATCTCGCCGCCCATGACCTCCACCAGGTGCTTGCTGATGGCGAGCCCCAGGCCCGTGCCGCCGTGGTTGCGGACCATCGAGCCGTCCACCTGCGTGAAGGCGGCGAAGAGCTTCTTCTGGTCGTCGGCGGCGATGCCGGGGCCGGTGTCCACGACGGCGACCTTGACGAGCGCAGAGCTCTTGTCCTGCTGCGGCGCCGCGACGTCGACAAGCACCTCGCCGCGGTCGGTGAACTTGATCGCGTTGCCGACCAGGTTGGTGAGCACCTGGCGAAACCGGTCGGGGTCGCCCACGACGCCGGTGGGGACGCGGCGCTCCACGCGGTACACGAGCTCGAGCCCCTTCTCGTGCGCCTGGCTCGCCATCAGCTCCGCGACCTCCTGGACGACGAGGCGCAGATCATAGGAGACGTGCTGCGCCACGTACTTGCCGGCCTCGAGCTTCGAGAAGTCGAGGACGTCGTTGATGATCGCCATCAACGTGTTCGCGGAGGCGTCGACGGTCTCCACGTAGCGCCGCATCTTGCCGTCGAGCGGCTGGTTCTGCATGAGCCGGATGACCCCGAGGATCCCGTTCATGGGGGTCCGGATCTCGTGGCTCATGTTGGCGAGGAACTCGCTCTTCAGCCGGGACGCCTCGAGGGCCTGCTCCGTCTTGACGCGCAGCTCGTCGAACGCCTGCTCGTTCGCCTCGACCATGCTGTTGAACGCCTCGCCCAGGAGCTCGAGCTCGTCGCCGCTCTTGATCTGGACGCGCTCCCACTGCTTCGGCTCGATGCCGGTCGTCTGGGACGGCGGCGCGCTCGAGCGGAGCCCGTTGGCGATGGCGCCCGCCGCCGAGCGCAGCGCGAACAGCGGCTCCGTGATGTGGACCGCGACCCGCTTCACGAGGAAATAGCTGGCCGCGACGCTGCCGAGGATCAGCGCCCCGATCAGCCCGAGCGTTGTGACGAGCCGGCTCCTGGCGAGCTCCCGGGCCTGGACCATGCGCTCGACGACGCTCTTCGTGCTGATGCCGTAGATCACCGTCCCGGCGTGGGTCCCCTCCGTGACGACCGGGGCCGCGACCTCCAGGATGTCGCTGCCGCCCATGGGGTTCTGCCGCCGCCTCAGCACGGACCGGGGGTGGTGCTCCGTGCTGATCCCGAGGGCCTGCAGATCCTTCGCCGTGAGGGCGGGCGCGTCCTTGGGGCCGGCCGCCTGGCCGAGCCCGCTCGCCGCCCAGACCCGGTTCTCCGCGTCGAAGAACAGGCCATAGGCGATGTCGTTGTTCTCCGAGACGGTCTGGAAGATGAGCGCCTTGACGTCCCCGAACAGGTTGTCCGCCACCAGGCTGCGCAGCGCCAGCGCCTGGTTGAAGCCGAGCAGGCGGGCCTTCTCCTCGAGGCTGCCGAGGAGCTCCTCCTCGCGCTTGGCCTGGACCTCGCGATCCGTGGAATAGATGAGCGCGCCGCTCGACAGGAGCGTCGCGCCGCCGAGGAGCAGCAGCGCGCCCAGGATCAGGCGCAGCAGCTTGAGGCGGAGCGACCCGTTGGTGTTCGGGGTAACCATGCTTATCGAGGACGCCTCACCGAGGACGGGGGAGCGGGGAGGGACGACGTTGAGGCGTGGGGCGCGACGCTCTTCGCGGCGCGCGCGGCCGCCGCGCGCTCGACGGCCGGCGCCAGGGCGACGTGGAGCTTCGATTTCGAGACGATACCGTCGGCGCCGACCTTCTCGCCGAGCGCGCTCAGCTGCTCGACGTCACAGCCGGAGACGAGGATGATCCCCAGGTTCGAGAGCTGCGCGTTCTCCCGGAGCAGCTTGGCCAGCTTGTCGCCGTTGATGGTCGGCATGTTGATGTCGAGCGCGACCACCGTGATCCCGTCGCGCTTGATGACCGACGTCGCGCCGATGGGCGTGGCCAGCTCGAAGACATAGTAACCAGCCTTGACCAGGATGGCGCACATCGCCTCACGGGCGATGTCGTCGTCATCGATCACGAGCACCCGGATCATGAGCGCTCCCTCCAGGGTAGCGAGCCGCGCAGGCGACGCCCTCGGGGGGGTGGGAGCGTCGAGCCGTCACCCGGGCGCGCCATGGTCCGAGCCCGCCGGTAGCTTCGACACCATGTGTCCGGTTGAGAGAGTAACTGCATGGCTCCTCCATTCCCGCGATGCGCGCTCACCGCCCGATCAGAAAGTCAACCTGCCCGAACTGACTGGAATCAAGGCCGAACCGCCGCGCGAGCCGCACGTCGACCAGGCGCTTCACGGAGATGGGCAGCCGGACGTCCGACGCCCGGAGCTTCCAGTCCTCCTCCGCGAGCTCGTAGAGGAGATCCGCCGCCTGCACGGCGAGCGCCTGGGTGTCGGGGATGGCCGCGAACGTCCCGAACTCCGCGTGCTCGTTGACGAGCGAGCGCACGGCCACGACCACAGGCGCGTCGAGCCGACCCACATAAGGGAGCCAGACGTTCGTCAGGAACTTCGGGCTCAGCAGGCCATTGTCGTTGGGCAGCCAGATCGCGTCAACCTCGGCGCGGTGGAGGTGCACGAGCGCGGCGCGGAGGTCCTGGACGTGCGGCTTGTTCGAGAGCTCCTGCCTCACGAAGGTCAGCTTCTCCACCTGCATGAGGTCTTCCTGCCGGGCGATATGGCGGGCGAAGCCCTGGCGGTACACGACGCCGACGCGACGGACATCGAGGCCCAGCGTGCGCAACCCCACCATGGCCGTGACCGCCGGCACCTCGTAGGAGATCGCCACCGAGTTGGGGACGGTGCGCTGGAGCTCCTCGGCGAAGGACGCCATGAGGATCAGCGCGACCGGCGGCGCCGGCGTGGCGCGCGCCCAGTTGCGGTAGAGGAGCACGGTCGAGTTGTTGACCAGCACCACCGCCCGCGGGCGATCTCGCGCTACGATCCGCCCCACGAGATCGGGGCTCGACTCCTCGACGCGCAGCGGAGAGATGGTGACACGGTAGTCGTCGGACAGCTCGACGCGGAGCGACTCCAGCATGCCGTCGAGCTGGGAGCCCGCGGGAGCGATGATGGAGATGACGGGCTTCCCGTCCGGGGGCGGCGTCTCGGGCGGCGGCGCCGGATCCGCGGCGACGTGCTGCGCCGTGCCCGACGAGCAGCTCAGCGCCAGCATCAGCGCCGCGAGGGCAGAGGCTCGCCACAGCGAGCGCCGGCGGGTCGACCTCATTTCCATTCGTCCACCCCCAGGTCGGCCATCACGTGCTTCGGGAGCCTCCGGATCGCGTGCTCGACGGAGTGACGATCGCTCAGGAACGTGACCGCCACGAGGCCTACCTTGGCTGTCGAAAGGCTCAGGATGGTGAAGCTCATCTTGCTCTTGGACTCGAAATCAGCGCGGAACCGCTCCGGGAGGAGCACCGCGTCGGCCGTCTGGAACTGGAGGAGCTGCAGCAGATCCTCGATCTTCGTGACGCGCTGGACCTCCGGCGCGACGCTCACGCCGAGGAGCCCGGCGACGAACTTAGGGAGCGACTTTCGCTCGACCAGGTCGACGATCCCGTACCTCAGCGACGAGAACATCTCCCTGGTCAACGCCCTCGTCGAGATCAAGAGGTATTGCTCCGCGTCGCTCCCCGCCCTCATGCCCTGGAGGTCGGCGCCTCGGTTGAGCGAAGCCAGGACCGGCCTCGGCGAGAGCGCCGCGTTCGGCGGGCTGGTCTCTAGCGCCGTCTTGAAGTCGCTCAGCTTACCGAACACCGTTACATCGACGCCGGGCATCGAGTCCTCGATCTTCTGCTCGAGCGCTCGAGCGCGGAGCGGCGTCACCGCATAAACATAGAGCGTGACCTCGGGGCCTGCGGTGGTGGGCGGACTGAGCAGCAGCAGGCAACACCCGACGAGCACCGCCGCCGCGAGCAGGACCGCCGGCGCGCGCTGGGGCCGGAGGATCCGGCGCGGCCCGCGGGGAGCCTCCTCGCGCCGATGGCGCGCGCCGAGGAGGCTGATCAGGGAGCGAAGCGAGCGGGACCGAACCGAAGCCGCCGAATCATTGTCTTGCCGCGCACACGATGACATCCAGCGGTACGCGATCCGCGCTTGACACGCGAGGTGCCCCAGGGCCGCCCCGATCGCTGACCGCCGTGCCCGTGTGGAGCGCCTGCATATCCTTTTCAAGCTCCTCATGTCCTCCCGGTCATCGTGATTGGGTAGCGTACCCGACGGCCAACCCTGCTTGTCAAGCATGCCATCGAAGGGCCACGCGATCCGATCAGCTTGGCGAATGGGGACGTTGGAGAGGGCGACAACACAGGGCGGGCGCCGCCGCGTGGATCAGCGCGCCATCGCGGCCCCGCGGGCGACGAATGGTGAGCGGGGCGCGGTGGCGCGCCGACGATCGGCGGCGCCCCGCCCGGCGGAAGTGGGAGATGACAACCGCAGGTTCCCTCGACGCTGCCTCGTCGACCTACATCCCCCCGAAGCTGCCTCGTTGGCCTACATGTAGAGCGATGGTGGATGGGAGGGTCGACGACTTCCCATGACCACGCACCAGCAGCGGAATTCGTGGGTGAGCGCGCGCTGTCGCCGCGCGCGGCGCTACCTGAGCGGCAGCTCCGCGACGGGCGCGGTCGCGGCCCGCTGCGCGCCGCGCTCCTCGAAGTACTCCTCGAGCCGCCGGTCGGCGTCGTCGCCGAACAGGATCCGGCACGCCTCCCGGAGCCCGGGCGATCGCGCGAGCTCCTCGCGGCGGATCAGGAGCGCGATCTTCGTGCGCCGCCGCAGGAAGTCCTCGAGCTTCGCGACCATCTCGCGCCGCGCGGCATACGCGATCTCGCACCGCACGTCGTCCGCCCCGTCGATCAGCGCGTCGGCCATCCCCGGGTCGCGCCGGATCTCGTCGAGCAGATCGAGCGCGTCGGCCCCGTAGCGGCGCCACAGGCGCGCGCTCAGCTTCTCGGAGGCGCGCGGCGGCGTCAGGGCGTCGAGGTCGAGCTGGAGCGCCCTTTGGAAGAACTCCTGACGAACCGCCTCGTCCGGCTCGCCGTACCAGCGCGCTGCCGGGCGGGGCAGCGCGACGCCGAGCTCCTGCGCGGCGGCGCAGACCTCGTCGCCCACGTTGATGCAGTCGGTGAGCTTGCCGCCGAAGACGCTGACGTGGGCCTGCGCCCGGTCGACCTCGAGGACGTGCTTGCGCGAGAGCTGCAGCCAGTCCGCCGCGCCGCCGCCGTCCTCCACCGCCAGGGGGCGCACCCCGCAGCGCTCGGCGATGATGTCCCCCTCGGTCAGCGGCCGGGGCAGGTCGAGGCGCTTGTTGATGTTGGAGAGCACGAAGCGGCGGTCCTCGGCCGTCACCTCGGTCAGCGGGCGCTCGACGCGGGTGTCGGTCGTGCCGATGCACGTCCGCGAGCCCATGGGGATCACGAAGAACAGCCGGCCGTCGTCCGCGAAGAACGTCAGCACGCGCCGGCTCGGGGTCAGCCGCTCCACGATGAGGTGGATGCCCTTGGAGAAGATGTGGCGGTGGCTCGTCCGCTGCCCCGTGAGCGCGTTGTGCGCGTCCACGAACGGACCGCAGGCGTTCACGAGCACGCGCGACCGCACGGCGAGCTCCCTGCCCGACAGGACGTCGCGGGCCCGCGTGACCCACCCGTCCCCGTCGCGCCGCGCGCCCAGCGACTCGACGTAGTTGGCGGCGCACGCGCCGCGATCGATCGCGGCGCGGACGAACCCCCAGACGAACCGCGCGTCGTTGTCGACGAGGTACGCGTCGGAGTACTCGAATCCTCCGTCGCAGCCGTCCAGGTTGATGATGGGCTCTTCCCGCGCGATCGTCCGGCGGGAGAGCAGGCGGGGGATCTTCGTGAAGAAGCTGCCGATGATCCAGTAGAGCCAGGTGCCGAGGAAGAGCTTGAACAGGCCGTGCCGGAAGCCCCGCTCGTGCGCGGTGTAGAACCGGATCTCCCGCACCGTCGAGGGGTAGCTCCGGAGGAGGAGGTTCCGCGAGACGCAGAGCTTCCGCACCAGCGGAAACTCGAAGTTCTCCATGTACTTGATGCCGCCCCAGGCGAGGTTCGACGACTCCTGGCTGGTGAAGCCCGCGAAGTCGCCCCGATCGATCAGCGCGACCTTCGCGCCCCTCCCGGCGAGGGCGGCGGCCGCGACAGCGCCGTTGATCCCGGCGCCGAGGACGAGGACGTCGAACGTCTCGCGGCTCAAGCTGTCGATGTTCGTGGCCCGCAGCATCGATGGCGATCCGGCGCCAGGCGCGGCGCGCGCTCCCGGACCTCTACCACGTCCGGGGGCGCGCCGGGGCGCCGGGCGGGGCCGAAAAGCGCGGCTTCCGTCCGGCTCAGCCCCTCAGCCCCTCAGCCCATCAGCCCCTCAGCCCATCAGCGCGTCGTCGCCGCGGAAGGGCTCCGGGTGGGCGCGGCGCGGGCCGGGCCGGGCCTCGGGGCGCGCGCCGGCGTGGCCTGTGTGGAGGTGCTGCCAGCGCGCCATGGCGGTGTAGACGCCGCCGCGCCGCAGGAGGTCCGCGTGCGCGCCGTGCTCGACGATGCGGCCGCGCTCCATCACGAAGATCTTGTCGCAGCCTACGACCGTGCTCAGGCGGTGGCTCATGAGGATGATCGTGCGCTGGCCCTTCAGCGCGCGCAGCGCCTCGACGAGGGTCCGCTCGTGCTCGGCGTCGATCCCGTCGGTCGGCTCGTCGATCACGAGGATGGGCGCGCCCGACAGGAGCGCGCGCGCGATCGCGATGCGCTGCCGCTGGCCGGCGGACAGGTTCAGCCCGCCGTCGGCGATCTGCGTCCCGTAGCCGTCCGGCAGCGCCTCGACGAAGCCCGCCGCCCCCGCCATCTCGGCCGCCTTCCGGATCTCCGCGCCGGTCGCGGACGGGCGGCCGTAGGCGATGTTCTCGGCGATCGTCGCCGGCAAGAGGATGCAGTCCTGGAGGACGATCGCCATGTGCCGGCGCAGGTCGGCCACCCGGACCGCGCGCGTGTCGATGCCGTCGAGCCGCAGCGCCCCGTGCGTCGGGTTGTGGAAGCGCGGCAGCAGGCTGAACAGCGTCGTCTTGCCGGCGCCGGCCGAGCCCACGAACGCGACCATCTCCCCCGGTCGGATCGTCGCGTCGACCCCGCGCAGCACCGGGTGCCCGGGGCGGTACTCGAACCCGACGTTCTCGAGCGAGAGCGTGCGCGGCTCGGGCGGCAGCGCGGCCGCGTCGTGGACGTCGGTCACCGCCTGGTCGCGGTCGAGCACCTCGAAGACGCGCTGCGCGCCCGCCACGCCGCCCTGCACCGCGGCGCCGGCGCCTGTCAGCTTGCACAGCGGGTCGTAGAGCATCCCGAGGTAGCCGAGGAACGCCGTGAGCGCGCCCAGCGTCATGCCGGCGTCGCCGGCGCCCGCGCGGGCCTCGACAACGAGGTGGCCGCCATAGCCGAGCACGAGCGCGCCGCCGAGCCCGAGGATCGAGCCGACCGTGAGCGTGTGGCGGAGCTCGTCGTGGTGGAGCCGGAGCCAGGCCTTCACGCTGTTGCCCAGCGTCGCGTGGAAGCGCGCCTCCTCGTCCGCCTCGCGCCCGCACGCCTGCACGAGCCCGATCGACGCCATCGAGCGCTGCACGGACGTCGTGAGCTGGCTCTCGACCTCCTTCGCCTCGGTGCACTTCCGGCGCAGCGCGCGGCCGAACTTGACGTTCGTCAGCAGCAGCGGCGGCACCACGGCGAGCGCGAGCAGCGTGAGCCCCGGGCTGCGCGCGGCCATGATGCAGAGCATGACCGCGAGCGTCAGCGCGCTCCCCAGCACCGAGACGGCCACGTTGAGGATCCCGTGGAACCCGGTGGCGTCCTGGTTGAGGCGGTAGAGGGCGTCGCCCTGCGGCTGCGCGCGGTGGTAGCCGATGTGGAGCGCCTGGAGCTTCCGGTACACGTCGCACCGCACGCGCATGAGCCCGCCGTAGCCGATGCGGAAGTTGAGCAGGGCGCGGCCCATGCCCACGAACTCCTGCGCCACGCGGAGCACGAGCGTCATCGCCGCGAGCCCGAGGACGCGGCCGAGCAGGCTGTCCGGGAGCGGCGCGAGCAGCAGGCGGTGGACGAGGTCCCCCTCGCGCGGCCCGCTCGAGATGAGGTCCACGATCACGGCGACCGGCCACACCTGGAGCAGGCTGATCGCGATGGAGACGCAGACCAGCAGCGAGAGCGCCCCGATGCGCGCCCACTCGCCCTTGAAATAGGCGCCCACCCGGAGGAAGAACCGGAGCCGCTCCGCGCCCGCCGAACGGCTGGGCGCGGCGAGCCGCTGCGCGGTGCTCCTCAGGGAGAGCCTCGATATCCTTCCCTCGCGCCGCGGCGGCGAAGGGCGATAGGTCTTGCGCTGAGCCTGTGCGCTCATTGGATGGTTGAGCTTTCTTCCTGTCTACGGCTGAGGTGAGCGCCGGCGACCCCTTAGGGCCATCCCTGGCAGTCCATCGGTTCCGACCAGTAGCGAGGTACCGAGGTGTAACAGCCCATCGCGGGCGCGCTCTTCCCGTGCGCCGGAAAGCGAGGCGAGTTCCTGCTGATTTGCTGCGCCCTTGTCCGGGACTCCAGGGCTTCATGCGCCGGCGCGGTCACGGCACAGGCCGACGGATCGGCCGGGTCTCCGCGCCTATCCGTGAATCCGATTCCCGAGCAGCGCGAGCCGGCGGCCCAGGGCGCGCGCCGGGGCGAGATCGAGCCCCGGCGCCTCCTCGAGGTTCGTCCCGGGCGCGCCGCGACGCGCCGCCGCGCTCGTCGTTTCCACCGGATCCATCTGCGCGCGGGCCGGGGCCTGGACGATGACCCCGTGGCGGAGGAGCGAGGCTATCATTGCGTGGAGCGCAGCGCGCTGGGCGCCCTGGATCGGAGACGGAGAGCAGAACACACAGGCCACCTTGCCGGCGAGGTCTCCCGCGAGCTGCCCCGATCCGTCGAGGAAGCGGCGGAGCTCCGCGCTCATCGCGCCGTAGCGCGCGGGCGAGCCGAGGGCGATTGCGTCCGCCCAGAACAGGTCTGCGTGCCGCGCGAGAGGGACGGACGCGAGTCGCTCCCGCGTGGCACGGATCCGCTCACTCGAGCTCCACCTGTCCTGCGGCGGCGCGAGGCCTTCGATCTGCCGGAGCCGCACGGTCGCCCCGGCCTGCTCGGCGCCCTGCGCGACGGCGGCAGCCAGCGCGGCCGTATCGCCGTGGAGAGAATAGAAGATCACGGCGACGTTCATGCCGTGCGCGCTCATGCCTTGCGCGCATGCAGACCTCGTACCGCGGTCCTCGCGACAGGGGCGCGCCTCGCCGACGCGGAAGAGCCCGCCTCGCGTACCGTCATGAGCGCATCCAGGGTCGCTCCGCCGGCGCGTGCCACGACCCGCGCGGCGCGAATCGAATTGCGGGCTGCGGAGGAAAGGCTTATGGGGTCGTTCGATGGACTCGAACGGAGCGCGCGGGGGAGACAGCGCGGATGTCTCACGCGGACATGAGCTGGGGAGTGGCCCCTCGCGAGCGGGCATGATCTTCGTCGTCGAGGACGATCGAGGCGTCAGCGAGGCGCTCGTCGAGGTCCTGCTGGACGAGGGCTATCAGGTGATGACGGCCGGGAACGGCGCCGAGGCGCTGGCCCGGCTCCGCGAGGCGCCGACTCCGGCGCTCATCGTGCTCGATCTGATGATGCCAGTCATGGATGGATACGCGTTCCGCGCAGAGCAGCTCCGCACGCCCGCGATCGCCGATGTCCCCGTGATCGTGCTCACGGCGGGGGCGGCGCCGCGCGCGACCGAGCTCGGACATGTCGATATCCTGAAGAAGCCCATCGATCTCATCGCGCTGCTCGACGCGGTCGGGCGCTACGTCTGACGAGCTCGCTCGCCGGCGCGCGCTCGCGCGCTGGCCGCGCTCTGCCGGGCGAAGGGTTGGGGCGCGACGCCGCTCGGCCCTGTCGAGCGCTTGTCGCAGAGCCTGGAGACAGCGGTCCGCATCGTCCTCGGCTCGAGCTTCCCGAGGATCGTGCTCCGGGGGCCGGAGCTCGTGGAAATTTACAATGACGGTCGCCGGCTGCTCATGGGCGGCGAGCACCCGGCGGGGCTCGGGCAGGGCCGAGCAGCGCCGGGGAGCGCCGAGATCACCTCGTCACGCAGCGTGTCATGCGGCGCGAGCACGGCAATTATTGCGGGTACGGCGTCCTTCTTCTGCCCTGGACAGGGTGGTAAGCTCGACGCGCATCATGTCGAGCGAGAACACAAAGCTTCCTCTCTGTCTCTTGCTTGTGGCCGCCGCGGCGGGCTGCGCAGGGGAGCCGCCGTCTCAGCCCGAGGGGTGGGATCGCGCGGTGGCGCTGCGCTCGGCGCTGGATCTCGATGCCAGGGCCGATGTCGTCGAGGTCGATCTGACGGCGCGCGTCGAGGAGCTGGAGATCGTCCCCGGCCTGCGGACGCCGGCCTGGACCTACGATGGCGGGATCCCTGGCCCGATGATCCGCGCCCGGGTCGGCGATCGGGTGATCGTGAATTTCCGCAACGAGCTCCCGGCGCCCACGACGATTCACTGGCACGGCATCCGGCTCTCGGCGCAGATGGACGGCGCGCCCGGGCACAGCCAGCCCGAGACAGCGTCGGGCGGCAGCTTCACCTACGACTTCGTCGTCCCCGACGCGGGTCTCTACTGGTATCACCCGCACGTCGACTCGGCCGCGCAGGCGGGCAATGGCCTGTACGGCGCGTTGCTCGTCGAGGATCCGGCCGAGCCCGCGGCGCTCGGGGACGAGCTCGTCCTCGTGCTGAGCGACATGGGCGTGGAGGACGACGGCTCGCTTGTGTCGCCGAACACGGGCGGAAACTTCGGCACGCTGTTCGGGCGCGAGGGTGACCTCCTGCTCGTCAACGGCCGCGTCAACCCGGTCATCGAGGCGCGCGCCGGGCTGCGGCAGCGGTGGCGGCTCGTCAACGCGGCCAGGTCACGTTATTACCAGCTCGCGATCGAGGGTCACCGCTTCACCCGCATCGGCGGCGACGGCGGGCTGCTGGAGTACCCGGTCGAGACGGACCGCATCGTGCTCACCCCCGGCGAGCGCGCCGACGTGCTGATCGAGCCGCGCGGCGCGCCCGGCGCGACGCTCCCCGTGCGCTGGGTGCCTTATGATCGCGGCTATGGCGCCACCTTCGGGCGGCCCGAGGTCGAGGCCTTCCGGCTCCGCCTCGCGGACGAGCCCGCGGCCGAGGACGAGCCGCTCCCCGCGGTGGCGCGGGCCATCGAGCCGCTCGACACGGGGGCGGCGAGGCGCGTCGATCTGCAGCTCACGCAGCAGGATGGCCCGGGCGAGCTCGTGCTGGGCATCAACGGCGTGCCCTCGTGGGAGGCGGAGCCGCTCGTGGCGGCGGTGGGCGAGACCGCTGTGTGGACGGTCGAGAACACGATGGTCTTCGACCATCCTTTTCATCTGCACGGCTTCTTCTTCCAGGTGCTCGGCGCCGACGGTCGGCCGGCCAGGCCGCTGGAGTGGAAGGACACGGTGAACGTGCCTGTCGACGGCGCGGCGAGCTTCGTCGTGCGCTACGACAACCGGCCCGGCATGTGGATGTTCCATTGCCACATCCTCGACCACGCCGACGCTGGCATGATGGGGATGCTGCACGTCGTGCGGTGACGGCGCCTGGGCCGAACACCGCGTCTCGGCTCCCTCGTCCGGAAGGATGAGCCGGCTGGCTCCCTGACGCCGCGTGCCTGAGAGCCGCCGGTCCGGCGACGCCGTGGCCACGGCGTCGCGCCGGTCCATTTCGTGTATGCTCCCGGCCCCGCTCCGCTGCGCGCTTGGTGCGCGGCGAGGGTGAGGAGCGAACGAGACGGGAGATAATGAATGGAGTACCGAAAGCTCTGGATAGCCCTCGCGGTCGTCCTGTTGGCCTCCTTTGCTGTGCTCGGGGGCGTCGGGTACCGGGCTGTCCTCGCGGGGCCGCCCATCCCGGCGCGCGTGGTCACGACCGAGGGCCGCACGCTCTTCGAGGGGCGCACCATCCAGGACGGGCAGAACGTCTGGCAGTCGATCGGCGGCCAGGAGATCGGCTCGATCTGGGGGCACGGCGCCTACGTGGCGCCGGACTGGACCGCCGACTGGCTCCATCGCGAGGCCGTCTTCGTCCTCGACCGGTGGGCGCGGGAGCAGGGCGCTTCCTCGTTCGCCGCGCTCGACGTCGAGCGGCAGGCGGCCCTCCAGGCGCGGCTGCAGGAGCGCATGCGCCGGAACACCTACGACCCCGCGCAGGGCACGATCGCGATCGATCCCGCGCGCGCCGAGGCGTTCGAGGCGCTCGCCGCGCACTACGCGAGCGTCTTCGGCGACGGCCGGGACGAGTACGCGATCCCGCGGGGCGCGCTCGTCGATGCCGAGAAGCAGCGCGCCATGGCGGCCTTCTTCTGGTGGACGGCCTGGGCGTCCGCCGCGGAGCGCCCCGGCGAGACCGTCTCGTACACGCAGAACTGGCCGCACGAGCCGCTCGTCGGCAACCGGCCGACAGGCGGGGCGGTGGTCTGGAGCGTGGTGAGCTTCGTCCTGCTCCTCGCCGGGGTCGGCGGGATGGTGTGGTATTTTGCCTCGAGGGAGCACGAGCCTGAGACAGCGTCGCCGCCCGGGCGCGATCCGCTGCTGGGCCTGAGCCCGACGCCCTCGCAGCGGGCGACGGCGAAGTACTTCTTCGTCGTCGCGGCGCTCTGGGTCGTCCAGGTGGCGCTCGGCGCGATCACGGCGCACTACGGCGTGGAGGGGTCGGGCTTTTACGGCATCCCGCTCGATCGCTGGCTGCCGTACTCCGTGGCGCGGACGTGGCATGTCCAGATAGGCATCTTCTGGATCGCGACGTCGTGGCTCGCGACCGGGCTCTACGTCGCGCCCGCGGTGGGCGGCGTCGAGCCGAGGGGGCAGCGGGTCTATGTCAACGTGCTCTTCGGCGCGCTGCTCTTCGTGGTGGTGGGCTCGCTCGCGGGCGAGTGGCTTGGCATCCAGCAGCGGCTCGGCGACTACTGGTTCTGGTTCGGCGCGCAGGGCTACGAGTACGTCGATCTCGGCCGCTTCTGGCAGATCCTGCTCTTCGGCGGGCTGGTCTTCTGGTTCTGGCTGATGATGCGGGCGCTCCGCCCGGCGCTCGCCCGCCGCGACGAGAACCGCCCGCTCTTGCTCCTGTTCGCGCTGGCGAGCCTCGCGATCCCGCTCTTCTACGCGGCCGGCCTGATGTACGGGCAGCGCAGCCCGCTCGTCACGGCCGAGTACTGGCGCTGGTGGGTCGTTCACCTCTGGGTCGAGGGGTTCTTCGAGGTGTTCGCCACGGTCGTGATCGCGTTCCTCTTCGCGCGTCTCCGGCTGATCCGGGTGGCGCCGGCGACGCGCGCGGTGCTGTTCTCGACGGTGATATTCCTCGCCGGGGGCATCATCGGCACGTTCCACCACCTCTATTTCACGGGGGTGCCGAGCGAGGTGCTCGCGCTCGGCGCCATGTTCAGCGCGCTCGAGGTCGTCCCGCTCGTCCTCATCGGCTTCGAGGCGTGGGGGAACATCCGTATCGCGCGCGGGACCGAGCGGGCGGCGTGGATAAGCGCTTACCGGTGGCCCATCTACTTCTTCGTGGCGGTGGCGTTCTGGAACCTCGTGGGCGCGGGGCTGTTCGGGTTCTTCATCAACCCGCCGATCGCGCTCTATTACATGCAGGGGCTCAACACGACGCCCGTGCACGGCCACACGGCCCTGTTCGGCGTGTACGGGATGCTGGGCCTCGGGCTGATGCTCTTCTGTCTGCGCGCGCTCCGGCCCGGGCTCGCGTGGAAGGAGCGCGGGCTCGCCGCCGCGTTCTGGCTGATCAACGGCGGCCTCGCCGCGATGGTGCTCCTGAGCCTCTTGCCGATCGGCCTGCTGCAGGCGTGGGCGGCTGTCGAGCACGGGACCTGGTATGCGCGGTCGGCGGAGTTCCTGCAGACGGGGTTGATGGACACGCTGCGCTGGATGCGGGTGATCGGCGACACGGCGTTCGCGCTGGGCGCGCTCTTGCTCGGCTGGTTCGTCCTCGGGCTCTGGACGGGGCGGTCGTTCGATCCCTCGAAGGGGAGGGTGGAGGAGGGGGAGCCGGGGATCCAGCCCGCTCCGGGGTCGCGGCCGTCGGCCGCCGAGTGAGGTGGGGTGGGCGAGGGGGGCGCGGGCGGGAGCCTGCCTATCCGCGTGCGGGTTGCTTCTCCCGCGGCGCGCCCTCGTGCCCGCCCTGGGCCGCGCCCGCGAAGACCTGGAGCGCGCCGGCGAGGTCGGGGAAGACGACCACGTCGCGCGCGGGGTCGCCGGGGCCATAGCGGAGCCAGAGCAGCGGCCACGCGTAGGCGCGCACCGCCTGCGCCACGACGCGGCCGCCGGTGGCGAGCGCGGCGAGGGCGGCCGCCGCGATATCGATGGTGCCGGCAAATCGGTGCTTGTAAAATTCCGGTTCGACCACCCGATCGCCGCCGCCCCTGTAGGCCGTCTGCACCGCGCGGGGGCGGAGGTCGAGGCAGCGCAGGGGTTCGGGGGGATCGGCGGCGCCCAGGGAGCGCTTCAGGGTGCCCTCGAACGGGAACAGGGCGGGCACGAAGGACATCTCGGGCGGGGCGTACAGCTCGCGCACCTCGATGAGGCGGTCGTGCACGTGGCGGAGGCGCACCCGCCGGATGCGGCCGCCTCCCTCGCAGGACGCGCAGCGGGCGGGCGCTGTGCCGGCGGCCCGCGCTTCCGCGAGCCCCATGGCGGCGCCGAGGCACGCGGAGCAGGGCCGGGAGCCGAGGTCCTCGGCCAGGCGCCGGTGGACGCGGGCGTCGAAGGCATCGGGGAGCGGCGGCTCTCCCCGCTCGAGCTGCTGCGCGGCCTCCGGGCTGAGGTCGACGACCTCGGCCCAGCCCTCGCGGCGCACGATCGACGCGAGCACCACCAGCGCGGCCACGCGGCGCTCCTCGGCCGGGTCGCCTGGCGGCAGCGCGAGGCCCTCCGCGCGGGCGCGCCCGAGGGTCGGCAGGTACCGGGCCACGGGGTCGGATGTATCCACGGATGGGGAGGCTATCGTACGTCGCTACGTCGCCGCCCGGGTTCATCAGCGGGATCGCGCGCCTGCGGGGCGCCCGGGTGTGCCCGATGCCAGGGGCTGGCGAGCTCGGGGGGTTTGGAGGAACGGTGATGCTGGCGGCCTTGAGGGGCTCGCGCTGTCCGATCAGGAGCCGGTGGTGGCGAGAAGCTCCCGGGTATCGCTGACCACCGCGGCGCGGCGGAGCCAGCGATCGAGCTCGGCGAGTTCGGTGCTCGCGAGGACGCGCTCCCGCACCTCGGTGGGTACCTCCAGCCCGCGGGCCTCGAGCACGGCCGCCTCGGGCGCCGCCTTCGCCTGCTCGGCGTCCGTGACGACCGGGACGCCCTCGGGCCCGAGCACCAGCGGCGTCAACGTCAAGCCAGGGTGGCCCGTGTCGATCGGCCGCGCGCACCACCGCGCGATCGCGGCGTCGATTGTCACGACCAGCAGCTGTCACGACCAGCAGCCGGACAGCGGCAGGCATCTCCCCCGATTTCCTCACCGCTGCTGGCACGCTATCGAGGAGCCCCCATGACGAACGAGATCTCCCCCTCGCCCATCGACGCGCCCTACGCGCGCGACCTTGCCGTCTCGCTGCAGCCCGGCGATGCCGCCGTCGTCGTCGCCCTGCCGTTCGAGGAGCGCAACACGATGTTCGGTCACCTCCACGGCGGCGCCCTGGCGTCGCTGGTTCCGATCTCGACGTTCTCGGCGATTCGCGCGCGCGGTGCGGCCCCCGCGGAGCTCAGCACCGTATCGCTGCACGTCGACTACGTCCGCGCGGCCCGCAAACCGGTTGTGGCAGAGACCCGCTCGGTGCGCCGCGCGCGCGAGCTCGAGTTCTTCGAGACGCGGATCACCGACGCCGACGGCAATGCGATCGCCCTCGCGTCCTCGATCGTCCGTCAAGGCACCTCGCCGGGTCCGGCAGAGATCGTTGGACCCCCGGAACGCCCGCTGGACAGCGCGTCGCCCGAGGTCGTCAGCGCGATCCAGGAGGCGGTCGCTGCGAGCCCGTTTCTATCGCGCCGGCGCGTGAGCCTCGCAGGGGCGGCGCGCGGCGCTGTCGCGCTCGCCCTGAGCGCGGCGCCGGTGAACCTCGACCGCGCCGGCGGCGTGCACGAGGGCGCGGTCCTGTCGCTCCTCGACGCGGCGGGAGCCACATGTCCATGGACCGTCGTCCCGGCGACGGCCGGGGCAGGCGGAGCCACCATCGCGTTGCACGCCCAGATCCTGGGGCCTCTGCCGGCGGCGGATCTCGTCGCGCGCGCCGCCGTCCGCGCGCACAAGGACCGCGTGCACTGGGTCGACGTCACCGTCACGAGCCCGGCGACGGGGGACGTGCACGCCCTGGGGACGGTGGTCTATCGCTTCAACGAGGCGAACGTCATGTGATCCACCCGTGGCCACGGCGACCCTCCCTCTCCCCACGCGGAGAGGAGGGTCGCCGCGCTCTCGCGCTCCCTCTCAGGGCGAGACCTCGAACAGGCACCGCGTGATCGGGATGCCGACGTCGGCCCACACGTAAAGGTAGTATTTCGTCCCCGGGACGAGCTCCTCGGGGCTCCCCTGGGCGGGATAGCCCTGCTTCGTGTTCGGCAGGACCTCGCCGTAGGTGATACCGCTCTTCACGGGCTCGGCCCTCCAGGGCACGTCGAGCCGCCAGATCGTCCCCTCGGGCAGGTCGAGGTTGGGCGGAGCGCCCGGGTTCGCGGATTCCGCCGACAGGACGTAAACATAGCGGGCGTCGCCGCCGACCCAGGTGATCTTGCCGGCGGCGTCCACGCCTTCCCCTGCCGCGCAATCGCTCGGCTCGTACAGGCTCTGCTCGTGGATGGGCCCGCCGAACGGGGTCATGTCCGCGAAATCCTCTTTCGTGTATCCCCGCCGCTCGAGCTCGCCCTCGAAGAACGCGATCATGCGCGCCGGGTCCGTGGTGGGCAGGCCGGCTGTGTCGCGGGAGAAGCCGTTGTTCTGGTCGGCCGGATACGCGCCGAGCGCCGCCGAGGAGACCCAGCCGGCGGCCAGCGCGAGGCCCGTCGGATAGAAGCTGTCGGTCCAGACCGGCCCGGCCTCGATGTACCAGTTCGACGTCCCCGTGGCCGGCGCGGCCTTCTCCGAGTGGCAGCACACGCACCCGCACGCCTCGGTCTGCTCCGTGACCCACGCGAGCTCGCCGAGCCACTCCGGGTCGGACAGGCGCGGATCGTCGCTCGGGGTCTTGAAATCGGAGGGAGGCGCGGGCCAGTACGGGCGCTGCGTGAGGACCGGCTCGCACGACGCATAGTCGGTGAACAGGCGGCCGGGCTCGGTGCAGGCCGAGATCGTGCCGAACGTGCAGACCTTGCCGTCGCTCTGCCCGGCCGGCTCGCCCTCCTTCGGATCGACGCAGACCTGCTCGGGCCATTGAAAGACGGCGCCGCCCGTGCCGATGCCGCTGCCGCCTGTCTCCCCGGTCACGCCCTTGCAGGCGTCGGGCTCGAACTGGCCGCCGCCGAAGGTCTCGCAGCCGCGCTGGGTCGCGGCGCACTGGCTCGTGTCGTCGCCGGGCAGGACGATGCTGTATTCGTCCTCGGTCCCGCCGCCGAGCACGCACCGGCCGAGCGCCTGCGGATACGTGCAGAGCTCGCCCGCTGCGAAGGTGCCGCCCTGGAGCGCCTGGCAGTCGGCCTCCGCAGCCTCCGCGGTCCAGCCTGTGCCGGTGTAGTCGCGGCACTCCTCGGCCTGCGTGATGGGGCTCGTATAGACGCAACGACCCGGCGCCACGAACGCCTCCGGGGCGGCCTCGTCCCCGTCTCCTTGACAGGCGCCCAGCCCTCCGAGGGCCGAAACGACGAGCGCAGCGCCCAGCAGCACATGCGGTGAACGGAGGAGATCTTGCTTCACGGTCGAACCTCCAGAACGTCGCCTCCGGCGACGGTCGAATGTTGTTTGCCTCACTTATCTTCCCAGTGAGCGTTCTGGGTAATATCGTTTGTTCATGATTGTGCAATCTTCGTTCATTCTTTGGCGTGCTGGAAAATAATGCTCGACGCGGACGCGGTCGTGACGCGACGCGCAGTCGTCCGCTGAGCCCGCGGGGCGAGGATCTCCTGGAGCCCGTTCAGCCGAGCGCGGCCGGGCCACGCAGAACTCGTTCAGCCGAGCGCGGCCGAGCCACGCAGCCGAGCGCGCGCGAGCCACGCGGTACCGGCCGCCGCGACCCGACCCGGCGGGCCCGGGTGGCAGGTGCTGCCCCGGCGCGAGCGACGCCCCGGCCTGTCGAGCTCCCCGAGCCGCCGGGGCCCGAGCCCGCTTGGCGCTCTGGCTAGGCTCGCGCTCTCGCCGCCGCCGTCGCATACGGCGGCTCGCGGCCGGCGCGCACGGCGGCGAGGTCGGCGCGCATCGTCCTCGCGTCGGGGTAGCGCTCCTGCTTGAGGAAGGCGAGGGCGCGGTCGACGACGGCGCACAGGCCGGGGGGCGCCGTGGGGGCGTGCTGCGCGAGCGGCGGCGCCTTCTCCGTGGCGACGGCGATGAGCAGGCGCGCGTCCTCCAGCTTGCCGTGGATCGTGCGGCCCGCGAGCAGGCGGAACATCGTCGCGCCGAGGCCGAACAGATCGGTGCGGCCGTCGATCTCGCGGATGAGCCCCAGGCCCTGCTCGGGCGCCATGTAATCGTCGGTGCCGATCGACACGCCCGTGCTGGTCTTCGTCATCTCCGGCACGCCGGCGACGTCCTCGAGCAGCGGGTCGAGGACGCGCGCGAGGCCGAAATCGAGCACCCGCACGCGCCCGTCGTCGCCGATGTGCAGGTTCTCGGGCTTGAGATCGCGGTGAACGATGCCGTGGTCGTGCGCCACGATCAGCACGTCGAGGACCCGCTCGGCGAGCGCGATCACCTGGCCGACAGGGAGCGTCCCGTGCCGGACCATGCGGTCGAACACCGTCTCTCCCTCGAGCACCTCCATGGCCATGTAGACAACGCCGTCGTCCGTGGCCCCCGACTCCAGCACCTGGGGCAGCCCCTCGCAGAGCGGCGCCACCGCGGCCAGCGCGTTGCCGATCGGCCCCTCGCGCAGGAACCGCTTTCGCACCTCGTCGATGCCGGCGAGCTCGCTGTGCAGGACCTTGACCGCCGCCGCGCACCCGTCCGCGCGGAGGCCATAGAAGACGCTGGCCATGCCGCCGACCCCGAGGACGCGCACCAAGGTCCATGGGCCGATGCGCGCGCCGACGCGCTGCTTTGCCAGCTCCTCTTCGGTCATGCGGCGATGCTATCACCGGCGCCGCCCGGCCGATCCCGCCTTCGGTCGGCGGCCACGGCCCCCGCTCCGCCGCACCCGCGCGCGGTGCTCGGCGCAGGGGCCGCCTCCCTCGCCGCAACGGAGGATACTCGACGCGATGCCTGCCACGCCCCTGTGCTCCCTCCCGCCTGCCCACCGCCCCCTCGCGGACGCCCTCGCGCTCGGCCCCGCCTTGCTCGAGCGCGCCCGCTCGGCGGCCGCCCCGTGGCTCGCCGCCAGCCTCGTCGAGGGCCCCGCCGTGGTGCTCGGCGCGGCCCAGCGCGCCGGGCGCGTCGTCGACCTGGCGGCCTGCGCGGCGCGCGGCGCGGCTGTCCTGCGGCGCTCCACGACGGGCACGGCCGCGTTCCTCGGCGGGCGCGGCGTCGTCTGGACGCTCGCGCTGCCGCACGTCGCCGCGCTCGCGGCCGACGCCACGGCGCGCACGCTCCTGAACCGCAACGTGCGCGGCTTCCTCCGGGGCTTCGCCCGCGCGGGCGCGCCCGCGCACTACGCCGGGCGCGAGTGGATCTCGCTGCAGCACCGCCCCGCCGCGCTGCTCGGCGTCGACGCCGCGCCGGACGGCGCGGTCCTCATCGAGGTCCTCGCGGGCCACGACGCGCCGCTCGCGATCCCGGCCGAGCTCGCGGCGCCGGACGAGCGCGCGCTCGACCGCTGGCTGGGCAAGGCGCCGGCGGCGCTCGCCGAGGTCCTCCCGGCGCGCCGCTCGATCGAGGAGCTCGCGGCCGTCGTGATCGAGGCCGTCGCCGTCCGCGCGGGGCTCCCGCTGACCGACGGCGGCGGAGCGCTGGAGCTCGCTGTCGAGCGCTTCCGGCCGATCGTCGCGCCCGACGACCCGGCGCCGCCGGGCGCCGGCCCCGCGGTTGTCGCGCGGGTGCCCATCGGCTGGATCGAGGCCGCCGCGCTCGGCGAGCCGTCGCCGCCGCGCGCGTGGCTCGGCGGCGATGTCCTCACGGCGCGCTGGCTCCTCGACGCGCTAGGCCAGGGCGCGTCCCCCGCGTCCCTGGGCGCCGAGGCCTCGCCGCTCGAGGGGGCCAGCCTCGCCGACCTGCACGCGCTCGCGCGGCGCGCGCTGCGGCTCACGGTCTCCGAGTAGAGCGCCGCTCGGAGGAAGAAGCGCTGAATCGCCGGCCGCGCCGCTCGACGCAGCGGCCGGAGCCGCGGCGCCGGCGAGCGCCTCGGGCGCCGGCTGGAGCGCGGCCGAGGGATCCGGCGCGCGGTCGCGGCACCCGGACGCGGCGAGGACCAGAACGAGCGGCAGTGAACGACGCACGCGCATCGGCCGCCCAGGATAACCGGAGACCACACGCCAGGGCCGGACCGCAGACCGGATCCGCGCGCCAGGCCTGCTCTGGCGTCGGCGGGTGGCTTATCGCGCGCTTCCGCGGGGAATGCCGAGGCGGTCTTCGTAGGCGTTCAGGACCTTCACGAACGCGGGCCGCTCTTCGCAGCGACGACGGTGGTCCTCGATGTTCGGATACCTGGCGAGGATCTCCGTCTTGCGAAGCTCGCGCAGCACGCCCGTGAGAACAATGTCCGCAACCGTGAAGTCGGCCCCCGTGATGAACGGTTGCGCCTGCAGCATCTTGTCGATCGTCGGCAAGAAGCGATCGAGTATCTCGACATGCCAGGGGCGCAGGGCCTTCAAATGGGGGTTCGAGTCGCCTTGAAGATCGGCAAACAGAATCGGCAGCGCGAAAGGCTCGATGTTGTTCAACGACGTGAGCGTCCAGCGATAGACCTGCGCGCGCCCCTTCAGGTCAGGAGGAATCAATTTTCCGGATTTCTCCGCAAGATAGAGCAGGATCGCGCCCGACTCCGTCAAGATGTACCCGTCGTCATCGATCGCCGGGACCTGCTTGAACGGCGATACAACTCCGAACTCGACTTCGTCCTGGAGACCTTTCGGCCCGCAAGCGAGCCCGACGGCCTCGTAGGCGATCCCGCACTCTTCCAGCGCCCACATCGCGCGAAGGTCGCGCGTGTAACCCCAGAGAAACGGCGGCAACGATTTGAAGACGTATACCTTCATGGATCTGACCTCATCCAATCATCGAGTGACTGCACTGGTTCAGAGATAGCACGGGGTGAGGTGAAGACGCAGCTCGTCGAGGACCGCCGCGCGCGATCCGCCCCGCCCCGGCATGGCCTCGCGGGCCTTCAGCCCGCTTTCGTCCCTGGGTGACGAGGCACTACCTTGATGCGTCGTAGTTGAGGTTCGAGCCGAGCCAGCGCTCGACCTCCGCGACCGTCATCCCCTTGCGCGCGTGGTAGTCGACCACCTGGTCACGATCGATCTTCCCAAGGCTGAAGTACCGGGCCTGCGGGTGCGCGAAGTACAGGCCGCTCACGCTCGAGCCGGGCCACATCGCGAACGACTCGGTGATCCGGATGCCGGTGCTCTTCTCGACGTCGAGCAGCCGCCAGAGCGTGCCTTTCTCTGTGTGATCCGGGCACGCTGGGTACCCCGCCGCCGGCCTGATGCCGCGATATTTCTCCTCGATGAGCTCGCTCTTGGTCAGGTCCTCCTGCCGGCCATAGCCCCACTCGTCGCGCACCCGCTTGTGCAGGCACTCGGCGAACGCCTCGGCCAGGCGATCCGCGATCGCCTCGGCCATGATCGCGTTGTAGTCGTCGTAGCTCGCCCTGAAGCGCTCGCACAGCTCCTTCAGGCCGATGCCGGCGGTCACCGCGAAGCCGGCGATGTGGTCCGGGAGGCCGGTCTCTCGGGGCGCGATGAAATCAGCGAGCGACCGGTTCGGCTCGCCGTTCTCCTTCGCCGTCTGCTGGCGCAGGAAGTGAAGCCGCTCGAGCACCTCCTTGCGCGTCGCGTCCGTGTAAACCTCCACGTCGTCACCCACGGCGCTCGCGGGGAAGAAGCCATACACGCCGCGCGCCGTCAGCAGCCTCTTCTCGATGATCGTGTCGAGCAGCGCGTTCGCCTCGGAGTAGAGCTGGCGCGCTTGCTCGCCGTATTTCTCGTGCTCCAGGATCCGCGGATAGACGCCCTTCAGCTCCCACGTGTGGAAGAACGGCGTCCAGTCGATGTACTCGCGCAAGGTGGCGAGCGGGAAGTCCTCGAGAACGCGCGCGCCGATGAACTCGGGCACCGGCAGATCCTCGGCGCGCCACTCGATCCGCGTCCGGTTCGCGCGCGCGGCCTCGATGGGGACGAGCTTGTGCTTCGGCGCCGAGTGCATCCGCCGGAGCTTCTCGTACTCGGCGCGGTGCTGGGCGACGAACGCCGGCTTGCCCTCCTCGCTCAGGAGGCTCGTCGTGACGGGCACGGCGCGGCTCGCGTCGACCACATGCACGACCGGCTCGCTGTAATGCGGGGCCACCTTCACGGCTGTGTGCGCCTTGCTTGTCGTCGCCCCGCCGATCAAGAGCGGCAGCTTGAAGTTCTGCCGCTCCATCTCGCGGGCGACGTGGATCATCTCGTCGAGCGACGGCGTGATCAGCCCGCTCAGGCCGATCAGATCCGCCTTCTCCTGCCTGGCGCGCTCGAGGATCTTCTCGCACGGGACCATGACGCCCATGTCGATCACCTCGTAGTTGTTGCACGCGAGCACGACGCCCACGATGTTCTTGCCGATGTCATGGACATCGCCCTTCACCGTGGCGAGGACGATCTTCCCCTGCGTCTTCACGGCCTGTCCAGCGGCGGCCATCGCCGCCTTCTCCGCCTCCATGAACGGCGTGAGGTACGCGACGGCCTTCTTCATCACGCGCGCCGATTTCACCACCTGCGGAAGGAACATCTTGCCGGCGCCGAAGAGATCTCCGACGATGCCC
Organism: Sorangium cellulosum; assembly: GCF_001589285.1. Classification (GTDB taxonomy): domain Bacteria; phylum Myxococcota_A; class Polyangia; order Polyangiales; family Polyangiaceae; genus Sorangium; species Sorangium cellulosum_G. Next base: position 9,548 of record NZ_JEMA01000168.1, on the reverse strand, counting down.
ATTCCATCCATCAGCGGGCCCTCGATCACCGAGAGCGGACGGCCGAGCTTGGCGCGCGCCTCCTCGGTGTCGACGTCGATGTGCGTATCGATGCCCTTGACCAGCGCGTACGACAGCCGCTCCTCGACGGTGCCTTTGCGCCACTCCTCTTCTTTCTTCTCGGCCTCGGCGGCGCCGGCGTTCTTGGCCTTCAGCGCTTCGCCGAAATCGACGAGCCGCTCCGTGGCGTCCGGGCGCCGGTTGAGCAGGACGTCCTCGACGAGCTCGCGGAGCTCCGGCTCGATCTCCTCGTACACCTCGAGCATGCCCGCGTTGACGATGCCCATGTCCATGCCGGCCTGGATGGCATGATAGAGGAATGCCGAGTGCATGGCCTCGCGCACCCGGTTGTTGCCGCGAAAGCTGAACGAGATGTTCGACACGCCGCCGCTCACCTTGGCGTGCGGCAGGTTTGCCTTGATCCAGCGGGTGGCCTCGATGAAGTCGACGGCGTAGTTGTTGTGCTCCTCCATGCCGGTGGCGACCGTGAGGATGTTCGGATCGAAGATGATGTCCTCGGGAGGAAACCCCACCTCGTCGACGAGGATGTCATACGCGCGCTTGCAGATCCGGATCTTGTCCTGGTAGGTGGCGGCCTGCCCTTGCTCGTCGAACGCCATGACCACGACGGCGGCGCCGTACTTGAGGATGGTCTTCGCGTTCTCGCGGAACTTCGCCTCTCCCTCCTTGAGGGAGATCGAGTTCACGATGCCCTTGCCTTGCATGCACCTGAGGCCTGCCTCGATGACCTCCCATTTCGACGAGTCCACCATGAACGGGACCTTCGCCACCTCGGGCTCGCTGGCCAGGAGCAGCAAGAAGCGCGTCATCGCGGAGACGCCGTCGATCATGCCCTCGTCCATGCAGATGTCGACGACGTTGGCGCCGTTCTCGACCTGCTGGCGCGCCACGCTCACCGCTTCTTCGAACTTCCCTTCCTTGATGAGCTTCGCGAACTTCGGCGACCCGGAGACGTTGGTGCGCTCGCCGAGGATCATGTAAACGCCGGGCTGCTGCGTGAACGGCTGCGAGCCGGACAGGCGCAGGGGGACCGGCGGGCCTGACGAGGGCGCGCCGCCGGGCGGGGCGTCAGCGGAAGGCTTCGGGTCGAGGGCGCGCGGGGGCTTGCCGGCGACCGCCTTGGCGATGGCCGCGATGTGCTCGGGCGTGTTGCCGCAGCAGCCGCCGGCGATGTTGAGGAGGCCTGCCTCCACGAAGCCGCCGATGTGGCGCGCCATGTCCGCCGGCTCCAGATCGAAGCCCGTGGGCGAGAGCGGGTTGGGAAGGCCGGCGTTCGGGTAGCAGGATATCGCGGCGCTGGACTTCTCCGAGAGGTCGGCCAGGAACGGATACATCAGGTCCGGGCCGAGCGAGCAGTTCAGCCCGACGGCGAGCGGGCTCACGTGCTTCACCGCGTTCCAGAATGCCTCGACCGTCTGCGCGGAGATCATCGTCTCTCCGCCGCGCCCGACCGCCGCCGAGATCATCACCGGCAGAGTTTTGCCGTCCTCGTCGAACACCTCCCGGATGGCGACGAGCGCGGCCTTCGCGTTGAGCGAGTCGAAGATTGTCTCGACCAGCAGCACGTCGGAGCCGCCGGCGATCAGGGCGCGGACCTGGTGGAGGTACGCTTGTTTCACCTGATCGAACGTCACGACGCGGAAGCCGGGGTCGTCGGCGTCCGGGGAGTTCGACAGCGAGACGGTGAGCGGGCCGATGGCGCCCGCGACGAACCGCTGCCGCCCGTCGACGTTCGCCACGCGATCCGCCCATTCGCGGCACTGCCGCGCGGACTGTTCGTTGATCTCCCAGGCGAGGTCGTTGAGGAACGGGTCGTCGATGATCCCTTGATAGAAGGCTGGATCTTTCCGCCCGCCGTGCTCCCGCGGGTCGTCCACGAAGAACTCGCTCTGGGTGATGCTTGTCGCGCCGAAGGTGTTTGTCTCGATGATGTCCGCGCCGGCCTCGAGGAACCGCCGGTGGATATCGCAGATCATCTCCGGCTGCGTCAGCGTGAACAGATCGCCGTTGTTCAGCAGGTCTTTCTTCGAGTCCGCGAACCGCTTGCCCCGGATGTCCGCTTCCTTCATCCCGTAGGTGCGGATGGTCGTCCCCATCGCCCCGTCGATGATGGCGATGCGGCTCTGGAGGAGCTTCTGGAGTGGATGAAGGGGAGGCGCGGGGTTGTTGGATGGCATGTTCAGACTCGCTTGGCGCTCTTGGGGGGACCCGGGGTCGGCTTGTCGGCGATGGCGAGCACGACCTGAAAATGTGGCTTTTTCGACTCGCGGCAGGCGACGTCGGACGCGACGACATCGAGGCTCACGCGGGTGAGCATGGCGCGGATGTCGGAGGGCGAGAAGCCGGGGTGGCGCTCGCCGTAGGGCGCTGTGACCTCCCGGTGCTGGTGCGCGTCGAGCGACAGGATCACCAGCCGTCCGCCCGGGCGGAGCACGCGGGCGCACTCTTCCAGCGCCCGCGGCGGGCGCTCGGCATAGGTCAGCGTGTGAAACACGAGGACCGCGTCGAAGGAGGCGTCTCGGAACGGCAGGTCGTGGACATCGGCGACCTGGGCGCGGACGTGGGGCTGGGTCGAGAATCGCTCTTTCGCGGACTCGATCATCCGGCTGCTCGAGTCGATGCACGTGAGCGAGCGGCAGTAAGGCGCGAGCGAGGCGGCCGCCGCGCCGTCGCCCGATCCGACGTCGAGGACGTCGCCGAGGCGCAGCAACGCGGCGATGCCGGCCGCGAGCGACTGCCAGGTGCGGCCCGGGGAGTACCGCCTCTCCATCTCGCCGGCGAAGGACTCCGGGAGGCCGCCGCGCCGCTCGGCGTCGAGCTCCAGGAGGCGCCGCTGGTCGCCTTCCAGGGTCGGGTCAGCCGATCGCGTGGCGTCATCGAGGAGAGCCTTCGCGGTCCCGGACAGGGTATCGACAGCGAGCGTGTAGAACGACTGCGGTCCCTGGCGTCGATCCCGGACGAACCCTGCCTCGCGGAGCCGCCCGAGGTGCGTCGAGACGCGGGACTGCGCGATGCCCGTCACGCGGACCAGATCCGTCACCCGCAGCTCGCGCTCGCGGAGGAGCACGCAGAGCCGTATCCGGCTCTCGTCCCCGAGGAGGTTCAGCGTCTCGATGTACTCGGAAAGACCCATGTATCCATGTATCTCGATGCACGAATGCAAATAGGCCCCCCGACCTCCGGCGTCAAGGGCGCCGGCGCTCGAGGCGCACCGGGCGCTGGCCGCCGAGCCGCGGCGCGGAAGGGGCTGCGCGGCTGGCCACGAGGAGCGGGCGGCGGCGGCGCCCTGATCGGCTGTTGCGGTATCTTTTCGATGCCAGCGCTACACGGCCACGTGGAGCGGCTGGACCACCGCGGCGAAGGCCGGGAGCGCCTCGCAGCGGGCCGCGATCGCGGCCAGCGCCGGCCGCCGCGCGGCGTCGGTGAGGGTCGGGTGCGCCTCGCCGAGGAAGCGCAGCGCGCAGGCGACGGCGATGTCGGCGTGGCTGAAGGCGCCCAGCCACCAGTCGTCGCCGCGCCGGGCGGCGCGCTCGCGCTCCAGCAGATCGAGCGTCTCGCCGATCTGCGTGACGCAGCGGCTCACCCACACCGGGCTCCGGCGATCGCCGGAGCGCAGCACGTGCTCGTAGAGAAGGCTCACCGCCTTGTCCGCGAGCCCCGTGGCGAGCGCGCAGACCCGCAGCCCGGCGCGGCGCGCCTCGCCCGAGGGCGGCAGGAGCGCCCGCTCGGGCCCCACCATGCCGTCGAGGGCGTCGAGGATCGCCGCGCTCTCCACGAGCGACTCCCCGTCGTCCGTGACGAGCACCGGCACGCGCCGGAGCGGGTTGTACTTCGCGATGGACTCCGCGTCGGCCCACACCGACCACGGGCGATGCTCGTACGCGAGCCCATGATGCTGGAGCGCCACGGCGACGCGGCGCACGAACGGCGAGTCGTACTGGCCAATCAGGATCATGGCCCTGCCTGTAACCGAGGACGCCGCGCGCGGCAATGCGCGGCCCCGCGCGCTACCATACAGCGCACTGCCGGGTCGGCCGCATCGGCGTGCCGGGCGCGCACTTGAAGGCCTCGCCGAACTCCGGGAGGTTCGCGAGCGGCCCGTTCACGCGGAAGCGCGGCGGGGAGTGCGGGTTCACCTGCACCATCAGCCGCAGCGACTCGTCGCGCAGCTTGCCGCACCATGCCTGCCCGTGCGCGAGGAAGAACTGCTGATCTTCGGTGAGCCCGCTCGCCACCGTCTGCTCCGCCGCGCCCTTGCGCATCTCCCGGTACGCCATGAACGCGAGCTTCACGCCCCCGAGGTCCGCGATGTTCTCGCCGAGCGTCAGCTTGCCGTTCAGCTTGACCCCCGGCAGCGCCTCGTAGGCCGAATACTGCGCCTCGACACAGCCGGTCTTCTCCCTGAACGCCGCACCGACGTCCTTCGACCACCAGTCCTCCAGGTTGCCCTTGGCGTCGAACTGCGACCCCTCGTCGTCGAACCCGTGCGTGAGCTCGTGCCCGACCACCATGCCGATGCCGCCGAGGTTCACCGCCACGCCCGACTTCACGCTGTAGAACGGCGGCTGAAGGATGCCGGCGGGGAACACCATGTGGTTCCGCTGCGGGTCGTAATAGGCGTTCACCGCGGGCGGGCTCATCTGCCACTCGTTGCGGTCGACCGGCTTGTCGATCTTCCCGAGGTGCCAGCGGACGTCGAAGGCGCGCGACGCGAGCTCGTTCTTCGCGTACTCCTTCGGATCGACCTCGAAGTCGTACGTCCTCCACTTGTCGGGATAGCCGATGAGGTTCGCCATCGCGCCGAGCTTCGCGAGCGCGCGCTGCTTCGTCCCCTCATCCATCCAGTCGAGCGACCGGACCTCGCGCGCGAACGCGCCGCTGATCTCGCGCACCATCGCCTCGGCCGCCGGCTTGCTCTCGCCGGGGAAGCTCGTCTTGACGAACGGCTGCGCGAGCAGCTCGCCGAGCGCGGCGTCGGTCGCGCTCACGCACCGCTTCCAGCGCGGCCGCTCCTCCTGCTGCCCCGTGAGCGCCGCGCGCAGCGTGAAGCTCTCGTCGACGAACGCCCTGGGCAGCGCGGGCGCCATCGAGCGCACAATGTGCCACGCCAGGTAATTCTGCCACGCGGCGGGCTTCGCCGTCTTGAGCAGCCGCGAGAGCCCCTCGAAGAAGCGCACGGAGGTCACGTTGACCTCCTTGACGTCCGGGCGGCCGAGCCCCTGGAAGTACGCGTCCCACGGGAAATCGGGCGACGCCTTCGCGAGCGCCGCCCGGTCCAGCTTGTTGTAAAGCCCCTTCGGATCCCGCCGCTCGACCCGCGTCTTCGAGATCTTCGCGAGCTCGGTCTCGATCTGCATCACCTCGGCCGCCGCCTTCTTCGCCGCGGCCTCCTGCGCTCCGGCGAGCCGCATCATCCGCGCGACGTGCTCTTCATACGTCCTGCGGAGCGCCTTCGATTTGTCGTCCTCGTTGAGGTAGTAGTCGCGGTCCGGCAGGCCGAGCCCGCTCTGGTCGAGCTGGGCGATGACGCGCGTCGCGTCCTTCATGTCCTGCGCGGCGGCGATGTCGAACAGCGCCCAGATGCCGCGGCCATGGAGCTCGGTGACGAGCGCCCCGACGCCCTTCGCGTCGCGCACCCGCCGCGCCTTCGCGAGGAGGTCCGCGATAGGCTTCACGCCGGCGGCCTCGACCGCGGCCTCGTCCATGCACGCCCCGTAGTAGGCCCCGATCTTCTTGCTCACCGGATCCCGGTCGCCGGCCTGCGTGGCCTCCTCGAGGATGCGCCGCAGCTCCGCCTCGTTGCGCTTCTCGATCTCGTTGAAGCTCCGCATCCAGATGGGCTCGTCCCCCGGGATCTCCGCCTTCGCCAGCCACCCGCCGCAGGCGAACTGGTAGAAGTCCTCGCAGGGGTTCGCCGAGCGGTCGAGCGCGGACTCGTCGAGCCCGACGCTCTCGAGCCGCGTCTCGACGACAGGCAGGCCCTGCGGCGCGGGCGGCGCGGGCGTCGCCTTCGCGCCGCCCGCGGGGAGCGGCGGCGGGCTCGCGGCGGGGCCGCAGGCCGGCAGCGCAGAGAGGGCCAGGGTGATCGCGAGGAGAGCTCCAGGCTGTCGTTGCGTGCGCATGCGGCGCTTTACCACGATCTGCGCGATGCGCGGTCGCGCATCACGCGGGCACGATCTGCGCGATGCGCGGTCGCGCATCACGCGGGCACGATCTGCGCGATGCGCGGTCCGCGACAGCACGTACGTCCGTCCGGGAGCGCGGTCTACCTCACTCCCTGTCGAGCTTTCCCATCAGGCTCAGGGTGAAGTAAGCCCCCATGTACTTGAGGTGCGGGCGCACCTCGAGGTGCACCCGGTACCAGCCCGCGCTCCCCTCGACCTCGCTCACCGCGGTCCGCGCCTTGCGGAGCGGCCTGCGTGAGCGCACGGCGGGCGACACGACATCCATGTCCGCGACGTACTGGCTCAGCCAGCCGTTCAGCTCGCGCTCGAGATCGGCGCGCTCCTTCCATGTGCCGATCTGCTCCCGCTGCATCACCTTGAGGTAGTGCGCGAGCCGGCTGACGAGGAAGATGTACGGTAGCTGCGTGCCGAGCCGGTAGTTGACCTCCGCGGCGCGCCCCTCCTCGCTCTGGCCGAAGTACTTGGGCTTCTGCACGGAGTTCGCGGAGAAGAAGCAGGCGTTGTCGGTGTCCTTCCGGAACGTGAGCCCGATGAAGCCCTCCTCGCTGAGCTCGAACTCGCGCCGCTCGGTCAGCATGATCTCGGTCGGGATCTTCGTCTGGATCGCGCCCAGCGCCTCGTACTCGTGGAGCGTGAGCCCCTCGACCGTGCCGCCCGACTGCGGCCCGATGATGTGCAGACACCAGCGGTGGCGCGCGAAGCTCTCGGCGAGCCGGGTCGCCATCGCGTACGTCGGGGCGCCCCAGCAGTAGGCCGCGTGGTCGCCGACGACGTCCTCCTCGTACGAGAACGCCTTGACCGGGACGGTGCTCGCGCCGTACGGCAGGCGCAGGAGGAAGCGCGGGAGGAGCAGGCCCACGTAGCGCGCGTCCTCGGACTCGCGGAACGCGGTGTATTTCACGTACTGCGGCCCCTCGAAGAGCGCCTTGACGTCGCCGAGGTGCGGCACCTTCCGGTAGTCCGTGAGCCCGAAGAACTGCGGGCCAGCGACGGCCAGGAACGGCGCGTGCGCCATCGTCGCCACCGCCGCGCATTTCTGGAGCAGCGCGACGTCCTGCGGCCCGGGGCCAAACTCGTAGTTCGAGATGACGGCCGCGAACGGCTTGCCGCCGAAGGAGCCGAACTCCGAGGAATAGACGATCTTGTAAAGTCCGCTCCTCACCACCTCGGACGAGTCCTCGAAATCCGCGAGCAGATCGTCCTTCGAGCAGTTGAGGACCTCGACCCGGATGTTCTCGCGGAAGTCGATGTGATCGATCGCGAACTTGAGCCCGCGCCACGCGGCCTCCAGGCGCTGGAACACCGGGTGGTGCAGGATCTCGTCGATCTGGCGCGCCAGCCGCAGGTCGATCTCGGCGATCCACAGGTCGACCAGGGCGTTGTCGATCCCCGCGCCGTCCTCCGGCCGGCGGACCGCCTTGCCCAGCGCGACCTCCACGCCCCGCTTGACGCCCTCGTACGCGTCGCTGGCCGGCGCGACCCCCGTCTCCGCCAGGAGCGCCGCGATCAGAGAGCCGCCGCCCTCGTTCGCGGGCTCTTCGTGCTGCCCCGCTTGCATGTCCGAAAATTTACCACGGTCGCTCGCCGGCTGGAAGCGACGGACAACCCGGCGCCCGGGCGTCCCGCTGCGCCCCGCGCCCGACCAGCGCGGACTCGCGCCCAAGCGAGGCGGCCGACATGGCCCACGTGGCGGCGCGCCTCGCCCCGGAGGTCCGGACAGAACGCTCCGCCAGCACGCGAGTCAGGTGTCGAGTGGACATGAAATGTACGTGGCGATCGAGCGACTAGGGTGTTACAAATTCCTGTGGGTGCTCTCACGGAAGTCGCGGAAGGATGGGTGTTTGCTCGAAGGCGGCCTCTCATGATCCCGGATCCGGCGCGGTCGCCCGCGCGGCGGCGCCCGTCCGGGTCGTGGCCGCGCAGCGCCCGCGCGGCGCGGCCCTGTCGCCCCGCGCGGCTCGGACTCCAGCGTACCCGCCGCGCGGAGGCGCAAAGAGCGAGCTTCTTCTTCTGACTCTCTCCCTCTGTGCGCTCTGTGACTCTGTGGTTCAAATACTCTGTCCGTCATGATTCCGTGATTCCGCGGCGCGCGCCGGTCGGCGCCGCCGTTCGTGTAATTCGAGGAGAGGAGGGGAGATGGAACGCCTCGGGCTTGGCATCATCATCGGTGTTGGTCTCGCCAGCTTGACGAGGATCACCCGTCCGACCGTCAAGCGGGCCATGCGGCTCGGCTTCGTCGCGTTCGAGTCGGTCAAGAGCGCGCTCGGCGAGGGCAGGGAGCGGCTCGCCGACCTCGTCGCCGAGGTGAGGGACGAGATGGCGCGGCAGCAGCAGAGCGCCGACGCCGCGTCCGCGGGGGTGCGCGTCGAGATGGATCCGCCCGCGCGCTGAGGAGAGGGCTGTCCTGGGTGACCCGGCCTCCGCCGGCCGGGAGGTGTGCCATGTCGAGCGATCGAGGGGTCTTCATCATTCACTGCATTCCAGGGCGCGTGCGCCTCGGCGTCCCCGCCCTCCGCCGGGACCGGGCGCGGGCGGCGGAGATCGCGGAGCTGGCGCGCGCGTGCCCGAGCGTCGTCGACGCGCGGGAGAACGCGTGGGCCGCGAGCCTCACGGTCGAGCACGAGCCGGATGTCCCGCTCGAGGCCGTCCTCTCCGAGCTCGCGCACATCCCCGAGCTCTCCGGCTGCGGCTGCGGCTCGCTCGACGAGCTCGCGCCCCCGCCGCCGCGCTGCGCCGGGCCTGTCGAGCCGCCGAGCCCGGGGCGGACGGCGCGCCTCGTGGTCAAGGCCGTGGACCGGCTGAACGCGGCGTCGCTGGTCGTCCCGCCGCCGCAGGTCGATCTCAAGCTCGTGATCCCCGGGCTCCTCGTCGGCTCCGGGCTGGTCCAGGTGCTCCTGCGGCGCACCCCGGGCGCGCCTCACTGGATCACGCTGGTCAAGTACGGGTTCGACGCGTTCCTTGTGCTGAACCACGGCCGCATCCAGGGCTTCGTCGCGAGCGCGGGGGCGCCCTCCGGCGGCGAGGCGGGGTGATGATGGCCGCGCTACCGTCGAGCGGGGCCGGGCCGCTCTCCGTCGTGGCCTCCGTCGTGGACAGCGCGGGCGGCGTCGACGTCGTCCACGCGATTCCGGGCAGGGTCCGCCTGCGGCTCCCGCGCCTCCGCCGGGACGCGGCCTTCGGCCCGCTGCTCGAGGCGGGGCTCATCGCCGTGCCGGGGGTCCTGTCCGTGCGCCTCGCCGAGGGCGCGGCGAGCGCCGTCGTCGAGCACGACCCGCGGCAGGCGGACCTCGCCGCCATCGTGCG
>NZ_JEMA01000167.1 GCF_001589285.1 Sorangium cellulosum | reverse complement strand
GCCCCCGGGCGGCGGCGGCGGCTGGGGGCAGCCTCCCGGCGGCGGTGGCTACGGTCCCCCTCCGGGCGGCGGTGGTGGCTGGGGGCAGCCTCCGGGCGGCGGTGGCTTCGGCCCGCCCCCGGGCGGCGGCGCCTACGGTCAGCCCCCGGGCATGGGCGGATCGACCGCGTGGGGAGCGGGCGACGCGGCGTCCTTCGGCTGGGAGCGCCTGAAGCGCGACCCGGCGGTCATCATCGGCGCCATGTTCGTCGTCGGCCTCGCGGCGGGCCTCCCCAACGTCATCGGCGGGGGCGTGCAGGCGGCGCTCGCGGCGGACGCGCCCGGCACGGGGTCGGTCGTCCAGATCTTCATGCAGATCATCGGGTTCGTGATCAGCAGCTACTTCGCCGGAGGCCTCTCCCTGCTCCTGCTGAAGGTGGCGCGCGGCCAGCCGTACGCGTTCAACGACATCCTCGCCGGCGGCCAGTGGTTCGTCCCCATCCTGGGCGCCCAGATCCTCACCTCGATCGCCGTCTTCGTCGGCGCGATCTTCCTGATCGTCCCCGGCGTCATCCTCGGGCTCGGCCTGAGCATGACGACGATGTGCATCGTCGATAAAAATCTCGGCACGATCGACGCGATGAAGGAAAGCTGGCGAATCACGACCGGACACAAGGGCGGTATCTTCGTCTACGCCCTCCTCGCCTTCGCGCTCATGCTCGGCGGCATGCTCGCCTGCTGCCTCGGCACGATCGTGGCCGCGCCGATCACCGCCCTCGGGTACGCGTACATCTACCTGCGCCTGACCGGCCAGCCGATCGCGAGCTGAGCCCCGCCTCGCGTGGGCGGCGGGCCCGCGCGCTCGCGTCCCCGCCGCCCTCCGCCTCGCTCCCGCCGCTTCCGCCCCGCGCCGAGCGCGCCCGCTCCTTCACGCCCCTGTCCCCGGCCGCTCTCATCGCGCCTCCGAACACCGGATCTCGCGTCGAGATCGCTTTGCGACACATCGAGTTCACGACACCATCCGGCGGCGCCGTACGCGGTCCAGGGAGCGCTCCCGGCTCGACACAGCGCATGAGACAAAGCGCCTCTGATCGGTTTGCGGGTCTCCAGGTCGCATGTTAATCGGTGTCTCCTCAGGGACCCCCGCGCAGCGCGGCGCGGGTCGGGGGGGACACCGCGCGACGGGCAGACGCTCTGCCTGACGCGCCGCCCTGCGCCGCCCGCTCCCGAGGTGCGCTCTCTCGCCGACGGCTGCTCGTCCAGACCGGAACGGAGCAAGTGATGCCTGACCATGTCCTGATCACGGGGGGAGCCGGCTTCATCGGCTCTCACCTCGCCGACCGGCTCCTCCGCCAGGGAGAGCCGGTGGTCGTCTTCGACAACCTCGCGCGCGCGTTCGTCGAGCGGAACGTCGCGCTCCTCAAGGAGCGCCACGGCGGCGGCGTGACGATCATGCAGTGCGATATCCGGGACGAGCAGGCCGTGAGCGACGCCGTGCGGCGCGCCTCGTTCGTCTTCCACCTCGCCGCGCAGGCCGCCGCCGCGCGGAGCGTCTCGGACCCGGCGCTCGATTTCGAGGTGAACGCGCGCGGCACGCTCAACGTGCTCGAGGCGCTCCGGAAGATGGGCCGGCCCCCGCCGCTCCTCTTCGCCTCCACCAGCAAGGTCTACGGCGCGCTCGCCGACCTCGCGCTCGAGCGGGGCGACGCGCGGTATCAGCCCCGCTGCGAGCGCGCGCGCGAACACGGCATCTCCGAGGAGCGGCCGATCGATCTCCGGACCCCTCACGGGTGCTCCAAGGGCGCCGCGGACCAGTACGTCATCGATTACGCGCGCACCTTCGGCCTCGACGCCGCGGTGCTGCGGGTGAGCTGCACCTACGGCCCCCGGCAGTTCGGGAGCGAGGACCAGGGGTGGATCGCCCACTTCGTCGCGCGCGCCATCCGCCGCGACCCGATCACCGTCCACGGCGACGGGCTCCAGGTCCGCGATGCGCTGTTCGTCGAGGACCTCGTCGACGCCCTCCTGCTCGCGCGGCGCGACATCAAGCCCGCGTCCGGCCGCGCCTTCAACGTCGGCGGCGGGCCGGCGAGGGCGGTGAGCCTCGTCGAGCTGCTCGACCTCCTCGCCGAGCTCGACGGGCCCCGCCCGGCCGTCTCGCTCGCCGGGTGGCGGCCCGGCGATCCGCGGTACTACGTCTCCGACTGCCGCGCCTTCCAGGCGCTCACCGGCTGGGCGCCGCGCGTCGCCGTCCGCGAGGGGCTGCGCGCGCTCTATCAATGGCGCCTCGGCGTGGAGGAGCGCCTCGAGGCCGCCTACCCGGACGCCCCCCTGTCCGCCCGCCTCGGCCGGCACGGCCGGCTCGGGATGGCCTCATGAAGGNCCTCGGCCGGCACGGCCGGCTCGGGATGGCCTCATGAAGGTCGCGCTCGTCAACCCGCCCTGGAGCTTCCAGGGCAGCATCTACCTCGGCTGCCGCGAGCCGCACCTGCCGCTCGAGCTCGGGTACGCCAGGGCGCTGCTCGAGCGCGCGGGGCACGAGGCCGCCCTCCTCGACGCCCACGCGCGCGGGATCGACATCGTCGCGCTGCGCGCCGAGGTCGCCGCGTTCCGCCCGGACATGACCGCGATCGCCACGGCCCCGAGCTACCTCGTCTGGCGCTGCCCGCCGCCGGAGCTGCGCGTGCCCATGGCGACCGCCGCCGCGCTGCGCGGCCACGGGGGCCTCCTCGTCGCCGTCGGGCCCCACGGCTCGTCGACCCCGCGCGCGGCCCTCCGCAAGCTCGGCGTCGACGTCGTGATCCTCGGCGAGTGCGAGGAGATCCTCGTCCTCCTCGCGGGCGCGACGGAGTCGCGCTTCTGGCAGATCCCGTCGATCGCCTACCGCAGGAAGGGCATCGATCACGTGCAGGGCGGCCCCCACGTCGCCAACCTGAGGGCGCTGCCGGCCTTGCGGTGGGAAGGCGCCGCGATCGCGCGGCACCTGCACCACCACCACCGCTTCGACGCCGTGCCCGAGGGGCCGGGCGCCGAGCTGGAGGCCTCGCGCGGCTGCCCCCGCCGCGGCGCCCCGCGCGGCAAGGAGCCGCTCCACGACTGGATCCGGAGGCGCCCGATCGAGGCGGTGCTCGACGAGCTCGACGGCCTCCTCGCCCAGGGCGTCCGGTACGTCTACTTCGTCGACGAGCGCTTCCTGCCCGACCGGGACCTCCTCGAGGCGCTCCGCGCGCGCGACGTCGTGTTCGGCGTCCAGCTCCGGATCGACAGCTGGTCGCGCGAGATGCTCGATCTGCTCGGCCGCGCGGGCTGCGTCTCGATCGAGGCAGGCGTCGAGAGCCCGTCGCGGGAGGAGGGCGACGCGCCCCCGAGGCGGCGCAGCGCGTCGGCCGAGGAGCTCACCGCGCTGCTCGTCCACGCGCGCAGGAGCGTGCCGTTCGTGCAGGCCAACCTGCTCCCCTCGAGCGCCGACGACGCGGACGCCGTCGAGGCGTGGCGGCAGCGGCTCCTCGGGCTCGGCGTGTGGGCCAACGAGCCCGTCCCGATGTTCCCGTACCCCGGCTCGCCCGCGTACGCCGCGCGGTGGGGGGCGCCGGACGACGGCGCCTGGGAGCGGGCGCACGCCCATTACATCGCCGAGCACCGGAAGTTCGGCGACCTCCAGGACAGCCGGCCGCTGCCGCTCGCGGAGCTCGAGCATGGCGCGCGGTGACGGCGGCCCCACGCCGGCGGCAGCGGCGCCGCGGCCCGGGCGCGTGCTGATGACAGCCGACCCGCACGGCGGCGTGTGGACCTACGCGATCGAGCTCGCCGGGGCGCTCTCGCGCGCCGGCGTGGCCACGGTGCTCGCGACGATGGGCGGGCCGCTGTCGGACGGGGCGCGCGCGGCGGCCGCCGCGGTACGGGGCCTCGAGCTCGTCGAGGGCGCCTACCGGCTCGAGTGGATGGACGACCCCTGGGACGACGTCGCGGCCGCGGGCGACTGGCTGCTCGACCTCGAGGAGCGGACGCGGCCGGACCTCATCCACCTGAACGGCTACTGCCACGCGGCCCTGCCGTTCCGGGCGCCGCGCGTCGTCGTGGCGCACGCGTGCGTGCTGTCGTGGTGGCGCGCCGTCCACCGCCTCCCGCCGCCGGTGCGCCACGATCGGTACCGCGCGCGGGTCGCGGAGGGGCTCCGCGCCGCCGAGGCCGTCGTCGCGCCGAGCGCGGCGATGCTGAGCGCGCTCTCGGGCGAGTACGGCGCGCTCGGCGTCGGCCGCGGCCACGTCATCCCGCACGCGCGCGACAGGCGGCGGTTCGCGCCGGCGGCGAAGGAGGCGTTCGTGTTCGCGGCCGGCCGGCTCTGGGACGAGGCCAAGAACCTCGCCGCCCTCGAGAAGGTAGCGCCCCGCCTCCCGTGGCCTGTGCTCGTGGCCGGGAGCGACGTCGCGCCGGGCGGCCTCGGCCGCCGCACCGGGGAGAGCCTCTGCTCGCTCGGGTGGATGAGCGAGGGCGAGCTCGCGTGGTGGATGGGGCGCGCCGCGATCTACGCCTTCCCCGCGCGGTACGAGCCGTTCGGCATGTCGGTCCTCGAGGCCGGCCTCTCCGGCTGCGCGCTCGTGCTCGGCGACCTCCCCAGCCTGCGCGAGGTCTGGCGCGACGCCGCTGTCTACGTCCCCGCGGACGACCCGGCCGCGCTCGCCGGCGCGCTCGACCAGCTCATCCGGGACGCCGCGCGCCGCGACGCGCTCGGCGCGCTCGCCCGCCGGCGCGCTGTGCGCTTCAGCCCGCGCGCCATGGCCCGCCGCTACCTCGACGTCTACGCCGTCGCGCTCGCGGCCCGGCCGCCCGCGCCCCGGCGGGGCAGCCCTCCTCCCTCGCCCACGCCCCGCGGGACCCCATGCGAATAGCGCTCTTCTGTCGCTCGCTGCTCTCCGACAGGGACGCGGGGAGCGCGCGCTTCCTCCGCGGCGTCGCGGCGGAGCTCGACGCGCGCGGCCACGACGTCCTCGCCTTCGAGCCGTTCGACCCGCTCGAGCCCTGCGGCGCCTCGGGCGCCGGGGGCCGCGCCGCCTGCGCCCCCGCCGCGCTGCTCGACGCGGCCGCCGTCTACCCGCGCCTCTTGCCGCGCCGCTACGCGCTCTCCACGCTGGACCTCGACGCCGCGCTCGAGGGCGTCGACGTCGCGCTCGTCGACGCGCGGAGCGACCCCGAGCTCGTCCGGCGCCTCGGCGAGCACCGCGCGCGCACGGAGGGGTACCACCTCTTCTTCCACGGCGCGCACCGTCGCCTGCTCGCCGACCCGGCCTCGATCGTGCGGCGCGATCTCGCCGGGTACGACTGCGTGCTCGGCGCTGGACAGAGCCTTTGCGAGCTGTACCTGAGCCGGGGCGTCGCGCGGCGCGCCGTTGTGTGGCACGAGGCGGCCGACGCGCGCCTCTTCCGGCCGCTGCCCGGGGTCGAGAAGGAGCGCGATCTCGTGTGGATCGGCGACTGGGAGGACGGCGCGCGGGCCGAGGAGGTGCGCGAGTTCCTGATCGAGCCCGCGCGGGCGCTCGGGCTGCGCGCGCGCGTGCACGGGGCCGGCTATCCCGAGCGCGCGCGCGCGGCGCTCGCGGACGCCGGCGTCGAGGTCGCCGGATCGCTGCCGGGTCACCTCGTCCCCGACGCCCTCGCGCGCGCCCGCGTCACGGCGCACATCCCGCGGCGGCCGGGGTCCGCGCCGCTCCCCGGCGCCCCCGCGACGCGGCCCTTCGAGGCGCTCGCGTGCGGGATCCCGCTCGTGAGCGCGCCGTGGGCCGACGCCGAGCGCCTGCTCTCGCCCGGCCGCGACTACCTCGCCGCGCGCACCGGCGCGGAGATGACGGAGCACCTGCGCGCGCTCCTCGCGGACCCGGGCTTCGCGCGCGGCGTCGCCGAGCACGGGCGCCGGACGGTGCTCGCGCGCCACACGTGCGCGCACCGCGTGGACACGCTGCTCGACCTCGTCGACGAGCTCCTCCTGTCGCCGTCGCTCTGGTTCACCGAGGGCGAGGAGGACGACCTGGAGCGGAGCGGCCCGCCGTCCGGCGTCCGGCGCTGCCGCCCCGCGCACCACCGGAGCCCGCTCGCATGACAGCGTCCGGCTACAGCTATGTCTTCCTCGGGCCGTCCATCACCTCGCCGCGGGGCGATGAGCGCGCGACGACCTACAGCGGCCTGCTCCGGGCGCTTGTCGACCGCGGGCACACGGCGCTGTTCCTGGAGCGCGACGAGCCCTCTGCGGACGGCGATCCCGCGGCGAGCCGGCGCGGCGAGGTGGCGCGCTACGCGAGCCTCGAGGAGCTGAAGGACCGCTTCTCCGGGGCTGTGCGGCGGGCGGATCTCGTGATCGTCGGCTCGCGCGTCCCGGAGGGGGCGGCCATCGGAGCGTGGGTGACGGGCGAGGCGGGCGGCCGCGCCGCGTTCCACGACCTCGACACGCCGGTCACGGTCCGCGAGCTCGCGACAGGGCAGCACGAGCACATCACGCCGGCGCTTGTCTCCCGCTACGATCTCTACCTGTCGTCCACGGGCGGCCCGGCGATCGAGCTGCTGGAGCGCCGCCACGGCGCGGTGAGGGCCCGCCCGCTCCACTGCGGCGTGGACCCGGAGCTCCATTTCCCCGAGCCGACGGCGTGCGTCTGGGACCTCGGCCACCTCGGGGACTACCGGGACGATTGCCACGGCGCGCTGGAGCGCCTGCTCCTCCGGCCGGCGCGCCTGCTGCCGCGGTCGAGCTTCGCTGTCGCCGGGGCGCTGTACCCGGCGGGCGTCGACCTCCCGGCGAACGTGTCGCGGCTCGAGCGGATCCCGGCGGGCGCGCACCGCGGCTTCCACGGCGCGCAGCGGTTCACGCTCGACGTGACGCCGCGGGACGCGGCGGACGTCGGCCACTCGCCGAGCGCCCGGCTGTTCGAGGCGGCGGCGTGCGGCGCGACGGTCGTGAGCGACGGCTGGCCCGGCATCGACGCGTTCTTCCATCCGGGCGAGGAGATCCTGATCGCGCGGTCGACCGAGGACGTGCTGCGGCTGCTCTGCGACATGCCCGACAGGGCGCGCGCCGCGGTCGGCCGCCGCGCGCGCCGGCGCGTCCTCGCCGAGCACACGGCGGCGCACCGCGCCGAGGCGCTCGAGCGCTACACGCGCGAGGTGCTCGACGCGGGGAGCCGCCGCCGCGGCGGGGGTGGCCTCGGCGGTCAGCGAGGGGCGGTATTGCGACAACGGAGGTGTTCCGATGGGTGACGCGAACGGCAGGACGTTGGGGAGGAGCATGCGCATCCTGGTGACGGGGGGCGCCGGCTTCATCGGCTCGCACCTGTGCGAGCGGCTCCTCGCGGACGGCCACGAGGTGATCGCGCTCGACGACTTCTCGACGGGCTCGCCGGCCAACGTGGCGCACCTGATGCGGAGCAGCCGCTTCTGGCTGGTCGAGCACGACGTGACGGCGCCCTTCGATCACGAGGTCGACCGGATCTACAACATGGCGTCTCCGGCGAGCCCCGCGCGCTACCAGGGCGATCCGGTGCGCACCACGATGACGAACGTGCTCGGCGCGCTGCACGCGCTCTCGTGCGCCGAGCGCCACGGCGCGCGGATGCTGCAGGCGTCGACAAGCGAGGTGTACGGCGACCCCGAGGTGCACCCGCAGCCGGAGGCCTACCTCGGGCGGGTGAACCCTGTCGGCGTGCGCGCCTGTTACGACGAGGGCAAGCGCTGCGCGGAGTCGCTGGTGATGGACTTCCACCGTCAGGGGCGTGCGTCGGGGCGGATCGCGCGGATCTTCAACACGTACGGGCCGCGGATGGCGATCGACGACGGCCGCGCGGTGAGCAACTTCATCGTCCAGGCGCTGCGGGGGGAAGATCTCACTGTCTACGGGAGCGGGTCGCAGACGCGGAGCTTCTGTTACGTCGACGATCTGGTGGAGGGGTGTTTGCGGCTCATGGAGCATCCGGTGGAGGTGGGGCCGGTGAACCTTGGCAACCCGGTGGAGGTGACGGTGCTCGAGCTGGCGCAGGAGATCGTGCGGCTCACCGGGAGCGCGAGCCGGATCGTGTTCAGGCCGCTGCCGGAGGACGACCCGCGGCAGCGGCGGCCGATCATCGATCTGGCCCGGCGGACGCTGGGGTTCGAGCCGCGCGTCGCGCTGAGACAGGGGCTCTACGCGACGATCCAGGGCTTCCGGGCGGCGCTCGCCGGGGCGGGGGAGGGGTCGCGGCGAGGGGAGACGGCGATGGCGAGCTGAGCGGCCGAAGTGGCGCCGCTGACCAGGAGGAGCCATCGTGTCCGATGTGGCGTCGATCGCCGCCGCGCGGCTCGCGATGCGCGTGGATCTCGCGGAGTTCCCCGGATTCGAGGCTCCCCTGGAATGACCCTTTACATCCCGACACGGCACGTCGCGCTGCCGCCCGAGGCGTGGGACCCCGCGCGGGTGCGAGCCTGGCTAGGGCGGTGGTCCGCGGCGGCGCTGGCGATCCGGGCGGCCGGCCAGCCCTGGCCGATGCATCCGCGCGACGCCGAGGACGCGCCGGAGCCGCCCGGTCCGGTCCAGAGCCTGTACCTCGGCGCGTGCGGCGTCTGGATCGCCCTCGCCCGCGCCGCGGCGGCGGGCTTCTGCGCGCTGCCGATGGGCCTGCCCGACATCTTCGAGCAGGTGCTGGACGACTATGCGCGCTGGCCCGACACCGGCGAGCGCGTGCCGTCGTGGTTCCTCGGCGAGAGCGCGCCGCTCGCGCTCTGCTGTCTCGCCCGGCCCGACGCGCGCAAGGCCGATCGCCTGGCCGAGATGATCCGCGCCAACCGCGCGAACCCGACCCGTGAGGCGCTGTGGGGCGCGCCCGGGACGATGCTCGCGGCGCTGTTCCTGCACGAGGCGACGGGGGACGAGCGCTGGGCCGAGCTGATCCGCGACAGCGCGGCGGCGCTGTGGGAGAGCTGGGATCACGACAAGGACCGGGACGTCTGGGTTTGGGAACAGGACCTGTATGGTCGCCGGAGCCGCCATGTCGGCGCCGGCCACGGCTGGGCCGGCAACCTCGCTTCGCTCTGGCGCGGACAGGCCCTGTTGAGCCCGGCGCAGCGGGCCGAGCTGCGCGCGCGGACGCTGCAAGGCCTCGGCCGCCTGGCGGAGATCGACGGCGAGCTGGCCAACTGGCCCCCGCTGCTCGAAGGGCCGCCCAAGCCGCTGGTGCAGTGGTGCCACGGCGCGCCGGGGATCATCACGTCGTTGCGCCACGCGGCGCTGCCCGAGGCGCTGCCGCTGTTGATCCGGGGCGCGCGGTTGATCGTGGCCGTCGGGCCGCTGGAGAAGGGGGTGGCCCTGTGCCACGGCACCGACGGCAACGGGGCCGCCCTGCTCGAGGTGCACCGGCGCACCGGAGACGCCTTCTGGCTCGAGCGTGCCCGCGAGTTCGCGATGTGGGCTCTCGCGCAGTCCGAGGCCGAGTTCAACCGGGTTGGTCAGTGGCGCTACAGCCTGTGGACGGGGGACGCGGGGCTGGCGTGTTATCTGATCGACTGCCTCGACGGGCGCAGCCGCGGCATGCCGGGGATCGATAGCGTGTGGTGATGGGGTCAGGGCTGTCAACACAGCCTTGATAAACGATTGTGCGGTTCCCAGCCCGAGCTCCACCGGGCCCACCGGCGCGCACCGTTCCCTTCCGGTGAGCCACAGGGAGCATGCGTGTGCCGACGTGTGCCGACGTGGTCGCTGATAAATATACGAAATAATTCAATAAACCGTGAGGCATGCCGCGTGCTTGCCCGCCGGCCATCGACTGGACGACGGACCCGTCACGGAGGCTTGCCATGCGCTCGATCCCCAGGACATGTACGCTTGTTTCTCTGCTGGCGCTCGGCGTCAGCTTCGCGGCCTGCTCGGTCGCCTCGGGCGGCTCGGTCATCCCGGGCGGACAAGGCACCCCCGACGAGCCGGAGAAACCCGTGGAGACGGCCGTCGCGCAGAGCGCCCTCACGCCCGCGGCGAGCTGCGATGAGGTCGAGGCGCTTGTCCGCGAGCGGCTGAAGCAGAACATGACCAAGGAGCTCGAGGGATATCGAGAGATCGCCCTGGGGCAGCTCGAGCAGGGGTGCTACCCGGTCTACGATTCAGGCGTGGGCGCGAGCACGGGCGCGGGAGGCTACCCCACCTCGCCGGGCGCGGGCGCTGTGGACGACGGCGGGGCCGCCGAGGACTACTCGACGACGAACACGCAAGAAGCGGACGTCGACGAGGCGGACTTCATCAAGAACGACGGAGGGCACGTCTACCTCCTCGCCCACGGGAAACTCCAGATCTTCGACGCGTGGCCCGCCGCCGACACGCACCTCGTCGCGTCGGTCGCCATCGAGGGGGAGCCGAAGAAGCTCTTCGTCCACGACGAGCGCGCCCTCGTGTACTCGTCGCTGACCCCGGAGTTCGTCGGCGATTTCTCCGAGTACCACGGCGAGTGCACGTACGGATACGACTGCGAGTTCACGGGAGACGGCACGCCCCTCGTGGTCACCGAGCTCGACCTCAGCGACATCTCCGCCCCGACCGTCGTGCGCAGGATGAAGTTCTCCGGCTCGTTCATCAACGCCCGGCGCATCGGCAGCGCGGTGCACACGGTCGTGGCCTCCCCGGAGCCCACGGTGGAGGGACTCTCGTTCTGGCCTCAGGGCGTCGACGTCTGCGCCCTGGCCGAGGCGGGGGTCACCCCGGGGGCCGTTGACGCCGTGAACGACGCGTTCGACGCGCTCCTGCAGGAGAACCTCGACGTCATCGACGCGGCCCCGCTCGACCTCGCTCTGCCCACCGTGGAGGACACGATCTACCGCGACGGCGTGGCGCACCCGCGGAGCGACGACCCGTTCGCGGCCTGCGAGAACTACTACCTGTCGAACACCGGCGACGGCCAGAGCTTCCTCTCGATCGTCTCGACCGAGCTCGGCAGCGCAGCCCTCGGCCAGACAACGGTCGTCGGCAAGCCCGGCGCCGTCTACGCGACCTCCGAGGCGCTCTACGTGGCGAGCCGGCACGCGTACGGGGCCGCGTACGGCTGGTTCTACGAGGACGGGGCGGCGACGCCGGACGCCACGACGGTCCACAAGTTCGCCCTCAACGATCGCGCGCTGCCGAGCGCCTACATGGGGAGCGGCGCCGTGAAGGGGCGCGTGCTCAACCAGTTCGCCCTGAGCGAGCACGACGGCTATCTCCGCGTCGCGACAACCACCGGCCACCTGCCCGATCCGGCCACGCACAACACCGTCGCCTCGATGAAGCTCGAGGGCGGCGAGCTCGTGGTCAAGGGGATGGTGGACAACCTCGCTCCGGGCGAGGACATCCGGTCCGTGCGCTTCTACGGCGACGTGGGGTTCATGGTGACCTTCAAGAAGACGGACCCGCTCTTCACGCTCGATTTCTCGGAGCCCGAGGCGCCGAAGGTGCGCGGCGAGCTCAAGATCCCCGGGTTCTCGACCTACATGCACATGATCGACGAGGGGCACGTCCTGAGCATCGGCTACGACGCCGCCGACCAGGGGGACTTCGCGTTCTTCCAGGGCATCATGCTCCAGATCTTCGACGTGACCGATCTCGATGAGCCGAAGCTCACGCACAGGGAGGTGATCGGGACGCGCGGCTCCACGAGCGACGCAGCGACAAACCACCTCGCGTTCAACTACTTCGCGCAGCGGGGGCTGCTCGGGCTCCCCATGGTCCTCTGCGAGGGCGGGAGCGGCGGCAATTTCGGCGACACGATGACGTTCAGCGGGCTGCTCGTCTACAAGGTCGATGTCGCCGAGGGCTTCACCTCGGTCGGCGGCCTCGCCCACCCGCTGCCCGACGCGAGCTCCGACCCGTACCATTCCGGCTGCTCGAGCTGGTGGACCCAGCCGAACTCGTACGTGAAGCGCAGCGTCTTCCTGGAGGACTACGTCTACTCCGTGTCGGCCGGCGAGATCCGCGTCGCCCACGTCAGCGACCTCGCGTCGCCCCTGGTCGTCGTGCCGCTCGCCCCGTGAGCGAGCTCGGCGGCGCGGGCGCGTCGGATCGGCAGGGCCGCGTGCTAGAGCTGCGCGATGGACGCGCTGGACATGAGCGCCGAAGAGCTCGCCGCGGCGGTCGGCGCGCGGCCCTTCCTGCTGCTCGCGCTGCTCCTGGCCGGGACGGTCGGCGTGCTCCTCGGGCTTGTCGCTGTCGCCCGCCTCTCTGATCGCCACGCGCGCGCGCTGTGGGGGCGGGCCGTCCGGGCCTACGGCGCGGCGGCCGAGCACCCGATCACGCGGCGGCTGTCGACGACGTTCCCCTCGGTCGCGCGGGTGCTCCGCGAGCTCTCCGCGGCCGAGTACCTCGTCATCCACCTCGCCCTCGGCCTCGCGCTCAGCATGGCCGCGCTCGTGTTCATCGCGCTCGCGGACGCGGTGAGCGGGGGCGCGTCGATCGTGCAGGTCGACAGCGCGCTCGCGCGCGCGCTCCACGGCGCGACGAGCAGCGCCGGCGTGGCGGCGCTCCGCGCCTTCACCCGCCTCGGCAGCGGCTGGGCGCTCACCGTCGTCGCGATCGTCGTGGCCGCGGCGCTCCTGTGGCGGCGGGAGCGCGTCCTCGCGGTGGGGTGGCTGATCGCGCTCGCCGGGGGCGGGCTCCTCAACCACGCGCTCAAGGCCCTGTTCGCGCGGCCGCGGCCGACGTTCGACGATCCGCTCGCGCTCGCCGCCGGGTGGAGCTTCCCGAGCGGGCACTCGATGGGCACGTTCGTTACCTTCGGGATGCTCTCGTACCTCGGGCTCCTGTTCGTCCGGACGCTCCGCGTCCGCCTCGCCCTCCTCGCGCTCGCGATGAGCTGGACCGTGGCGATGGGCTTCAGCCGCATGTACCTCGGCGTGCACTACCTGAGCGACGTGCTCGCGGGGTTCGCGGCCGGGAGCATGTGGCTGGCCGTCTGCATCTCGGGGATCGAGGTAGCGCGGCGCAGGCCGGGCAGGGCCAACCAGCCGATCCCGACATGAACGGCCGCGGCGCCCGCCGCCGCGGCTCACCGCGCCGCGGGCCTCACCGCGCCGCGGGCCTCACCGCTCCACGAGCACGAACCGCGTCCGCCCGTCCCGCCACGCCAGCAGCAGCACCGGCCGGTCGCCTGTTGCGTCGACCTCCTGCTTGAGCTGCTCCGGGCTCGCCACCGGCTTGCGGTTCACCTCGAGGAGGACGTCCCCCGGGCCGAGCCCCGCCCTCGCCGCGGGGCTGCCGGGGCCGAGCCCCACCACGAGCGCGCCCTTCACGTCGTCGGGGATCCCGAACCGCCGCCGCAGCTCGTCCGAGAGCGCGGCGACCTCGACCCCCAGCGCGCCCGTCGACGCCGGCGCCTGCACGGGCTCCTCCGGCTTCGGCTCCGGTAGCTCGTCGAGGGTCGCGGTGAGCTCCACGCTCCGCCCGTCGCGGAGCGCGCGCAGCTCGACCTGGGTGCCCGGCTTCGCCTCGGCGATCCGCATCCGCAGGTCGCGGCCGTCGGTCAGGTGCTCGCCGCGCAGCGCGACGACAACGTCGCCGCGCCGGAGCCCCGCCTTCTCGGCGGCGCTCCCCGCGGACACGTCGCTGACGACCGCGCCGCGCGTGTCCGGCGGGAGCCCGAGCGCCTCGGCGAGAGCGGGCGTGACGTCCTGGATCGCGACGCCGAGCGCGCCGCGGATCACGCGGCCGTGCTCCAGGATCTGCTCCATCACCGCGCGGGCGAGCTTCGACGGCACGGCGAACCCGATCCCCTGGTTGCCCTGCGCGCCGCGCGCGAGGATGGCCGTGTTGATGCCGATGAGCTCCCCCGCCATGTTGATCAGCGCGCCGCCGGAGTTGCCCGGGTTGATGGCGGCGTCGGTCTGGAGGAAGTCCTCGTAGTCGACGATCCCCATGTTGCCGCGGCCGACCGCGCTGATGATCCCCTGGGTGACGGTCTGGCCGATGCCGAACGGGTTGCCGATCGCGAGCGCGAAGTCGCCGACGCGCACAGCGTCCGAGTCGCCGAACGGGGTGAACGCGAACTCGCCGCCCTCGAGCTTGAGCACCGCGACGTCGGTGCGCGCGTCCACGCCCACGACCTGCGCCTTCATCTCGGGCCTGCCCGGCAGCGCGACGCGGACCTGACTGGCGTCCTGCACCACGTGCGCGTTCGTGATCACGTGGCCCTCGCGCGACACGATCACGCCCGAGCCGACGCTCTGCTCGCGCTGGACGCGCGGGCCCGGCGGCGGCTGCCCGTCCCCCCCGCCGCGCCCGTCCTCCTGGCGCGGCCCGAAGAACTCGCGGAAGAGCGGGTCCGAGAAGAACGGGATGCGCTCCGGCGTCGGCGGCCGCACGAACCGCACCGAGGAGACGTTCACGACAGCGGCGCTCACGCGCGACACGATCGGCGCGAAGCCCGTCTGGAGCGACACCGCCTCCCGGGCGGAGGGCGGCACGTCGAGCGGCCCCGGCGCGGGCGGCGGGGCGGCCTCGGCGATCTGCTCGGCCCGGGAGCGCGGCTCCCCCCGGTCCAGGCAACCGAGCGGAAGCGCGGCGATGACGGCGAGAGGGAGAGCCCAGCGTGCGTGCATGCCCGCGCGCCATTCATGTCCCGTGCCCCGGGCGCCGCGCCCGCCCTCGCCCCACAGCACGGATGAGCCGGCCTGCGCCCCCGGAGCGGCGTTGTCCGCCCCTCGCCCCACGGTCGCCGCTCTCCGCCTCTTCTCTCCATGCGACGACAGGGATCACCGCGAGCCCACCTCGCCCCGAGGCGTTCTGTCACAGGCCGTCCCGGCGGCGCGCAGCGCTGTGGCGCGATCGCCGCTTCTCCCGCACCGAGCACCAGAAATTGTGTCCAGGAAAGCAAATTCCGTCTGGAGGCGTGACGTTCCTTCGCGATACAGTGCAAAGTGACGCCGTTTGCCTGCGAACAGCGCAACGCGCGTCATCGAGGTGGGTCGTGGCTTCGAGAACTTCATATCTGGCCTTGGTGGTGGGATTGCTCCAGGCGACCGTCGCCTGCGGCGGGGGCGTCGAGACGCCGAGCGGCGGGACCGGCGGCGGGGGCGCGGCGAGCTCCGGCAGCGGCGCGGGCGGGCCCGGCTCCGGCGGGGCCGGCGGTGAGCCGGAGTTCACGGTCGGCAGCGGCCCCGGGCTCGGCGGCAGCGGCGCCGGCGAGCCGGACCCCTGCGACGTCGATGAGCCGCCCCCCGAGTGTTACCTGCCTCCGGATCCGGCGTGCGGCGACGGCGCGCGCAACCAGGAGAGCGAGGCCTGCGACGACGGCAACACGCTCCCCGGCGACGGCTGCTCCGGTCTTTGCCAGGTCGAGCCTTACTGGGAGTGCACGACGCCCGGCCAGCCCTGCGCGCTCACCATCTCGTGCGGCGACGGCATTCTCCATCCCGGCGAGTTCTGCGACGACGGCAACAACGAAGGCGGCGACGGCTGCAGCGCCGATTGCTACTACGTCGACCCGTCGTACGTGTGTGCGAGGCCGGGAGAGCCGTGCGTCCTGCTGTACCGGTGCGGCGACGGCCGCGTGAACGGCTCGNGGCGACGGCTGCAGCGCCGATTGCTACTACGTCGACCCGTCGTACGTGTGTGCGAGGCCGGGAGAGCCGTGCGTCCTGCTGTACCGGTGCGGCGACGGCCGCGTGAACGGCTCGGAGGAGTGCGAGGACGGCGACGACCCGCCCGCGTCCGGCGACGGCTGCGACGCCGAGTGCAAGCGCGAGCCGGGCTATCAGTGCAGCCGGCCCGGCCAGCCGTGCACCCGGCTGCCGGTCTGCGGCAACGGCCTCAAGGAGGCCGGCGAGGGGTGCGACGACGGCAACACGACGAGCGGCGACGGCTGCTCGAGCCTGTGCCGGCAGGAGCCCTATTACGCCTGCCCGACCCCCGGATCGCCGTGCGTGCGGCTGGTCGAGTGCGGCGACGGCGCGGTGCAGCCGGGAGAGCTCTGCGACGACGGCAACGCGGCGGACGGCGACGGCTGCAGCGCCGATTGCCGGGTGCGCGACCCGTCGTACGTGTGCCCCGAGCCGGGCGAGCCGTGCATCCTGCTGTACCGGTGCGGCGACGGCCGCGTGAACGGCGCCGAGCAGTGCGACGACGGCGAGGATCCGCCGGCGTCCGGCGACGGCTGCACAGCGGACTGCCGGCTCGAGGAGGGCTGGGTCTGCAGGCCAGGCCAGGCCTGCACGCGGAGGACGTTCTGCGGCGACGGCGCGGTGCAGGCCGGCGAGCAGTGCGACGACGGCGGCGGGGCGTCGCCCGCGGGCGGCGACGGCTGCACGGCGCAGTGCCGGATCGAGCTCGGCTGGACGTGCCCGCCGGCCGGCGGCGCCTGCACGCCGCCCGCGCCGCCCGTCTGCGGCGACGGGGTGATCGGCGGCGCCGAGGTGTGCGACGACGGCGAGCGCCCGCCGGCGAGCGGCGACGGCTGCAGCGCCGACTGCCGGACCCTCGAGCCGGGGTGGGACTGCTCGCGCGTCGGGTTCCCCTGCAAGACGGTCTGCGGCGACGGGATCCGGCTCGGCGCCGAGCAGTGCGACGACGGCAACAACGCGCGCGGCGACGGCTGCGACGCGGCCTGCAAGATCGAGCCGGGCCGGGTCTGCAATGGCAGCGTGCCGCAGGACTGCCGGGGGTACTCGGTCTGCGGCGACGGCAGGCGCGAGGGCACCGAGGTCTGCGACGACGGCAACGCGAGCTGGAATGACGGCTGCACGCCGGACTGCAAGCGCGAGCCGGCGTGCGTCGGCGGCGCGTGCTCGTCGGCGTGCGGCGACGGCATCCTCCTGCCCGGCGACGCGACGGAGGCGTGCGACGACGGCAACAACGTGAGCGGCGACGGCTGCTCCGCCACGTGCAGGATCGAGCCGGGCTACGCGTGCTCCGTGGCGCGCAGCGAGATGCGGCTGCCGATGGTCGTCCGCGACTTCATCGGCTGGTGCCCGACGACGTACAACCGCGGATCGAGCAACTCGGCGTGCGACGCCAACCTGTCCGACCGCCTCATCGGGCACTTCGATTTCGAGATCACGCCCACGTCCGGCGGGCAGATCGACGGCACCGTCCTGGCGACGCTCGACGAGGACGGCAAGCCCGTGAACGCGCACGGCGCCGGCTTCTTCACGCCGAGCGCCGACAACGGCTGGACCTCGGGGCAGCAGAACTTCCAGTGGTGGTACCGGGACAACCCGGATTTCAACAGGACGCTCGTCACGACCATCAACATGGTCGAGGAGGGCGCCGGCACGTTCGTTTACGAGCGGAACCCGTTCTGGCCGGTGGACCGCGACCCGCCCGGCGCCGACCCCGCGCTCGACAACCTCGTCACAGCCGGCCTGGAGAGGGCGCAGGACGGCGGGCACAACTTCTACTTCACGAGCGAGGTCCGGTACTGGTTCCAGTTCACCCCCGACTCCGTCGCTTCCAACAACCCGGTGCTCACCTTCTACGGTGACGACGACGTCTGGGTGTTCATCAAGAACACGCTGACCGCGGACATCGGCGGCATCCACGGGCAGGCCGAGGAGAGCGTCACCATCCTGGACAACGGCGACGCCCGCGTGAACGCCTGCGACAACGCGGCCTGCACGCGCCACGCCGCGAGGACGGTCGACCTCAACCTCGAGGCGGGCAGGGTCTACGAGATCGTGGTGTTCCAGGCCGAGCGCCACGTCACCGGGTCGAACTACCAGCTCACGCTGGCGGGCTTCACCGCCGGCAGGTCGGTCTGCACGCCGCAGTGCGGGGTCGACCCGCCGATCGTGACCCCGGGCGAGGAGTGCGACGACGGCCGCGAGAACGGGACGGGCTACGGCGAGTGCAACAACTGCCAGCTCGGTCCCTACTGCGGCGACGGCGTGAGGAACGGCCCCGAGGCGTGCGACAACGGCGTGAACAACAGCACGTACGCCAATGCGTCCGGCGCCTGCGCGCCGGGGTGCGTGGCCCCGCCCCGCTGCGGCGACGGCGCGGTCAACGCCCCGTACGAGGCGTGCGATCTCGGCGCCGGCAACACGGCGACCGGCTACGGCGGCTGCACGACCTCGTGCGAGATCGGGCCTTCGTGCGGCGACGGCGTGGTGAACGGCCCCGAGCAGTGCGACGACGGCCGCAACGACGGCCTGTACGGCACGTGCAACCCGAACTGCACGCGCGCCCCGCGGTGCGGCGACGGCCGCGTCGACGAGGCGTGGGGCGAGGCGTGCGACGACCCGACCGACCCGGGCTGCGTCGGCTGCCAGCTCGGGGCCCACTGCGGCGACTCGGTGGTCCAGGCGAGCTACGGCGAGGAGTGCGACGACGGCCGCAACGACGGCGGCTACGGCGAGTGCGCCCCGATGTGCCTGTACGGGCCGCGCTGCGGCGACGGCGTGGTGCAGCCCGACGAGGAGGCGTGCGATCTCGGCGAGGACAGCAACACCGGGGCGTACAACGGGTGCGATGAGCGCTGCTCGTACGGGCCGTACTGCGGCGACGCGATCCTCAACGGCGCCGAGACCTGCGACGACGGCGTGAACGACGGCTTCTACGGGAGCTGCTTCCCGGACTGCACGCCGGCCGCCCGGTGCGGCGACAGCCGCGTCGACGAGGCGTGGGGCGAGCAGTGCGACCCCCCGAACGCGGCGACCGGCTGCAGCGACAACTGCCGCCTCGGCGCCCAGTGCGGCGACGCGGTGGTGCAGGCGAACCTCGGCGAGCAGTGCGACGACGGCGTGAACGACGGCGGCTACGGCGAGTGCGGCCCGAGGTGCCTCTACGGGCCGCGCTGCGGCGACGGCGTGGTCAACGGCCGCGAGCAGTGCGACGACGGCAACAACACCGGCGGCTACGGCAAGTGCGCGCCCGGCTGCGTGTACGGGCCGTACTGCGGCGACGGCGAGCGGCAGAGCGTCTACGAGGAGTGCGACGACGGCAACAACAGGAGCGGCGACGGCTGCAGCTCGGCCTGCGAGTACGACAACCAGCCGCTCTAGTCCCCTCGGGGCTCCGCCCCGAACCCCGGCGGCCGTCAGGCGAGGGGTTGAACGGAGGCGCGCGTCGCCCGGCGCGCGCCCCGGCTCACGGCGCCTCCGGCCCCCTCGGCCGCACCGTGGTCTCCCCGGGCGGCTTCTCCAGCAGGGGAGGCCCCGCGATCGGCAGCCAGATCTCGAAGACCGCGCCCCCCTTCTGGGCCTTGCGGTAGCTGATCTCCCCGCCGTGCTCGAACACGATCCGCTGCGCGATCGCGAGCCCGAGCCCCGTCCCCTTCTCCTTGCTTGTCGCGTACGGCTCGAACAGCCGCGGCACCATCTCCTCCGCCACGCCGGGCCCGTTGTCGCGCACGACGATGCGCACGCGGTCGCTCGGCAGCGGGCCGATCGTCACCGAGACGCGCGGGTCGCGCCGGACGGTGGCCGCCGCGTCGAGCCCGTTCTGGACCAGGTTCGTGAGCACCTGGATGATCTGGTCCCTGTCGGCGGACACCCTCGGGATCGGGTCGGCCACGAGCTCCACGCGCGGCGTCGCCGCCCCGCCGGTCCCGCCGGTCCCGCCGGCGGTGGGCTCGCCCGACGCCGGCGCGGCGTGCAGCGTGACCACCCCGCGCGCGATCGCGACCAGATCGACGGGCTCCAGGTTCGGCGGCGGCAGGCGCGCGAACCGGGTGAACTCGGTCACGATGTTCGCGATCCGGTGCACCTCGTCCAGCACCGTCGACGTCGCCTCCTCGAAGTAGTCGTCGAACGCCGGGTCGTCCCGCTGCCGCAGCCGGCGCAGGGTCTCCACCGCCGCCCGGATCGGCGCGAGCGGGTTCTTGATCTCGTGGGCGATCTGGCGCGCCACCTCGCGCCGCGCCGCGATGCGCTCGGTCGCCGCCAGGCGCTTGCGCATCGCCGCGAGCTCGTCGATCGTCGCGTTGAACGCCGCCGCGAGATCCGCGATCTCCCGCCCCCCGCGCCCCTCCACCCGCCGCGGCGCGCCGCTCATCACCTCGCGCGTCTCGCGCGCCAGCGCGACGAGAGGCCGCGACAGGCTGCGCGCCAGCACCACGGCGATCGCGAGGGCGATCGCCAGCACCGTCGCGCCGGTCAGGGCGATCGACCGATCGAGCCGCCCGAGCGCCTGCCGCAGCGGAGCGCGCGACACCGACGCGACGACGTCGAGGCCCGGGATCTCCGGGAAATGCAGGACGCGCACCACCTCGGCCTCGCCGCTGCGCGGCGCCGGCTGCCCCTCGCGCGCCGCCGTGAGCCGCACGTCGTACGCCTCGCCGATGCGCGCGAGCACCGGGCCGATCCGCCGCGCGCCCACGAGGCCGAGCGTCACCCCGTGGCCCGTCAGCGCGCAGTGCACCTCCAGCGACGGCTCGCCGCCCGCCTTCGCCGGCCGGAGCCGCGGCGCGCCCCCGGGCGCCTTGATCAGCTCCGCGAGCCGTCGGTCGCGGGCGCCGATGCGCGCGGCGTCCTCGGCCCCGAGGACGGCCCCGTTGCCCGCCACGAGCGAGAGCTCGTCGAGCCGCAGCGCCTTGGCCTGGCTCGGGACCTGCCGGCCGATCGCGATGCGGCTCCCCGGATCCATGGCGTCCGGGTCGCCCTTGGCCCGCTCGAGCTCGACGTGGGCCTTGTCCACGAACGTGTCGTGCCGGCACAGCGGCGGCAGCAGGTCGCGCAGCGCGTCGGCCTCCCACGCGAGCTGCTGCCGCACGCCCGCGTGCGCCGCGTCGATCCGGTCGGCGAAGCCGCTCTCGATGATCTCCCGCGACGCCTCGCGGAGGGTCACCCCGACGAACGCCGTCGCGATGATCGCGACGAGCCCGAAGGCGAGCAGGAGGCGAGCGGCGAGGGGCATGGAGGGGTCCGTCTTGACCGCGCGGCCGCGCGGCCGCCTGGCCGCCTGGTCGCCAGGACGGCCGGGCGGCCGCCGCGGTCCGCGGCGGTGGTGCGTGACGATACTAGAGGAAACTTCGCCTGTGCCGAGCCCTCCGCGGCGCGGGCCTTCTCCGCCTCATCCTCCGTGAATACGCGATCGGGCCGATCTCGTCCAAGTTCGTCGCGCTCTCCCCAGCCGCCCCTGCGCTCCTGCGCCCCTACCCGGAGGAGCGCGCCGTCGCTGCCGCCTGCCCGCGGCGTTTCTGCCTCGCGCTCTCCTTGCACCGGGGGGCACTCGCCTCTTACGCTCGGTCGTCCTTCGAGGTCGCCGGGCGCACGCTGGCCAACGCGCGCGCCGCAGGGCCGCGCTGGAACGCACGAAATGAACTCCAAGCAGCTCTCCATCGCTGGAATCCTCCTGTTCGTCGGTCTCGGGTTGAGTTTCGCGTCGAAGTGGCTGGCGGAGTACACGGGCCAGCTCTTCATGTTGTTCGGCGTCTCCGCGGTGGGGGCGGTGCTGTACGCGAGCTTCTCGGCCAAGGGCGGCGTCCCCATCGCGGGCCTGCGCGACGCGCTCCGCGCGGCCGCGCGCGGCAAGCGGCCCAAGCTGCCCGAGGGCGCCCCCGCCGACCTCGCGGACACCTACGAGCAGATCGCCGAGATCGCCGGCCGCCAGGCCGAGCTCGCGGAGGAGCGCCACGCGCTCGCCGAGGAGCGCGACAAGCTCGCCCGCGAGCGGGACGGCCTGAGCCGCGACCGCGACGGCGTCGAGCGGCAGCGCGACGCCCTGGAGAAGGAGCGGGACGGCCTGAGCCGCGAGCGCGACGGGCTCCTGAAGGAGCGCGACACGCTCGAGCGGGAGTGCGCGGCGCTCACCCGCAAGGTGAACGACCTCGCGCAGCGCGGCCCCGACATCGACGTCGACGCGCTCGTCGACGCCGTGCTGCGCGCCACCACCGGCGAGCGGGTGCGCGTCCCGCCCGGCGCCCCGGCGGAGCTCTCGCGGCTCTACACAGAGCTCACCGGCATCGCGGAGCGGATCTCCCAGGCCGAGCTGCGCGACAAGCAGCGCCGGACGGAGCTCGCGCAGGCCACCATGCTCCTCGACGAGCAGCTCCCCAAGCTCAGCGACGGCGTGAGCAGCGTCATGCACGCGAGCGAGCAGGCGATCGTCTACATCCGCGACATGATCACCGCGCTCGCGAACATCGCGCAGTCGGTCGAGTCGCTCGCGTCGAGCGCCGAGGAGTCGAGCTCCAGCATCCTCGAGATGACGGCCACGAACGAGGAGGTCGCCGAGAACGTCGGCGAGCTCGGGTCGAGCGTGCGCGAGACGGTCTCGTCGATCGAGGAGATGGCCTACTCCATCCGCGAGGTCGCGAAGAACGTCGACGCCCTGGCGCTGACGGCCGAGGAGACGAGCTCCTCGATGAACCAGATGGACGTCTCGATCGACCAGGTCCAATCGAACGCGAACGAGACGGCGCGGCTCTCCGAGGAGGTGGCGACCGACGCCGAGAAGGGCGCCGAGGCGATCCTGAAGACGATCGGCGAGATCTACCGCATCAAGGAGTCGAGCCAGGAGGCCGTGGCGGTCATCTCGAACCTCGGCTTCCGCATCGAGGCGATCGGGCAGATCCTGGCCGTCATCGACGACGTCGCCGAGCAGACGAACCTGCTCGCGCTGAACGCCGCGATCATCGCCGCCCAGGCGGGCGAGCACGGCAAGGGCTTCGCCGTCGTCGCCGACGAGATCAAGGACCTCGCCGAGCGCGCCGGCGGCAGCACGAAGGAGATCGCGGAGCTCATCAAGACGATCCAGTCCGAGTCGAAGAACGCGATCGCCGCCGTCGAGCGCGGCGCCCACAACGTCGACCGCGGCGTCGAGGTGTCGAACGAGGCCGAGCGCGCCCTGAAGAAGATCCTGGAGAGCTCGCAGAAGTCCACGAACATGGTGCGCGCCATCGCCCGCGCCACCGTCGAGCAGGCCAAGGGGTCGAAGCAGGTCACGGACGCGATCGGCCGCATCGCCGAGACGGTGCAGCAGATCGCGGCCGCCACGGCCGAGCAGGCGCGCGGCTCGGAGCTCATCATGAAGAGCGCGGAGAAGATGCGGACGATCACGCAGCACGTGGAGCGGTCGAGCCAGGAGCAGGCGCGCGGCGGGCGCCAGATCACGAGCGCGATCGAGCAGATCTCCAACATGGTGCACAGCCTCAACGCCTCGCACCGCAGCCAGACGCGCGGCGGCGAGCAGCTCGTCGAGGCCGGCAAGCGCATCGAGGAGGCGGCGCGCCAGCAGGATCAGGCGGTGCGGCAGCTCGTCAGCGCCGCCGAGCGGATGCGTCGCACGGCGGCCATTTGACCGAAGGCCGCCCTTCCGCGCAGAGGCAGCAACGATGGCGCTGACGATCGTGGTGCTCGCGCCGGCCGAAGCGGGCAAGGAGGACGGCGGCGAGCTCTCCCTGACGCTGGACGCCCCCCGCATCATCATCGGCCGCGCGGAGGGCTGCGAGGTCCGCCTCCCCGACACGAGCGTGAGCCACCGCCACGCGTCGATCCGGCAGCGCGGCGCGACCTACCTGCTGCTCGACGAGGGCAGCGACAACGGCACCTACCTCGGCAAGACGCGCATCGCCCCGCGCACGGCGATGCCGCTGCGCAGCGGCGACCGCATCCGCGTCGGCCGCGTCTGGCTCACGCTCCGCATCGAGCCGGCGGTCGCCAGGGCCGCCCCCGCGGCCGCCGCCAAGGAGCTCGCCCTCGAGCTCGTCGCGCGCGGCCTGGCGGCGCAGGGCGAGGACCCCGCGCCGCGCGTCGTCGTCGTCGACGGGCCGGACCGCGGCCGCGCGCTGCGCCTCGACGCGTCGGGGCGGCCATACATCCTCGGTCGCGCCAAGGACACCGACCTTGTCCTCGACGACCCGGACGTCTCGCGCCGCCATCTGGCCATTACGCGCAGGGGCGATCAATTCTCAGTTCAGGACCTCGGATCTCGCACAGGGGCATTGCTGGACGGAGCCCAGGTACCTCAGTTCGATACAATCTGGCGTCCTGGACAGGTGCTCGCGCTCTCCGGTGATCGCCTGATGTTCGAGCACCCGGCCGCGGAGGCGCTCGCGGAGATCGAGCGCAGTCCATGCGAGCCGCTCCGTCCAGACGCGGTGTTCGACCCTCCTTCGCCCGAGCCGCCGCCGGCGCCTTCCACACCGACGCCTTCGCCTGCTTCCACGAGCACGTTGTCGCCGCTGGCGCGACCCCCTGTGTCGGTGCGTCAGGCCGCGCCGCAGGGAGGCGGGTGGGGGTTCATGGAGGCGCTCATTGCATTGCTAGCGCTCGGTGTGCTGGCTCTCAGCATTGCAGGTCTGATGTGGCTGCTTGGACGCGGTTAGCGTCTTGACGTCGCGCGCGCGCAGAGTTCGAAGAGCGCAGGCCCGGAGGGTGCGCATGCGTGCGATCCGAATGAGAGCTGAAGACGAGATCGAGTACACCGAGGCGGAGCTTCAGGCGGAAGGGATCCGGTGCGAGACGTTCGACCCGGGCGCAGCGGCGCCGGCGGTGCAGCGCCTCCAGGCGGAGCGCGGATGGACGGAGCACGAGGATGTCCGTCGCGACCTCAGCAGGCCTCGAGACGAGGCGGACAGCGCGAGAGACGCGGATGAGCACTGCCACCTCGGCGACGAGGTGAGGTTCTTCCTCGAGGGGCAGGGGCTCTATGACATCCGCTGCCTGAACGACGAGTGGCTGCGCCTCTGGGTGGGCGCGGGCGATCTCGTTGTCGTGCCGGCGAAGCGCTATCACCGCTTCGTGGCGAGCAAGGCCAGCGCGCTCCGCTACGTGCAGCCGTACGGCGGCCGCCACCTGCTCATGCAGCTCTACCGCGTGTCCGACGACCGGACCCGCGCGTTCTGACTCGAGCCCCCCATGGATCGTCCTTACCGTCTCGTCACGTCCGCGACCCGGATCCCTGTCCCGGGCGGCAAGCTGATCGAGGAGCTCTTCGGCCGCGTGAACACCGGCACGGACGGGTTCAGCCTCGCGCACATGGTGGCGCCGCCGGGGTGGAGCGAGCCGGCGCAGACGCCCTCGTTCGGCGAGCTGACGCTGATGATCCGCGGCCGCATGCGGGTCGAGATCGCGGGCGAGACGGTCGACCTCTCTGCCGGCCAGGCCATCTGGACGGAGCCCGAGCAGCGCGTTCGCTACAGCAATCCGTTCGACGAGGAGAGCGAGTACTTCGCCCTCTGCATACCGGCGTTCGCGCCGGATCTCGCGCGGCGCGACGCGGGGTGAGCTGCCCGCCGCGATCGGGCGCGGCGGCGCGGCGCGAGCGAGCGCGGGGGCGCAGCGCGGGCACACGCAGCGCGCAGATCGCGGCGCCGCGCGGCGCGTGACGCGCGCGAGCGCGGCGCAGATCGTGGATCCGCGGCGCGCGCCGAGCGCGTACTATGTCCCATGCTCTTCGATCCCGCGGAGTTCCGGAAGGTGCTGGGCCAGTTCGCGACCGGGGTCACGCTCGTGACCACGGTGCAGGACGGCGCGCCGCTGGCGATGACGGTGAACTCGTTCAGCGCCGTCTCGCTCGATCCGCCGCTCGTGCTCTTCTGCGCGGACAGGCGGTCGCGCACGAGCGCGGCGATCGAGGCGTCGGGCGTCTTCGCGGTGAACGTCCTGCGGGATCAGCAGCGGGACCTCTCGGACCTGTTCGCCGGCAAGGGGACGGACCTCGATCGGCAAGCGGTCCTCACCGAGGCGCATGTGGCCGTGTCCGGCAGCCCGATCCTCAAGGATGTGCTGGCCTTCGTCGATTGCAAGGTCGAGCACGCGTACGACGGGGGCGACCACATCATCTATGTCGGCCGCGCGCTCGCGGCGGGCCGGGGCGAGGCGGGCGCGCCGCTCCTGTACTACCGGGGCACGTACCAGGCGCTCGACGACGCCTGGCGCTGGCGCGACCGCTATGCCGCGAAGGAGCAGGCGACCCCGTTTCACGAGCTCGTCGATTTCTTCGATCGCATGCAGGCGGAGGGCCCTTATGCGACGCTCATCGACGAGCTCGTCACCCTTGTCGATCCGGGCGTGGAGGACCGCTGCCTCGATCTCGGCTGCGGCACGGGCCGGCTGGCGCGCGAGATGGGGCGCCGCTGCCACGAGGCGGTCGGGATCGACGTGACGGCGGCGATGGTGGAGCGCGCCGCGCAGCGGGCGAAGGCGCTCGGCCTGGACAACGTGACGTTCCGGGAGGCGCTCGCGACGCGGCTCCCGTTCCCGGACGCCTCGTTCGACGTGGTGGCCTCGTCGAACCTGCTGCTGCACGTGCCCGAGCCGGGCGCGGTGCTGGCCGAGGCGGCGCGCGTGCTCCGTCCGGGCGGCCGCCTGGCGATCCTGGAGCCGGCGCCCGTGATGAACCGCATCGCCATGGCCGCCTACCTGCGCGGCCACCGGTACAACCCGCCCACGGCCCACGCGATGCTCGCCTGGGCCGACGCGGCGGAGGTCACCTACCGCCACACCGAGGACCGGCTCACCGCCGATCTGGGCGCCGCGGGCTTCCAGGTCGACCGCCGCGAGCGCCGGATGAACGGCCTCGCGCTGCTCTGGGTCGCCCACAGGCCGTGAGCCCCTGCCGGGCGGCGGCCCACGGCCGCGCGGCGCTCACGCCGCCTGCCGCAGCCCCGCCTCCTCGACAAGCCGGGGCACCCAGTCCTCCGCGCCGATGGAGCGCATGTGGATGCCCGACAGCCCCGGGACGTCGCGGAGCCCCCGGATGAGCTCCAGCGTGATCCTGTAGCTCTCCCCCTCGGCGTCGCCGCTCTGGCGGACCCGCTCGATCAGGTGATCGGGGACCACGAGGCCCGGCACCTTCTGCAGGAAGCTCAGCCGATCCACGCCGGCGAACGGGAAGATCGCCGCGATGAAGTGCGCGCGCTCGTGGAGCCCGCGCTCGACCACGGCCGCCATCCAGCGGCGCATCGACGCGAGCTCGAACACAGCCTGCACCTGGATGAAGCTCGCGCCCGCGTCGATCTTCGCGCTGAGCCGGTCCATGGCCCCGGCGATCGCCTGCTCGGCGCACGGGAAATCGATGGTCCCGACATGGAAGTAGGGCGCCGGCGACATCACGTCTCCGTTGAAGAGCTTCCCCTCGCGCGTCATCCGGCGGGTCAGCTCGATCGCCCTCATGCTGTCGACGTCGCTCACCTCCTTCGCGTCGGGGTCCGAGCCGATGGCGCATGGATACCCGCCCAGCACGATGATGTTCGACAGCCCGAGCGCCGCCATCCCGAGGAGGTCGCCCTGGAGGGCGATCTTGTTCTTGTGGCGGAGCGAGAACTGGAGCACCGGCTCGATCCCCTCCTGCTTCACGAGGTGGCCGACTGCCATGTTGGCGCAGCGCGCCTGGGAGAGCAGGTGATCGTTGATCTGCACCACGTCGACGTGGTCCGCCATGTTTCTGGCGTGCTTCAGCAGCTTTTCCAGGTCGTGGTGACGCGGGGGCGTCAGCTCGGCGGACACGAGGAACCGGCGCTCGCTCAGGAGGCGCTCCATCTTCGATTTCGTCACCATGTGCTGCTCCTTCCATCACTCCATCACTCGACGAACCTGACGACCCGGACCTTGACCCCGCGCTGGCCGCGGAACCGCGCCGCCGCGCTCGCGATGCGCGCCGCCTCCGCCCGCGCCAGGCTGCAGGGGAACCCGTATTTCTTGAGGACCCGCTCGCTCGCGATGTCGAGCGCCTTCCGGCAGCGCGACACGAAGTCGTCGATGTCGTAGCTCTCGCCGACCTCGATGTGGTCCTTCACGACGAGCGACGGGGAGTAACAGACCTGCTGCTCGCCGCTCGGCCACTCGACCACGAAGCGCATCTCCGGCATGGGTGTCTCTAGCTCCGGCGGTTTCCCAGGAACCCTCGGTAGACGTCGGCCGCGATGCGGGCCGAGCGCTCCCACGTGAACCTCGCCGCGGTCTCCAGGGCCGCGGCGCGCAGGCGCCGCCTCACGCCTGCGTCCAGGATAGCCTCCATGGCGCTGGCGAGATCGTCTGTCCTCGAGGGGTCGACGAGCAGCGCGCTCTCGCCGTCCTCGAGGAACTCGGTGAAGGGAGGTTGCGCAGAGCTGACCACCGGCGCGCCGGACGCCATCGCCTCGAGCAGGACGAGCCCGAACCCCTCGCGGACGGACGGGAACACGAACGCGTCGGCGAGGCGGTAGAGCGCCGGGATCAGCGCGTCCGGGAGCACGCCCGCCAGCACGAGCGGCGGCGGCGACGCGCTCGCCGGCGACGCGGCCGCCGGCGACGCGCCCGCGGGCGCGGGCCACACGCCGTTTTCCCGGGCGAGCGCCTCGAACTCGCGCTGGTAAGGCGCGTAGTCGAACAGCGTCTCTCCGCCCGCGATCACGAGCTGGGCTCCGGGCAGCCGCCGCCGCACCTCGAGGAACGCCCTGAGCAGGCCGATCGAGTTCTTGCGCGGCTCGACGCCGCCCACGGTCACGTAGAGCGGCGACCCCGTGGCGCCGAGCCGCGCCCGCAGCGCCGCCTCGTGGCCGTCCGGCGCCGGCCCGTAGCGCCGCAGGCTCACCCCGTTCGGGACGATGGCCGCGTCGACGCCGAGATCGGCCCGGAGCACCCTCCGCCACGCCTCGCTGACGGCGAGGCACGCGTCCGCCTCGCGCACGGAGCGCTCCTGGCAGGCGCGCAGGTACGGGCTGTCGTAGTCGTCGAGGTGGTGGACCGTCCGGAGGAAGTGGGGGATGCGCCCCTCGGCGCGCAGCGCCGCGAGCGCGTTCGCGCTGATGCAGTCCTGGGCGTGCCAGACGTCGTGCCGCCCCCCGAGGCGGCGCAGCCCGGTCGTGAGCTCCGCGATGCGCTGCTCCACGACGGCGTCGATCCCCGCCGGCGCGGGCGCGGCGGGCACGAGGACGTGGGGGCAGCGCGGCGCGCGGTAGAAGCCGCCCTGGTCCTTGTTGAGCGCGTAGATGCAGACCTCCACGCCGAGGTCCTGGAGCGCCTCCGCGAGCTCCACCGTGTGCACGACGCCGCCGCGCGGCTTGGTCGAGTAGGTGAGGAGCGCGACAGAGAGCGGCGCGTCATCGCGCGCGCGCGCGCCGGCGCTCGTCGCGCCGTCGGCGGCGCCCGTGATGGCGGCGGGGCTCATCGGGCCCCCTCGCTCGCGAACCCGGTGAGCGGCTCCGCGGCGAGGTCCCAGAGCGTCTCCCGCTCGCCAGAGGCCTCCAGCGTGAGCCGCCGCGAGCCGTCGACCGAGCCGACCGCCGCGCTCGCGATCCCCCGCCGCGCGAACGCCGACAGCACCTCGCCGGCGGCCTCGGGCCGCACGCTGAGCAGGAAGCCGTAGCTCGGGAACGCGAGCAGCCAGCGCGCGAGCGGCAGATCGCGCACCCCTGTCGGCCTCGGGACGGCCTCGACGTCGAGCACCGCGCCGGCGCCGGACGTCTCCAGGAGCATGAGCAGCGTCCCCGCGACGCCGCCCATGCTGATGTCCTTGCCCGCGTCGCACAGGCCCGCCTCGGCGAGGGCGGGCAGGACCTCGAGGTCGCCGCGGAGCCGCGCCGGATCCACGCCGGTCGACGCGTTCCAGAACGGGTGCTCCGCGTGCATCTGGCCGCGCAGGTCGATCGCCGCGACGAGCACGTCGCCGGGCCGCGCCGCGAAGCTCGTGATGAGCCGCCGCGCCCGCCCGGCGATCGCCACGGCGAGGGCGTTGTACGGGCTGCGCGCGCTCGTATGCCCTCCGACGATCGGCACGCCGTAGGCGCGCGACGCCGCGACCATGCCCTCCCAGACCGGCTCCAGCGCGCCCGCCGAGGTCCCCCAGACGACGTCGACGACGGCGATGGGCCGGCCGCCCATCGCGTGGATGTCGCTGATGTTGACCATCACGGCGCTGTAGCCCGCGAACCGCGGGTCCCCTTCGAGGAACGCCGGCCAGATCCCCTCGGCGGCGAGGAGCAGGTAGCCGTCCCCGTCCGGGATGGCCGCGCAGTCGTCGCCGAGCGCCACGCGTCCGCCGGCGGTGGCGTCCGCGGCGTCCGCGCCGGCCGCGCCGCCCCTGCCGGCCAGGAACCGCGCCGGGATCTGCACGTCCCGCTTCGCGAGGATGCCGAGCGCGCCGCGGAGCTGGGCTGCGAGGCCGGCGAGCATCAGCGGAACCTCTGCGCGGGCGGCGGGCGAGGCTCGTCGCCCGGCGGGTAGCTCTCGAGGTCGGCCTGCATCAGGTGGTGCGGGTGATCGCGGTAGGACCGCTCCTCGAGGGAGCGCCAGTGGATGCCCTCGAAGAACGGGACGTTGGCCACCTGGACGAGCGCGAGGAACCGCTGGCACCCCCAGCCGTGCGCCGTGGTGACCGCCTTGTGGACGAGCCCGCGGCCGACCACGCCCTGCTTGCGGTGGCCGCGCGCGACGCCGAGCCGGCCGCCGTACCACAGGCCGGGCTCCGCCTCGTAGATGCGCACCGTGCCGACGACCTCCTCGCCCTCGCGCGCCCCGGGCTGCACGGCGGCGATGGGGAACGCGGCGGCGTCCCACTCATCCTCGTCCGTGGCCTTGAACAGCCCTTGCTCGTCGCAGAAGATGGCCCGGCGCAAGCGGAGGTACGCGAGATAGGTCTCCCTGCTCTGCACGAGCTCGAAGCTGTACGGTGGCGTCATCGTAGCTCCCCGAGGTGGATGTCCATGCCGCGCCGGCTCCCGGCGGCGCCGCGGCCTCTCCCGCCGCCTCGAAGCCCGAGAGCCCCGAGCAGGCGCCGCAGCGGGCGCAGCCCGCCTTCACGTCGGTCGAGCGCATCCCCGCTTGCGCGAGCAGCGGGCCGATGCGCGTGTAGATCGCTCGCATGAAGTCCCCCGGCGGCGGCGCGCGGTCGGCCGAGGGCGTCCCCGGGATCGGCACGAGCGGGACGACGAACGGATAGACCCCCATCGCGATGAGCCGCTCGCTCGCGCCGAGCAGCGACCCGAGCGAGTCGCCGAGCCCCGCGATGAGGTAGGTCGACACCTGGCCGCGCCCGAACACGCGCACGGCCGCCTCGAACGCCTCGAAGTACCGGGCCACG
Source organism: Sorangium cellulosum (assembly GCF_001589285.1). Taxonomy (GTDB): domain Bacteria; phylum Myxococcota_A; class Polyangia; order Polyangiales; family Polyangiaceae; genus Sorangium; species Sorangium cellulosum_G. Next base: position 12,920 of record NZ_JEMA01000167.1, on the reverse strand, counting down.
CTCACCTCGGCCTTGCCCGGCATCGCGGCGGCGCGCACCTCGTCCTCGACGGCCTCGAGGTGCATGCCCAGGCTGTCGACGCCGGCCGCGCGCATCCGCTCGAACCACGCGAGATCGTCGGGCGGCTCGCACTGCGCCTGCACCGGCAGGTCGACGCGCGCCTTGATGCCGCGCGCGCAGTCGGCGAGGTGCGCCGCCCCGCGATCGGCCGATCGCGGCGTGCCGGTGGTCAGCGTCACGTGCCGCACCCCGTCGAGCCGCGCCGCCGCCTCGGCGACCTCGCCGAGCTGCTCCGGCGTCTTCTTGGCGGTCGTGCGCCCCGCCGCGAGCGACTGCCCGATCGCGCAGAAGGTGCAGGCCTTCTCGCGCTCCGCGTACCGGACGCACGTCTGGAGCACCGTCGACGCGAGGACGTCCGCGCCGTGCAGGAGCGCGATCTTGGGGTAGGGGATCCCGTCCCGCGTCGAGAGGGCGTAGAAGCGCGGCGCCTTCACGAGGGCGATCGGCGCGAGCTCCTCGCCGTCCCGCGCCACGGTGCCGGCCCCGTCGCGCCCGATCCGCGCCACGAACGGCGACGCCGCGGCCTTGTCGGTGTGGATCGGGATCATCACCGTGGCGCCGCCGAGCGTCGCCGCCACGTGCTGCGTCGGCCCCGCCCCGCCGCGGCGCGAGGTCCACGCCGCGCCGCGGCCCTCGCCGGCCTCCGCGCCCGGCGCGGCGCCCGCGTCCGGGGCGCCCTCGGGGGCTTCAGCCAGCCTCAGGCCGAACGACTGGAGCTCGGTGATCAGCGTCTGGGTATCCATGGTCCACCGCCGCAGGATCGAGGGAAGAGGCCTTGGGGCTGCTCGCGCCGGGCGCGCCGAGCGTGATGGCGCGCGGCGCCGTGTCCATCCAGAGCCGCAGCACGTCGGGCCGGGCGTAGTGCCCGGCGGCGTCCATCATCCGCTTTCGCTTCGTGATCAGGGCGAAGTCGAGGTCCGCGACGGCCATCCCCTCGCCGTCGGTCACCGGCGGGCACGCGTGCATGCCCTCCGGCGTCACGATGGCCGTCATGCACCCGCCGCGCAGCGCGCCCTGCATCTGCTCGCTCGGCGCGATCTCCTGCACCTGCTCCGGCGTCAGGAAGGCCGTGGCGTTCACCACGAAGCAGCCCGACTCCAGCGCGTGGTGGCGGATCGTCACCTCCATCTGCTCGGCGAAGATCGACCCGACCAGCGAGCCGGGGAACTGGCTGCAATGGATCTGCTCGTGCTGCGCGATGAGCGCGAACCGCGCGAGCGGGTTGTAGTGCTCCCAGCAGGCGAGCGCCCCGATCCTGCCGACCGCGGTGTCCACGGTCCTGAGCCCCGAGCCGTCGCCCTGCCCCCAGATCATCCGCTCATGGTAGGTCGGCGTGAGCTTGCGCCGATGGAGCGCGAGGGTGCCGTCGCTATCGAAGACGAGCTGCGCATTGTACAGCGTCCCGTGATCGCGCTCGTTCACGCCGAGCACCACGACGACCCCGTGCGCGCGCGCGGCGGCCGCCACGGCCCGCGTCACCGGGCCGGGGACGGTGACCGCCTCGTCGTACAGGCGCATGTGCTCCTTGCCCATGGCGGGCGGCGGGAGCACGAAGGAGAAGTACGGGTAATACGGGACGAACGCCTCGGGGAAGACGCAGAGCTCGGCGCCCTCCTTCGCGGCCCTGGCGATCGCGGCGACGACGCGCTCGGTCGTCCCGTCCCTGCTGCCGAGGACGGGACTGGCCTGCACCGCGGCCGCCCTGACTCTGCGCGTTGTGTCCATCGCCGGCGCCCGGTTCAGAGCGTCCAGGAGTGGACCATGAACGCGTTTTCCCGGCGGTGGATGAGCTGGATATCGAGCACGTCGAGCGGGCTGATGGGCTTGATGCCCGGGATCAGCGCGTGCTCGCCGTGGCCGTAGAGCGCCTGCAGCGCGAACCGGCACGCGTACACCTTGCCGCCCTCCTCCATGAACCGGCCGATCTGCTGGTTGACCGCGAGGTGCCCGGAGAATGCCTCGCTGCCGAGCTTCGGAAAGCCGCGCTGCAGCCCGAGCGTGACGCCCGGCCCGTAGAGCAGGATCGATGTCTCGAACCCCTTACGCTGGAGGCGGATCGCCGTCAGCACGTTGACGAGGCCGATCGAGCCCTCGAAGGCCACCGTGTGAAAGGTAACCAGCGCCTTCTCTCCCGGCTTCGCCTTGACGTCTTCGAAGACCTTCTCCTCGTAATCGACCAGGAAGTCACCAGCGTTGTAGGCGGGATACGTCGGCTTCGGCATTGGTTACCTCTCTCCTAGAATGGATTAGTTGAGACCATAGCGATTTTCTGAGCGCAACAAAAATGCAGGCGCCCTCCTTTTTTTGATCTGGAGTCCGTCGCGGAGGAGGTGCGATTGCGGACCTCGCGTCGCCTCGCGTCGACGCGCGCCGCGAGCACGCCGCGCCGAGCGCTGACGCGAATCGGCGCGACTCGCGTCGATCGTTTCGAGGATATGTCCCCGGTTAAGCGAGGAGCTGTCCTCAGTGATTCCGGGATGTTTCGCGCGCCTGGCGGCGAGATGGAGTGTGGTTCGGGAAGGGGCGCGCTCGGGGGTCCGAGCGGCAAACGCAGGCACGTGGATCGAGCGCGCCGGTGCGCGGTTGCCGCAGCGAGCGCGGTTACCGCTGCTTCTTTCGTACCTTGGTGCTCTTGCCGCCCTTGGTGCTCTTGCCGCCCTTGGTGGCCTTGCCGCCCTTGGTGGCCTTGCCGCCCTTGGTGGCCTTGCTGCCCTTGGCGGTCATGGTGCTCTTGCTGCTCTTGACGCGACGTGTGCCCCGTGCGTCCGCCGCGTCTCGCCGCTGCCGGCGCGGCTTGGGCTCATCCGACGCGTCTGCGCCCGCGAGCCGCCGGCCGTAGACGGTGCGCCGCAGGATGGCCACGTCCTCGATCTGCACGAGCATCGCGTCGCCGATCGCGATGCGGTCCCCCGACCGCAGGCCGATGACGCGCAGCCCCTCGTCGTCGATCTCGTACTGATCCGGGCCGAGCGACTCCATGCGGACGAGCACGTCGACGAACGGATCCTCGATGTTGACGTAGACGCCCGTGCCCACGAGGGCGGTCACGGTCCCCTCGAAGGTGTCCCCGAGCCGCGAGCGCATGAGGAGCGCGCGGTGCAGATCGACCACCTCGCGCTCCACCTCCATCGCCTTGCGCTCGCGCTCCGACGCCGTGATCGCCGCCTCGCGCAGCCGCTCGATGGCCTCCTCGCTGCGGTCGACGCGCTCGCCGCGCAGCACCGCGCGGATCGCTCGGTGCGCGGTGATGTCCGGGTACCGCCGGATGGGCGAGGTGAAGTGCAGGTACGCGCTCGAGGCGAGGCCGAAGTGGCCCACGTTGGCGACGTCGTACACCGCCTGCTTCATCGCGCGGAGCAGGAGCATGTGCAGCACCTGCTTCTGCGGGTGCGCGTCGAGCTTCTTCAGGAACACCGACAGCTTCTTCGGGTCGGCCGCGTCCTCGGGATCGAACGCGAGCCCGAGCTCTCCGCACATCGTCGCGAAGCGCTCGAGCTTCGCCTGGTCCGGCGGCGCGTGGTACCGGAACACCGTCGGGATGCTCTGATCGACCACGAACTGCGCGCAGGTCTCGTTCGCGAGGAGCATCATCTCCTCGATGAGCTGGTAGGCCTTCATCACGCCCGGGTCGTGGCTGCGCTTCTGCACGTCGACCGGCGCGCCCGTCTCCGGATCGAGCACCACCTTCGCCTCGGGCAGGTCCAGGTCGAGCGCGCCCCGCCGCATCCGCTTGCCGCGGAGCAGCCGCGCGAGGTCCCACATCACCTGGAGGTCGTTCCTGTACGCCTCGGCCTCGGGGCTTCGCGGCGGCTCGGCGGTGAAGCCGAGCGCGCGCGCCACGCCGGGGTAGGTGAGCTTCGCGGCCGAGCGGATGTACCCCTCGATGACGCGGGCGCGCCGCACCGTCGCCGCCGCGTCGAGCTCGACCTCCACGCACAGGCAGAGCCGGATCACCCCCGGCAAGAGCGAGCAGAGGTTCGACGACAGCGCCCGCGGCAGCATCGGGATCGCCCTGTCGGGCAGGTAGATCGAGTTGCCGCGCGCGAGCGCCGCCTGGTCGAGCGCGCTGCCCGGCCGCACGTAGTGCGACACGTCGGCGATCGCGATCCAGGCGCGGTACGAGCCGTCCTCCTCGCGGGTCACCCACACCGCGTCGTCGTGGTCGCGCGCGTCCTCCGGATCGATCGTGGGCATGGGCAGGTGGGTGAGGTCGGTGCGCCCCTCGAGCGCGTCGGCCGGCACCTCGCCCCCGAACGCCTCGGCCTCGGCGATCGCCTCCGGCGCGTGCTTCTCCTCGATCCCCTCGCGCATCAGGATCTTGGCGACCTCCACGTTCGGATCGCCGGGCGCCCCGAGCACGGCCTCGATCACGCCCTCCGGGTTCTCCTCGGCCAGGTCCGGGAAGCGGGAGATCGACACGACCGCCGCGGCGCCGTCCTCGGCGTCGGCCGGCACGAGCGGCCCGCCCTTCTCGCGCGGCACGATCACGATGGGCCCGCGGACGCGCCCGTCGTCCGGCTCGAGCCAGGCGCTCTTGCCGCGGCGCCGCAGCACGCCCGCCACGCGCGCGTGGCGCCGCTTGACGACGCGGACGATCGCCCCCTCCACGCCGCGCCGCGAGCGCGCCGCGATGCGCACCGCGACCGTGTCGCCGTGGAGCGCGCCGCCCATCGCCTCGGGCGAGATGTAGACGTCCTCGGCCGCCCCGCCGAGCGACACGAAGCCGAAGCCGCGCGGGTGCACGGTGAGCGTCCCCTCGCGCTCGGCGCCGCGCGCCTCGACCTGCTGGGCGCTCACGCGGAACCGCTGGCCGGGGAGCGCGACGATGCTGCCGTCCGTCGACAGCTCCTCGAGCAGCCGCTGCAGCTTCGCGTAGCGGCTCGGCTCGAGGCCGAGGCGCTCCGCGATCTCGTTCGCGTGCAGGGCGCGCTTGAAGGAGGACAGCAGGCCGACAACGGCCTCACGGCGGCGCGCGCCGAGGCCGGTCGTCGGAGAATCTCCGCGAGATGAAGAACGCATGAAACTCGACTAGCACGAGTCTCCTCTCGCTGGCTGTCCCCGCCCGGGTCCGGTATGCCTCGATCCCACGCCACTCGAGCCGCCACGACCGATGCTGCTGAACTCGATCGCCCTGCTCCTCGCGCTGATCTTCCTCGTCGTCCTCGCCGCGAGGGGCAACCTCTTCGCGCTGCGTCCGTCCAGCGACAGACGGGCTGGGGGAGGGACATCGGACGCTCCACGGGCCGACCCCGAGGCCGCTGCGCCTTCGGCCGGAGCCAGGCAGGCCGGGCGCGCCCGGTTCTTCGTCACGCTCTTCCGGCTCGCGCTCTTCGTCGCGATGACGGCGAGCGCGGCGCTCGTTGTCGAGTACCAGAACGCGGGCGACCCGGCGTTCTGCGGCGTCGGCTCGGGCTGCTTCGCCGTCCGGGTATCGCCGTACAGCCGGCTCCTCGGCGTCCCGCTGCCGAACCTCGGCCTCGCCGCCTACACGACGCTCATCGCCGCGTCGCTGCTCGCGCGCGAGCGCTGGCACCACGTCGCCATCGCGGCGGCCTCGGCGCTCGGCGGCCTCGGCGCCACGGTGCTCCTCGGGCTGCAGGCGTTCGCGATCGGCGCGTTCTGCGCGTGGTGCATCGCGGTCGACCTCGCGGCGCTCGCCGCCGCTGTCACGTCGGCCCTCGTCGCGTGGCAGGCGTGGCGCATGCCGCGCGCGGCCTTCGACCGCGCCACCCAGGGGGGCCTGCCGACCACGACGGCGTGGGGCGCGGCCTCGGTGGCCGCGATCGGCCTGCCGTTCCTCTGGGGCAGCTACCCGGTGATCCCGCCGCTCCCGCCGGAGATCGCGGCGATGCAGGAGCCGGGCAAGGTCACGATCGTCGCCTTCACCGACTTCGAGTGCCCGTTCTGCCGCAAGCTGCACCCCGAGCTGAGCAAGATCGAGGAGGCCCACGGCGACAGGGTGCGCCACGTGCGCAAGATGATGCCGCTCCCGACCCACCCCGGCGCGCTCCCCGCGGCGAAGGCCTATATCTGCACGCCCGAGGACAGGCGCGAGCAGGCCGCGGCGCTGCTCTACAGCGCGCATCCCGGCAGGCTCACCGGAGGGCGCGTCGCGTCGGTCCTCGCGCCGCTCGGGCTCTCGACCACGGAGCTCGAGGCGTGCCTCGCCGCGCCGTCGACGCAGGCCGCCATCGACGCCGACGTCGCGCTCTATGGGCGGATGGAGGCGCGCGGGCTCCCGTTGACCTACGTCGGGCGGCGGCTCGTGGTGGGGTACAACCCCGAGCGTATCCGCGATGCGCTGCGCCGCGAGGCCGCCGGCGATCCCCTGAGCTTGCCGCTCCCGTGGCTGTTCGTCGCCCTCTTCGGCGTGGCCGCGGCCGCCGTTCTCGTGGGCGGCCGGGATCGCTCGCGCGGCGGCGCCGTGGATGACGGCGGCGGTGCGCCTCCGTCGTCCACGGCGCCGCCCTCGTCGTCCGCGCCGTCCTCGTAGGGGCGGTCGTGAGGGTGAGGGTGAGGATTGGGGTGAGCCACATCGCGCCCGCCGCTGCCTTTCGCGGCTGGTCAGCGGGTGACAGAATAGCTCATGACTGATCATCCCGAGCTAGCTGGCAAGCTCCCCCTGGAGTTCTTCCGCCAGCTTCCCAAGACCGACCTGCACGTCCACCTCGATGGCTCGCTGCGCCTCGAGACGATCATCGAGCTCGCCCGCAGTCACCGCGTCGAGCTCCCCACGTACGAGCCGAGCGAGCTGCGCAAGGTGATGAACCTGGGGCAGAACTGCGGCTCGCTCGTCGAGTACCTCAAGGCGTTCGACATCACGCTGCGCGTCCTGCAGACGGAGGAGGCGCTCTACCGCGTCGCCTACGAGCTCGCGGAGGACGCCGCGCGCGAGAACGTCCGGTACATGGAGGTCCGCTACTCGCCGATGCTGCACACCCGCCTCGGGCTGCGCCTTACGAGCGTTGTCGAGGCGGTGCTCTCGGGGCTCAGGGCGGCGCGCGACGCGCTGGGCATCGAGAGCAACGTCATCGTCTGCGGCATCCGCAACATCTCGCCCGAGTCGTCGCTGGAGATGGCGGAGCTCGCGGTGGCCTACAAGAGCCGCGGCGTCGTCGGGTTCGACCTGGCCGGCGCCGAGTACGACCACCCGGCGAAGCACCACAAGGCCGCGTTCCAGCTCGTGCGGCAGAACAACATCAACTGCACCATCCACGCCGGCGAGGCGTACGGCCCCGAGTCGATCGCCCAGGCGCTCCACGTGTGCGGCGCGCACCGGATCGGCCACGGCTGTCGCCTGCGCGAGGACGGCGGCCTGCTCCACTACATCAACGATCACCGCATCCCGCTCGAGTGCTGCCCGTCATCGAACGTGCAGACCGGCGCCGTGCGCGATCTCGCGTCGCACCCGCTCAAGCTCTACCAGAGCCTCGGCCTGCGGGTGACGGTCAACACCGACAACCGGCTCGTCACCGACACGACGGTGTCGCACGAGCTCTGGCACTGCCACACGAAGATGGGATTCGGCCTGAAGGAGATCAAGTCGACCATCGTGGCCGGCTTCAAGAGCGCCTTCCTGCCGTTCCACATCAAGCAGGCGTACCTCCGCCGCGTGACCGAGGAGCTCGAGCGCTTCTCCGCCGACGGCACGATCCGCCCCGCCCCGCCCCCCGCGGCGCCTGGCCACGAGGTCCTCGAGGTCGCCCCGAGGGACGGGAAGGACGGCAGGCCGGCGGCCCCGGTGCCGGTCGAGGAGGCCGCCAACTGACGCGCTGGCGCGCTGGCAGGAGGCCAGGCGGCGCTCAGCCGCCCTTCCACTCGGTCCGCTGCACCACGGGGAGCTGCAGCGCGCGCTCCCGGTCCAGATCGAGCGACCCCAGGTGGATGGCGATCGGCGACTGCACCCACTTGAAGATCGATCGCGTGAACAGCGTCGCGAACTTCTCGGCCCAGGACCGCAGCGCGGCGGGGTCCTTGTCGGGGAAGAGGCTGGGGAGCGCCGCGGCCAGCTCGTCGGCGGCGAGCTTCTCCGCGCCGTAGAGGTAGAGGCACGCGTCGAGGACCTCGAACGGCATGAGCTCGGCCTCGCCCGACTGGTTCTCGGCGAGCTCCGGCCCCGCGGTGGTGGCGAGCGTCTGCTGGATCCCCTTGAACCCGAAGCGCTGCGAGAGGCGCTCGATCAGCGCGATGACCACCGTCTTCGGCAGGTTGGCGATCACGCTGAACGCCCCCTCGAGGTCGCCGCCCACGGTGGTGTAGCCGAGCGCCTTCTCGCTCATGTTCCCTGTCTGCAGGAACAGCGCGCCGCTCGTGTTCGACCAGTTCCACATGCGCCCGCCGCGGATGCGCGCCTGCACGTTCTGCTTCGTGAGCTCGGTGAGCTGCCGGTCCCCGCCCACCATCACCTGGGCGGCCTCCATCTCCCGGAGGAACGCGTCTTCGATCGGGATCACCGAGAACGACACCCCGAGATCGTCGGCGATCTGCGCCGCCGCGCCGTGCGTCGCGTCGCTGGAGTAGCGCGACGGCATGAAGAACGCGTGGAGCGAGGTCTTCATCCGGTCGCGCAGCGCCTGGCCCTCGAGACCCGGGTGGAGGAGCTGCACAGCGCGCCAGGCGACGAGCAGCGTGAGGAGCGAGTCGCGGCCGCCCGACAGCGCGAGGCCGATGCCCTTGAACGCGCCGATCTTGCGGTAGTAGTCGGCGACGCCGAGCGCGAGCACCTCGTAGAAGTCGTCGAGCAGCTCGTCGCGCGGGGAGATCGCCGGCAGCGCCGCTGACGGCAGGAACGGCGTCGTGCCGGGCGGCGGGGCGGGGTAGGCGAGGCGCGAGCGGTCCGCTGTCTTCCCGTCGACGCGGAGGACCTCCACCATGTGCGGCGAGGCGCGCCGGAACTCCTCGAGGTCGCTGCGCCAGGTGCTCGCCTCGCGGCGGCAGCGCGTCGTCCGGTCGAGGTCGACGACGGCCGCGGAGAACCCCTCGCGGAAGCGCGGCGCGTCCAGCATCGGCCGGCCGTTCTGGTTGATGAACCCGCCGCCGTCGAAGACGAGCCCGTCGTTGCCGCCGACGAGGTTCGCGTACGCGATCGTGCACTGGTTGTCCGCCGCGCGGGTCGCGATCATCTCGCGCCGGGTGCCCGTCACGCCCGCGCGGAACGGCGACGCCGAGATGTTGCAGATGATCTCCGCGCCCGCGTAGCAGCGCCGCCGCATCGGGCCGTCGGGCGACCAGATGTCCTCGCACACCTCGACCGCGATCGTCCCGAAGTCGAAGGCGAGGATGCGGTCGCCGCAGATCACGCCGTCGGCGTCGAGCTCCATGAACGGCATGCCGCGCGAGAACGTCCGCGCCTCGTAGAAGATGTTGTACGTCGGCAGCTTCTCCTTGGGGGAGAAGGCGAGCACCCGGCCGGCGTGGACGATCGCGCCGGCGTTGAAGAGGTCGCCCCCCACGCCGACGGTCACGCCGATGACGAACGCGGTGCGGAGCGCCGTCGTCTCCTCGGCGAACCGGCGGAGCTCGCGCTGCTGGCTCGCGACGAACGCCGGCCACTGCACGAGGTCCTCGGCGGCGTATCCGCCGATCACCTGCTCCGGGAAGACCGCCAGCGTGACGTCGTCGCGCGCCATGGCGTGGGCGAGCGAGAGGCACCTGTCGGTGTTCGAGCGGACGGCGCCGACGGTCGCGTTGACGTTGGCGATTCCGATCTTGACGAGTCGCATCGGGCGGCAGCCTAGCGCGGCAGCACGGCGCTGAGCAGGCCGAAGAGCTTGTCGAGCTCCCCTGGCGTCACGCGCCGCTTCGCCTTCACCCGGTCGCCCTCGGCGAAGAACCCGATCGGGTCCACCACGCGGACCGTGACGATGGCGATGCGGAACGAGGTCGTGCGCTCGACCTCGTCGTTGAGGAGCTCCGCGTCGCGGGCGGCCTGCTCGGGGCTCTCGCTCGGCCCGTCGAGCGCCACCAGGGCGCCGCCGTCCTTGGCCAGCGTCACGGTGGCCTCGAGCGACCTCAGCGTCGGCGGCACGCGGGGCGCCTCTCGCGGCCCCTTCAGGGTCCGCGCCGGATCGACCGCCACGGCGATCGCGGCCTCGTCGCCCGTCGGGTCGGGGAAGCCCCCGGTCCCGACGAAGCGCCGCGCCTCGCGCGCCCTCGCGGCCGGCAGCACCACGAGGAAGTTCGGCTCCACGGTCGCCACCACGCGGGTGTGCCCCTTGATTGTCACGCGCACCGCGGGGACGCCGAGCCCCTCCTCGCGGGAGCCCGGCGGCTGGCTGCGCGACAGCAGCGCGTCGAGCCCCGACGCCAGCCGTTCGGGCGGCACGTTGTGCTCCAGGACGATCACCGCCTCGCCGGCCGCGTCCGCGCGCGGCGCGGTGACGAAGGCGCGCTCGAGGTCCCGCTCCGGATCGAGCCCCGTGCCGCCGAGCACGGGCCCCCACAGATCGAGCGCCGCGAGCCGCGCCATGATGGGGTGGCCCCGGGTCCTCGTGGCGTAGACGAGCACCGAGACCTTCCCCCCGGCGATCGACTGCGCGATCGCCGCCGCGTTGCGCGGCTTCGGCGGCGGCGGCATCTCCGCCTCGACCGGCGCCCCCGACGAGGCGGAGCCGCACGAGACGACGAGGAGGGCGAGGGCGATGACGAGGAGCCCGAGCGGCGCCCGGCGCATCGCGGCGAAGAGCCCTTGGCGAACCGACTGCATCACCCGGGCGACGTTACCGGCACCACCTCGATCCGGCTAGCGGGGCACGCCTGACCGGCGCTCCGGCCACGCGCGGATCCGGCGAGGCGACGACGCGGCGATCCGCCGATGCGGCGGTCGCCTCGATGATGCGAGAAGGTGCGCAGGATCGCGGACCCCGCGAGCGTCTCGCGGCGGGGCGGCCATCCCTCTTCCTCGCGTCGGGACCTGGAGTAGGATGCGCCCCCGCGGTCACGCCGAGCTCGTGCGCCGCAAGGATCCGTGTCTCGCAACGTTGCGGCCGCGGAGCCCGACCCCTGTTGAAGAGGAGTGTCACCCATGGCGGTCCGTCCTTCCGACCTGCACGCGATCCCCCTGTTCGAGAGAATCACGGAGGACCACCTCGACGAGCTGATGATGGCGTTCCAGCGCCAGGAGGTCCCGTCGGGCCAGGTGCTCTTCGAGGCCGGGAGCGCGCCGGCGCACATGCTTCTCCTGGTCAAGGGCGAGGTCGCGCTGCTCGACGCGGGCGAGACGCGCTTCCGCCTGACCCCCATCTCGCCCATCGGCGAGCTCGGCGCGCTGACCGGCTTCCGGCGGACGACGACCGCGGTGACGACGCAGCCCTCGGAGATCTGGCGCATCGGCATCGCCGAGCTCCAGGACTTCTTCGAGGAGCACGGCGACGTCGCCTACCCCTTCTACAACAACCTGCTCAACGTCGTGGCCGGCAAGATCCGGCGCGACGCGCGGCGGATCGAGGAGGTGCGCGCGAACCTCATCCGCACGCAGAAGGCGATGAAGCGGCTGCTCGAGCTCGTGCTCGACAGCGAGGAGACGCCGCTGAGCAAGGTCATCTGCTCGACGCTCGAGGAGCTCATCGAGAAGAACCGGCGCTCCCACTACATGGTCGAGCCGGCCCACACGCTGAAGAGCTCCGTCCGCCTGGACAGCGGCGCCCTCGTTCCGGTCGTCGAGCTCTCCGACGGCTGCATGCGCCTCGCCGGCCTGCGCGACGCCGCGAAGGGCGCGCACTGGAGCGGCGTGCTCGTCCTGCCCGCGCGCGAGATCCCGGTGAGCGGGACGATCGACGCGGTCGACGACAACGGCGCGCTGGTGAAGCTCGACCTCTTGATCGACGAGTACGCCGCCGCGCTCCAGGACTACCTGACGCGCCTCCAGATGCTGGATTTCGTGGTCTGATCTGCAGCGCGCGCGAAGAGGGAGCCGCCCGCCGCGCGGCCTCGCGGGCCCGGCTCCCTCTTCGCGCGCGCTCAGACCGTTGCCAGGGTCGTGCCCGGTGATCTACGGTTCCAGTAGCTCCCTGACATCGCAACGCTGAGCCGAAGTGGCGGAATGGCAGACGCGGCGGATTCAAAATCCGCTGTCCGCAAGGGCTTGTGGGTTCGAGTCCCACCTTCGGTACTGATACGGATCCCTGGATGAGGCGCCCGAGCGCGCGCTTGGTCCTCTGTTCTCCCTGTCGTCGCTGTCGCCGAAAGCGCTTGTAGATCCGGGATTTCCGTGACGCGTGACGGTGCGCACGCTGGCGGGCGGGCGTCCTGGTCGCAGGACGGCGCGGCGGGGCGCGGCCGTCCGTGACGCTGGGCGAGCGTGGACGGCGCGCTCCGTCGGAACAAGGAGCCATCGGGCTGCTACGCTCGGCTCGCATGGCGCGTCGAACCGGAGGCATGGAGCGGCTAGGCGCGTTGATCCAGCGGGGGTCCTCGCTGGCCGCGCCCACGGAGGTCGACACCGCGCCGATGCCGTTCCGCGACTGGGAGGCGGCCGTGGGGTCGCGGATCGCGGCGCGCGCACGGCCGCTCAAGCTGGAGCGCGGGGTGCTGCACGTGCGCGCGGCGAGCTCGACGTGGGCGCAGGAGCTCTCGATGCTCGGCGACGCGATCACCACGCAGCTCCGCGCGCGCGGCCTCCCTGTGCACTCGCTCCGTTTCCGCGTGGGCAAGGTGGATCCGGTCGCGCGTCCACCCTGGCGCGAGGAGGTCCGCCCGGCGCCGAAGGAGGCGCCGCTCCCGTTCGAGGTGCGGCGCGAGCTCGGCAAGATCCCCGATCCCGAGCTGCGCGACGCGATCGCGAAGGCCGCCGCGAGGAACCTCGGCTGGCAGGAAGCGGAGGCGAGCGCGCGCCCTCGCAACGCGCCGCCGCCGGTCCCCCC
>NZ_JEMA01000166.1 GCF_001589285.1 Sorangium cellulosum | reverse complement strand
GGGGGTCGCGCCGCCGCTGCCGCCGAGCAGGGCGGGCGTGGCGCCGCCGCCGCCGCCGAGCAGGGCGGGCGCAGAGATCCCCCGGCCGGAGGGCCCTCCTTCGCGCCGCAAACCAGAGAGGCAGTGAGTTGCTCGACGCAACGGTAGGCACGAAGAACAGGGTCGAGGTGCGCGGCGGGCGCATCCGCCCGACGAAGTCGTCCGCTGCGCGGGGCGGCGGATGGCTGGAGATCGGCACCGACCCCGTGATCGTGGGCCGCAACGCGGCCTGTCAGCTCGTCCTCGACGACGCCAAGGTGAGCGCTGTGCACGCCGAGTTCGTCGCCACCGAGCAGGGCGTGCGCGTGCGCGACCTCGACAGCAGGAACGGCACCTTCGTCGGCGGCGTGCGGGTCGGCGACATCTACCTGCTCACCACCACGAAGCTCCGGCTCGGCGAGACGGAGATCCAGTTCGAGCCGCTGCGCCCCGAGCGCATCACGGTCTCGGCGATCCCGTCGTTCGGCCCGCTCGTGGCGAGCAGCCCCGGGATGCGCGCCATCTTCGAGCGCCTCTCCAAGATGGCGCCGACCGACCTCACGGTGCTCATCACGGGCGAGACCGGCACGGGCAAGGAGCTCGTCGCCCAGGCGCTGCACCTCGCGAGCACCCGCTCGAAGAAGCCGTTCGTCGTCGTCGACTGCGGCTCGATCCCGCCGACCCTGGCCGAGGCGACGCTGTTCGGCCACGAGCGCGGCGCGTTCACGGGCGCTGTCGACAAGCGCCTCTCGCCGTTCCTCGAGGCGGACGGCGGGACGATCTTCCTCGACGAGCTCGGCGAGCTGCCGCTCGAGGTGCAGCCGAAGCTCCTCCGCGCGCTCGCCGAGCGCCGCATCAAGAGCGTCGGCGGATCGAGCTACCGCGAGGTCGACGTGCGGGTGCTGGCGGCGACGCGCCGCGATCTCGTGCGGGCCGTCAACGCCGGCAACTTCCGGAGCGACCTCTACTTCCGCGTCGCGCAGATCAAGATCGAGCTGCCGGCGCTCCGGCAGCGCGTCGAGGACATCCCGGTGCTCGTCCGCCGGATGCTGAAGGACCTCGGCGACGAGACCGCGTACGAGCGCGTCTCGAACAGCACGCTCGAGCGGCTGATGCGGCACGACTGGCCGGGCAACGTCCGCGAGCTCCGGAACGCTGTCGCCGTCGCGTTCGCGCTGGCGGCCGAGGGCGAGGAGATCGACATCGCGGCGCACCTCGGCGCGCTCACCGAGACGCCGGTGCACGGCAACTCGTCGCCGTCGATCCACCCGGCCGGCGGCGGCGGCGGGAGCTTCAACGGGTCGTTCGCGTCGCTGAAGGGCCGGCAGTTCCAGGAGGCGAAGCGCGACGTCCTCGCGCGGTTCGAGCGCGACTACTTCGCCGCCCTCTCCGAGGACGCGAAGGGCAACGTGAGCGAGATGGCGCGGCGCGCGGGCATGGAAAGGGCGCACGTGCGGGCTTACCTTCGCCGCCACGGCATCGGCGCGAAGCAAGAATCGGAGTGAACGGCGAGTGACCGGCGCGTGACCGGCGCGCCGCGTGGAAACAGTACCAACTTTCTGGCGCGCGCGTTAGTAAATAGTGCTGACTTAGTCCTCGCGGCGCCTGATCACACCGCCGCGGCCTCGTCGTCGCCGGACGGCGCGCTCGCGTCGGCCTCGAACAGGCTCTCCAGCTCCAGCGCCGCCTGCTTCGCGGTCTGGATGAGCTTGGCCTCGTCGTTGTGGACCGCGTGCCCCCGGAGGAGCGCCTGCTCGTCGTGCGCCCTGAACCGCTCGACTGTCGCGCGGGCGTCCGGCGGCCGCATCCCGAGCCCCTCGAGCACGCGCTCGGCCACCTCGAGCGACGACAGGAACGTCTCCCGCTCCAGCACCTTCACGCCGACATCCATGAGCTGGTACGCGTGCTGGCGGTTCCGGGCGCGCGCGTAGATCTCGAGGTTCGGGAAGTGCCGCTTCACCACCTCCGCCGTCTTCACGGAGGACGCGACGTCGTCGATCGCCAGCACGAAGACCTTCGCCTTGTCGGCGCGCGCCGCGCGGAGCAGGTCGAGCCGGGAGGCGTCGCCGTAGTAGATCTTGTTGCCGTACTGGCGGACGAAGTCGACCTGGGCCGCGCTCGCCTCGAGCGCGGTGAACGGGATCTTCCTCGTGCGGAGGACGCGGGAGACGATCTGCCCGAAGCGGCCGTAGCCGGCGATGATGACCCTGGGGTCGCTGTCCTCGATCGCGTCGAACGCCCGCGCCGGGCCGGGCCGCCGCCATCGCCGGACGAGCGCGTCGCCGGCGGCGATGAGCAGCGGCGTGAGCGCCATCGACAGGGTGACAACGACGACAAGGAGCTCGGAGAGGCGCCGGTCCAGGATGCCCTGCGCGGCGGCGAGCCCGAAGAGGACGAACGCGAACTCGCCCCCCTGCGGGAGCGTGAGCGCGAGGTCGCGCGCGGAGCCCGCGCCGTGCCCGCTCGCCCTGCCCAGGCCGAACAGGACGGCGGCCTTGAGCGCCATCACGCCGACGACGAGCCCGAGGACGAGCGCCGGCTGGTCGGCGAGGAGGCCGATGTTCGCCGACATGCCGACAGCGATGAAGAAGAGCCCCATGAGCAGGCCCTTGAACGGCTCGATGTCCGCCTCGAGCTCGTGGCGGTACTCCGAGTCGGCGAGCAGCACGCCCGCCATGAAGGCGCCGAGCGACATGGAGAGGCCCACGTGGACCATGAGCAGCGCGGAGCCGAGGACGACGAGCAGCGCCGCGGCGGTGAAGATCTCGTGGGCGTGCGCGGCGGCGATGGCCCGGAAGGCGGGCCGCACGAGGTAACGGCCGCCGACGACGACGGCGAGCACCACGGCGACAGCCGTGAGCGACGAGGCGAGGGAGCCCCCCTCGGGCGGGGCGCCGCCCCCCTCGGCCGGGGCCCCCGGCCCGAGCAGCGGCAGCACAGCGAGCAGCGGGATGACGGCGAGGTCCTGGAACAGCAGGATGGCGAACGCGGAGCGGCCGTGCTGCGCCTGCATCTGGCCCTTCTCGGCCAGGATCTGCAGCACGAACGCCGTGGACGAGAGCGAGAGCCCGACGCCCGCGATGGCCGCCGCGTCGACGCGCAGGCCGAGCGCGACCCCGATCGCCGCGATCAGCGCGCCCGTGACAGCGACCTGCGCGCCGCCGAGGCCGAACACGGCGCGGCGCAGCACCCACAGCCGGGACGGCTGGAGCTCCAGGCCGATGAGGAAGAGGAGCAGCACGACGCCGAGCTCCGAGAAGTGGAGGATCGCCTCGACGTTGGTGACGAGCCGCAGCCCCCACGGTCCGATGAGCCCGCCCGCCACCAGGTAGCCGAGCACCGCGCCGAGCCCGATCCGCTTGAACAGCGGCACGGCGACGACGGCCGCGCCGAGGAAGATGGCGGCGTCAGACAGCAAGCTCATGCGTCGTGAGACTCCTTCGGGCTCTGCTCCGGGAGCGCGGGGCAACGGGTGCGCGGAATGCGCGGCGCGCCTGGGCAGTAGGGGCCGGCGCGGCGCCGTGATAAGCACGATCCGCCATGCAGATCGAGCTCATCGCCACGGCAAGCGAAGATTCCGCCTACCTGCCCCGGGTGGGGCTCGGCACGCTCGCGGCGCTCACGCCCCCCGAGGACGAGGTCATCTACACCGATGACGTCGTGCAGCCCTTCGATCTCCAGCGCGACGTCAAGGACGTCGACCTCGTCGGCATCAGCGTCGACAGCAAGACAGCGCGCCGGAGCTACGATATCGCCGCCGCGTACCGCAGGCGCGGCGTGAAGGTCGTCCTCGGGGGCATCCACCCCACCGCGTGCCCGGACGAGGCGATGCAGCACGCGGACGCCGTCGTCGTCGGCGAGGCCGAGGACGCGTGGCCCGCCCTGCTCGCGGACGCGAAGCGCGGCGAGCTCAAGCCGATCTACCGCCCCGAGCTGCCGAGCCTCGCGGGCAGGCCCGCCCCGCGGCGCGATCTGTTCACGTCGAAGAAATACATCCCGTTCCAGGTCGTGCAGACCATGCGCGGCTGCCCCTATCCGTGCGAGTTCTGCAGCGTATCGACGGCCAACGGCACCACGATGCGGTTCCGCCCGACCGACGAGGTGCTGAGCGAGCTCAGGTCGCTCGGCAAGCTCATCATGTTCGCGGACGACAACGTGATGATCCACCGGGCCTACTCGAAGGAGCTGTTCACCCGGATGATCCCGCTCAAGAAGCACTGGATAGGCCAGTGCTCGCTCGCCGCGGTCAAGCGCCTCGAGAACGTGAAGCTCATGGCCGAGAGCGGGTGCAAGGCGCTCTTCATCGGCTTCGAGAGCATCGACGACGAGACGGTCAAGTTCACCGGCAAGCGGCAGAACCGTCCCTCCCAGTACAAGGAGACGATGGCGATGCTCCACGATCACGGCATCTCCGTCTGGGGGAGCTTCGTCTTCGGCTTCGACACGGACGACCCCGAGGTGTTCGATCGCACCGTGGAGTTCGGCATCGACATGAAGCTGACGATGGCGCTGTACGCCATCCTGACCCCGTATCCGGCGACGCAGCTCTACCGCCGCCTCAAGGCCGAGGGGCGCCTCACCGACGAGCGCTGGTGGCTGCGCCGCGACCACGACGCCGGCTCACCCTACTTCGTGCCCAAGCAGATGTCCCGGGAGCGCCTCCGGGAGGGGTGGGTGTCCGCGTGGACGAAATTCTACTCGCCCACGTCGATATGGCGCAGGTTCACCCTGTCACGGCAGTCGAGCTGGATTCAGCTCGCCGGGTTCTTCCCGCTGAACTTCATGCAGCACACGCTCGCGCACCGCAAGATCGCGGGCGGCGAGCAGCGCTTCCGGTCCGGCGTGCACATCGAGGAGACGGCCTCTCCGCCCGCGGCGCAGCCGGAGGCGCAGCAGCCCCAGCCGGCGAAGGCCGGGGGCGGAAGGCACCTGCCGATCCTCGGTTGACGCGCCCGCCTCCGGGCTCGCCGCGGCCCTGCGCAGATGCCGCCATGAGCGCCGCGGCCCGGCGCGCCGGTGGCCCGCCGGCCCCGATGACGCGGTGTCCTGCCGCGCCGCTCCTCACGCCTCGGCGCCGCGCGTCGTCGGCTGCGCGGAGGCGACGCGCGGCAGCGCGAGGCCGTCGATCGCCCCCGGATCCGTGGCAGCGCCCCGACGCGGGAGGCGCGCTGTCCCGCGGCTACAGCAACGCTGTCGCTTGGTGAATTTGCTACACTCGCATGAGCTCCTGGAACGCCGGGGGTGTCGGGCGGGGGGTGAGCCCGTATTGTCCCCGCATCGAGGATCCCTCGAAATGGAGGTCTCATGGGTCGACTGCGTTTCTCCTCCTCGCTCCTCATCTTCGCGGGCGTCGCGGCGTCCAGCGCCGGCGTCGTGGCGAGCTGCAGCGCGACGGGCGGGGTCAATCCCGGCGGCAGTGGCGGACACCGGGCCGGGGAGGGGGGCGACGCCGGCCACGGCGGGGCGGGCGCCACGGCCGGCGAGGGCGGCGCCCCGGGCGGGCTGGGCGGCCTCCTCGACATCGATGGCGGGCAGGAGCCGTCGGACGACGTGACGGTGAACCCGTGCGGGACGGCGTGCGGCGAGGAGGAGCTGTGCACCGGCGCGCACCTCGGCCTCGACGACAACTGCAACGGCATGATCGACGAGACCTGCCCGTGCGTCGCCGGCCAGGCGCACTCCTGCTTCCGCGGCGACCCGTCGTTCCGGAACAGCGAGGGGTGCTTCCCCGGCTCCCAGCTCTGCGACGAGACGGGCACGTGGGGCCCGTGCGTCGGCGGCGTGCACGCCGACGAGGCCTGTTACGTGAACAGCTCCGTCGCCTGCTACCCGATCCAGGCGCCGCCCTTCGCCAACGTCGACCTCAAGACGGGCACCGGCATCTTCAGCGACGATGCGGTCGAGGGCTCCGAGCGGTGGACCGTGGCCTGCCCCGAGGGCATCGACCCGTGCCCCGCCGTGAGCGGGGCGAACCCCGCGGACGATTTCAAGCCGCTCCAGTCGGGCGAGTACACGGTCACGTACACGAAGCGCGTCGCGAGCGGCGCGACCCAGAGCTGTCAGTACCCGCTGTTCGTCGGCGCCGGCGGGCTGCGCGTCGAGCTGGAGTGGGAGCACGACTTCGGCTCTGTCGATCTCGACCTGCACCTGCACAAGCCGAACAACACGCAGCCGTGGGCCACCGCGGGCTCTGCGTTCGACTGCGGCTGGCGCAACTGCACCATCAAGGAGCTCGCGTCCGGCCCGGACGGCTCTGCGCCCGGATCGAACCTCCGCTGGTTCAGCGACAGCGCGACGCCGCCCGATCCGGTGAACTGGTTCCTCGATCCGGTGGACAGCAACAACTCCTGCTTCTTCGCCCCCCGGGGCGTGGGGGAGCTCTGGCGGGACAACGAGATGGGCTGCCACAACCCGCGGCTCGACCTCGACAACGCGAATTGCGACCCCACCGCGACCAGCCCCGACCACGAATACTTCTGCGCGCCCGAGAACATCAACGTCGACTTCCCCCCGAAGCGCCAGTGGATGCGGGTCGGCGTGCACTACTATTCTCACGGCGGGGTGCCCCACGACATCCACCCGCGCATCAAGATCTTCTGCAACAGCGCCCTCGGGGCCGATCTCGGGCCCACCGGCTTCTACAGCCCCGAGCTGCCCGTCGCCTTCGCCCCCGGGGACGTCCGCGACAGGTTCTGGCTCGTCGCCGACGTCATCTTCCCCGAGCCCGACGAGTGCGGCCAGCAGACCTGCGTCGTCCAGCCGCTCTACCGGAACGCAGACACGAAGACGCCGCTGCTCACCACGAAGGACTACGTCGAGGCGAACTTCGGTCCAGCCTACCCGCCGCTCCCCTGACCGCGGGCGCGCTGCGCCGCTCTCCTGACCGCGGGCGCGGTGCGCCGCTCCCCTGACCGCGGGCG
>NZ_JEMA01000165.1 GCF_001589285.1 Sorangium cellulosum | reverse complement strand
GCCGCGCCGCCGCGCTGCGACGACGCGCCGCTCGGCGAGCTGCGGAGCATCATCGAGCGCATGCCCGGGGAGAGCGACCTCCGGCGCGCCCTCTCCACGATCGTCGACAGCACGGTCAGGGACATGCGCGAGGCCAACATCCGCCTGGAGCGGTGGTTCAACGACGCCATGGACCGGGCGGCCGGGCGCTACAAGCGCCGCGCGCAGCTCATCATCACCGCGACGGCGCTCGTCCTCTGCATCGGGTTCAACGCCGACAGCATCAAGCTCGCGGGCGCCCTCTCGCGCGACGCCGTTGTGCGCGCCGCCATGATCGCCGCGGCGCAGGAGATGGCGAAGACGCCGCCCCGCGCCGCGCCGCTCGACGGCGGCATGGAAGAGGACGAGGACGTCATGGCCGCGCTCGCCCAGGGCGGGGGCGCGCACAAGCAGCTCACCGGGCTCGACCTCAAGATCACCTGGGGCGTGCAGGCCCCCGAGCAGATGAGCTTCCCCACGCTCTGGAAGTCGCTCGCGGCGATCCTCGGCCAGGGCATCGTCGCCTGGATCCGCGGGGTGCTCGACCGGCTTGTGAGCCCCGGCATCCTCATCACCGCCGCCGCCGCGTCCCTCGGCGCGCCCTTCTGGTTCGACCTGCTCAACAAGCTCGTGAACCTCAGGACCGCCGGCAAGAGCCCCGAGCCCTACGAGCCCCCCAAGGGCGCCGGCCCCGACACGAGCGTGACGCGCTGACCGGCGCCCCGCATCGGCCAGAACGGCGACGATCCGGCAGCGCGGTGCCGGGATGAGTTAAGGAGAGAACCGCCAGGACGCCAAGAACGCCAGAGAGAAGAATTCTCTTGACTTCCTTGACGCCATCGAGTTCGCGCGCGAGACGATCCTCGCGCCGATCTCCTACCCCTGTACACCCGCTCTCGCGAGCTCGTACACTTGCGCGGCCCAGGCCAGCACCGCGTGCGCCGCGCGTGCGGCGGGATCCTTCCCGCCCATCGCGTCCAGGATTGCGAGTACCCGCCGCCGCCCGTCTTCGTCGCCATCGACCCAACGGCTCATCGCTTCCTCGAGCGGTGAGATACGACAGATTGGCGCACGGGTTTCAGGAGCTTCAGGCTCATCGCGCCAACCAGGAGTCGCCTCGTCCAGGACCGTTCGAGCGAACGTCAGGAGCGCCGTTGCCACCTTGCCCGCTGGAGCGCTGTGGTACGCATGGAATCCTTCTTCGATGAGCGCGTGCACATGCCCCTTGCTCAACGGAACTACACGCCACTCCATTCCTTGAACCAACGGCTTGAGCTTCGATCTCTGATCCTCGGATTCCACGCATCCTCCCTTGGGCTGCCGCCCAGGCTTGCCCTCCTGGCTCTCCGACCGCCTTCTTCTCGGGTCTGCGCCGGCGCTTCCTCAGCTAGGGTGCTCCGGGGCTTCCTACGCCCGGCAGGGTCGTGTTCAGGGGTGAGCGCTCGAAGTCCTCCCAATCGGCTCCGCATGCAGGGCTGGAGCCAGCTGTGATCCGTGCCCGTTCGGTCGAGGGCTGCCTCCTCGTCCTGGTGCGCCTCCTCGCGCGCCTCGCGAAGACCGCGCTCGCGTCCCAGCGCTTCGCGCGCGGTGACCGCGAAGCCGATCGCGACGCACGCGATCATCGCGAGCCCGAGCGGCGAAATGAGCCACATCGCACCAAGTAGATCCTCCATCCCATTCATCGCGTTTCGTCTCCTGGACGTGAACGTCCTTGTCTGAACGCAAGGCGGATCTCGGCCTTGTGCTGTCCGACGACATCACTTCCGTCACCGCCTGCTGGCCGTCGGAGAGACGCCGAGGACTCAGCGGATTTGCGCCAGGAGCGCTTCGCGCTCCGCGGCGAGCTGTCCTCGCGGGAACTCCCGCGCATGTGTCTCAAGCAATCGGCGCGCCTCTGCGACCGCGTTGTGGTCCTCGACGGCCCTCCGGGCCTCGTCGATGAGGCGCTGCTCGCGCTCGCTGACAGCTGGGACCACGGCGCGGACGGGGAGCGAGGGACCACGAACCGGCGCGCCTGACGGAGCAGGCGCCCGTGCGTCTCGGTCCTGCGCCGGCTGCGCGATCTCCTGCCCGGTCGGCGTGGCCGAAGCGCGCAGGGGAAGTTGGGCCGAAGGCGGCGCGATCTCCTCCACCGCCGGTGCGGGCGCAGGTGCGCGCACCACCGCCGCCCGCGACCACGACTCCGGGCTGAACGAGTCGGGCAACGTCGCGATGACGGCGCCGATCAGCACGACGACCGCGCCCTGCACCAGGATCTTGATGCCCAGACGGCCTAACTTGCTCGGCCACCCCTCGCGGCCGCGCAGACCGAAGGCGAGCGGGACGCACGCAGCGTCGTCCCATCCGCGCGAGCGCTGCCGCGCCCTCCGGCGTTCCACGGCCGCGCGAAGGTCCTGGAGCGCTCGGAGGTGGTGTGTCCTCACCGTCTTTGGATTGATCCCCAGCTCGGAGGCGATCTCGACGAGCGGCACCTCCTCGAGCTCGTGTTTGATCAAGACGTCGCGGTACTTGGGGTCGACCTGGTTGATCAGGTCGCGGAGGAGCGCCTCCCGCTGCTGCCTGCGGAGCATCTCTTCCGGGGTCGGGCCCTCCGCTTGAAGCTCGTGGTCGTCGAACGAGGTCAGGACCTCCCCCCGACGGCGTGCGTTCCGGACGTGGTTCCGCGCCTGGTTCAGGACGATGGTGGCACCGTAGGCCGCCCGGCCCTCCCCGAGATCGAGCCGCTGATCCGCTTCTACTCCCCGCAGCAACGCCTCCTGAGCGATGTCCTCTGCGTGTCGCGCAGGGACACCGGATCGCCTCGCGAGGCGCCGGAAGAACTTGAAGGCGGTGGGGGTGCTGCCTGGCTCGCCCATAACCGGTAGAACACCTGAGCCACCTGGAAGGCTTCAAAAAAGTGCACAGCGGCCCCAAGCATCCGTCGGACAAGGTGCGACAGTAGACCTGCGCAGCACGCGACTGCACGAGGTGCGAGCGTGCAGCATTCCCCGATCGGGCGGGATTTTCCCATCCGACCGTTCACCTCATGAAATTTTGGCCGCCGTTGACGCCCCACGGTTGGCGCGAGTACCGTTCATGCATGCGTTTGGTTGCGCAATCCCTCTGGATGTGCCTGGCGCTCGGCGTCGCGATCGGCGTCACGCACCCCGCCCGTGCGGAGGACCGCAATCCGGCATCCGCACGAAGTGACGGTTCGATCGTAAAGGACCCTCTTCGCCACGCCCGACGAGCTCGGGCATTGGGAAAGTGGACCGAGGCACACGCCGCCTACAAGGCGGCCTTCGAGGCGATCGACGCGACGTCCGTCACAGAGAGAGAGTCCGCCGAGATCGCTGGAGAGCTGGGCCTCAGCGAGCTCAAGTTGCGCAAGTTCCGTGACGCGGCGGAGCACTTGGCTTGGAGCCTTGAGCGGCGCAAGGCGCTTTCTCCTGCGCAGCAAAGAGCCTTCGCGGACGGACTGGCCAAGGCCGTTCCGTTCCTCGCCACCCTCTATGTGTCGGTGGATCCGCCGGATGCCGAGGTGTTCGTCGGTGGCAAGTCCATCGGCCGGCCCAGGCGGACCTACACACTGTTCTTCGAGCCTGGCAAGCACATGGTGCGGGCCCTGGCACCGGGACGTGGGGAAAGCACCCAGACGCTGGACGCGCAGGCGGGGACCGAGCGCATCATGACGTTCCAGTTGCTGCGCTCGGCCGAGAGCAGCGCCAAGGACAACACACCCGCGGTGCCCAAGCCCTTGAGCGCGCCGCCCGCTGCGCGCCCGCAGGCTCCCGGGCAGTCGGCGTGGCGGCCGACGACGCTGCGCATCGCGGGGATCGCCGCCACGACGGCCACCCTGTCCGCGGGGAGCCTTCTCATGATCCGGGCCACCAACCTTGACGGCGATCTGAGCGAACGGCGCGACGGGCTCAACGGAGGTGCGACGGCGAGCGGGTCCAGGTGCTGGCAAGCGGCGGACCGCCCGGGCTGCGCTGACCTGGTCCGCCTCCGAGACGAGCGCAACCTGTCCGCGGCCGTGGGCACGGCCATGCTCATCGCCGGCGGTGTGATCGGGGCAGCGACCGCCGCGTCCTTCTTCACGGACTTCTCCTTCCTGGGGCTCACGCCGGCTCAGGATCGGATCCACGCCTCGCCCGTGGCGACGGGGCGAGAGATCGGCGTGACAATCGAGGGGCTGTGGTGAGGACATCGGGGGCGGGACGGATGCGTTCGAAGGAAGGCCGGCGCATGGCGAGGGTTGTCGTCGCGCTTGCGATCTGCGTGTGCGGGGCGAGCACGCTGACGGGGTGCCCGTACTCCGACCCTTGCTGGGAGGTGGAGGCGTGCGAGCCCGATCCGGTGCCTCCGCCCGGTCCGTGCGAGGGGCAGCCTGGCACGGCGCCGGCGCTGGATGAATGCGGGGTGTTCGTCAGCCCGTTGTCGGGTGACGATAGGAGCCCTGGCACGAAGGACGCGCCGGTGAAGACCCTGCAACATGCGATCGGGCTCGCCGCGGGCGGACGAGGCAACGGCGAAGCGCCGACCCGGCGCGTATACGCCTGCGGCGGGGTGTTCGAGGAGGCAATCACGCTGCCCTCGGGGGTCGACCTGTGGGGCGGGCGTCGCTGCGACGGCGGCGGCGAGTGGTCGTATGAGGGGTCGTTCGGCGGGCCGGATCACCCGACGATCATCGCTCCGCCGGTGGGGATCCCGCTGCGGGTCCTCGGGGGAGACGATGCGTTCATCACGGGGGACGACGCGACGTCCATGATCTTCGGCGTGCGCGCGGCGGCGGCCGACGGCTCCGCGAGCGACGGCAAGTCGTCGATCGCGATGATCCTGAGCCCCGGGGCCAGGGCGACCGTGCGGGAGAGCGCGATCCTCGCGGGCGATGGCAAGGAGGGAGAGCCGGGCGAGGACGCGCCGAGCTCCCGAGCCACGGACGGCACGGTGGGGAACGACGGCGCGGACGCCTGCACCGCGGACGCGGCGCGGGGCGCCCTTCCGGTCGTGACCGTGTGCGGCGAGGGCATCGAGTCGACGGGTGGATACGGGGGCGACGGCGGGATCGAGCGGGGCCGCGGTGGGACTTTGGGACGGCCGGAGCTGGTCGGGGATCCGGGCGAACAAGGCCTGGGCGGCTCCGGCGCGGTCACCATGCCCTGCTGGGACGGGGAGAACGGACCCAACGGCGCCCCTGCGGAGCGCGCCGCCGGAGCGGTCGGCCCTGGCCGTCTGGGCATCGATGGATGGCTCGGCGTCCGCGGGGAGGACGGGAAGAGGGGCGGCGCCGGCCAGGGCGGTGGCGGAGGCGGCGGCGGCAAGGGGCGTGACCCCACCAGGAATGCGTGTCCGGCAGGTCGGCCCCAGGGCGGCGCGGCCGGCGGATCGGGCGGCAGCGGCGGCTGCGGGGGCAAGGGCGGTCAGGGGGGCGACTACGGCGGCGCGAGCATCGCGATCGTGGCCTTGCAGGGGAGCGAGCTCACGGTCGAGTCCGGCGAGATCCGCGGGGCCAAGGGCGGCGATGGCGGGGTCGGCGGAACGGGCCAGTGGGGAGGCATTGGCTGGGACGGCGGTCTCGGGGGCCACGGTGCTGCGACCGACTCGTCGCGCGGGTGCCGTGGCGGCTTTGGCGGCGACGGGGGCCGCGGGGGCGACGCCGGCGGCGGTCTCGGCGGCCACTCGTTCGGCATCGCCTCCATGGGCGCCGCCGTGGCCATCTTGCCGCATGCGACGGTCGTGCCCGGACAGGCCGGCGAGGGGGGGCCCGGCGCCAATGCAACTGCGGAGAGCGGGCTCGGCCAGGGGGAAGACGGCACTGCGCTCTTCTGGTACCGGTTCGATGCGCCGGCCCCGGAAACGCCTCGATGAACCGCGCTGTGCGGGCGGCGCACGCCAGGAGACGCCCATGAGAAAGACGATCGCGGCTACCTTGGTCCTTCTGCTATCGCCATGTGCGACCGGCTGCGGAACGGCGCCCGGCGTCAACGACCCCGGCGTGACGCCTTGTGAAGGCACCTCGTGCGAGGACGAGCCGCCCCCGGAGTCGGTCTGCATTGACCACATCGCCGCCGACATCCTGGACGACGGCTGCGGCGTGTTCGTCGCCGGAAACGTCGGTGGCGGCGACGACAGCAACCCCGGCACGAAGGCGAAACCGGTGTACACCATCGACCGCGCCATCGAGCTTGCGCGCGCCGGACGGGGGCGCGTGTTCCTCTGCAACGAGGGATTCATCGTGAATCAGATCAGGGTGCCCTCCGGCGTGGATCTCCGCGGCGGCTTTGACTGCTGGGACTGGGGGCGCGACCCCCGGCGCCCGTGGACCCTGTTGAACC
>NZ_JEMA01000164.1 GCF_001589285.1 Sorangium cellulosum | reverse complement strand
GCGCCAGGATGACGTTGAGCGGCGAGCCGATCTCGTGGCCGATCGAGGCGACCACCTGCCCGACGGCCGACAGCGCGTGCGCCTGCTGCAGCTTGCGCTCGACGGCGGCCCGGGCGGCCTGCTCCTGCTCCAGGCGGGCGCGCGNCGCTCGACGGCGGCCCGGGCGGCCTGCTCCTGCTCCAGGCGGGCGCGCGCCTCGGCGAGCGAGGCGGTCATGGCGTTGAACGCCCGCGCGAGCCGCCGCAGCTCCTCGGCGCCCGCCTCGGGCACCGTCACCCCGAGCTCCCCGCGCGCCACGCGCTCGACGCCCGCCACGATCGCGCCGGCCGGGCGCCCGACGGTCGCGCGGCTCGCGAACGCGGCGATGAGCGCTGTGGCGGCGAGGAGCGCGGCCCCGGCGAGCGCCAGCCCGCGGTTCGAGCTGCTCGCGAAGGCGTCCAGGTAGCGCAGCTCCCGGACCACCACGGCGACGACCGACAGGCCGCGCTGCGAGAACGTGACCGTGCGGACGAGCGCCGGCCCGTCGCCGAGCGCCTGCTCCTCCTCGATCTCGGAGCCGGTGGCGAGCGCCCTGCGCGCGAGCGCCGCGAGCTCGGCCGCCTCGCCGGCGATCGGATCCGTCACGAGGATCGGCCCCCCGCGCTCGTCGAAGGCCGCGATCCCGAGGATGTGGTCGGCCTGCGCGAGCCGCTCGATGCGGTGCTTGAGCAGCTCGACCTGGCCGCGCTCCACGGCCCCGCCGATCGCCGCCTCGACCAGGCTCGCGTGGTGGCGCAGCTCGGCCGTCGCCTGGCTGCGGAGGAACTGGTGCCGCGTCGTGTGGATCACCGCCCCGTAGAGCGCCACGGCCAGGACGATCGGCACGAGCAGCATGAGCCAGAGCCGGAGCGTCAGCCCCATCGTGCTCCGTCCCTCGCGGGTGGACGCGTTCATGCGATCCAATGTCCCAGATGCGACACCATGTCGCACTCTATCAATGCTCCCAGAGGTCCTCGCGGCCGACCGGATCGGATCGACGGCCGCGCGTATCCCGGCGCCGGCGCTCTCTTCATGCCGCGGGCGGGCAGCAACTCTCAAGCCACCTGGGCACGGATGCTGCTCCCACCCGGTCGCGCAGACACGCCCACGGGACATGGTGGTGATTCCGGAACTCCTCATCAAGCGATGTTTCCCGGCGCTCCTCGGCGGGATGATCATGACGGCCGCGTATTATCAGGCGCTCGGGATCTCGTCCCTCGTCAAGGAGGCGTGGACCACCGATCTTCCGCGATCGCGGCCGCCGCGCGAGCCGCCGCCGCCCGACGACGATCGCCGGGAGCACGCGACGAGCGCGACGGCCATCCTCTCGCGGAACCCGTTCGACTCGGTGACGGGGCCGCTCACGCCGAGGCCCGCGGGGGAAGGGGAGGGGGACGAGGAAGCGGTCACCTTCGGAGATCCCCTGCTGGACCCGATCTGCGACGGCGCGCGCGTCCTCTTGATCGCCGCCTCGGAGGACCCTTCCTGGTCGTTCGCCACGATCGCGGTCGGGCGGGGGGAGCCGCTCCTGCGCCGCGCGGGCGATCCGGTCGAGGGCCGCTCCGTGCTCGCGATCGGCTGGGATCGCGTGTGGCTCATGGAGCCCGGGGCCCGCTGCCAGGTCCGCATCGGCGACAACCGCCTCGCGCCGGCGCGGGCGAAGGCGCCGGCGCCGAGCCCCGCGCCGAAGAAGCCGAGGCGCGGCGCGCTCCCGCCGGAGATCGCGTCGAAGATCCGGAAGGTGAGCGATCGCGAGTTCGTGGTCGACCGGACGGCGCTCGAGCTGGTCCTGGAGAAGCAGGGCGAGCTCATGCGCTCCGCGCGCATCGTGCCCGCGCGGGAGGGAGAGCGGGTGATCGGCGTCCGCCTCGCCCGCGTCACGCCGAACTCGCTGCTCACCGCGATCGGCCTGCGCACAGGGGACACGATCCGCTCGATCAACGGGTTCGACATGACCGACCCGCAGAGCGCGCTCCAGGCCTACGCCCGGCTGCGCTCCGCGGACAACCTCGCGATCGCGGTCCAGCGGGGCGGGGGAGACATGACGATCGACATCCGGATCCAGTGAGCCTGCGTCGGCGGGACCCTCACAGGTCCATGACCTCGACCTGGTCCGATTCGGAAGCCCCCTCCGTGATGCGCAGCAGGCCATCGACCAGGTGGCCGAAGACGTCGTCGAGGCTGTCGCCGCCGGGGGCGCCGAGCAGCGGCACCGAGTCGCCCCAGTCGCGGACGAGCATCGTCTCGCGCTCCTGCGGAGGCGGCCAGCGCAGGCTGAGGACCGCGCGCGTCCGGCTGCTGATCGCCAGCGCGTCGAGCGGCCGCCCCGCGAGCGCGGCCTTCGCGCGCCGGAGCTCCTCGTGGAGCCTCCGCGCCGGGAGCATGACGCGCTGCCCGCCGAGCGCCCTGGCCGCGCCGTGGATCGCCGCGAACTCCTCGCCGGGCTCCCCGTCCTCGATGTGGTGTTGAATGCTGTCGCGCAGCAGCGCGTACACGATCCAGCGCTGCTCGATCCACCCCTTCGGCCCAGAGAAAGACAGGCTCATGGCAGAATTCCTAGCGCGCTGATCATTTGAGATCAAAGCAAATTCATGATCGCGCTCTCCTGCTCCGGACGAGCGGCGCGCGGCTCAGGGACGCCCTGAGGGGCGAGGCCGGTCGGGGCATTCCGGACGCGATCTGTCTGCATCCCGGGCTTGACGTTGGACGTCCGGTGCAGAAACTCATATTCTCGTATTGCCCGGTTTCGAAGCGGCGAATCGCGCCGGCATTCGAGCTAGCGACGAACGTCGCGACATCGCGAGAAAAGCAGGAGGACCCCGATGAGCTACGAAAAGCCCGAGTTTGTCGAGATCAAGATGGATGCGGAGATCGGCTCGTACCAGAGCGATTTCGATCCCATCAATTTCACGCGCCCGGCTCCGGCGGAGCGCGTCGAGGTCGCGGGGGAGGCGGAGTAGGGGCACCGGGTAGGGACGGCGAAGAGAGAGCACCGGAATGCGCCTCTGCGTCCTGGGTTCGTCGGCGGGCGGCGGTCTCCCGCAATGGAACTGTGCCTGTTCGAACTGCGTCGAGGCGCGCCGGGGCTCGCCGCGCGTCCGCCCTCGGACCCAGGACGCGCTCGCGCTCGAGGCGGGCGACGGCCGCTGGTTCCTCGTCAATGCGTCCCCCGACGTGCACCGGCAGATCGAGGCCTTCCCGCCGCTCCAGCCGCGGGCGGGCCGCGCCACGCCGATCGCGGGGGTGATCCTCACGAACGGCGATCTCGACCACGCGCTCGGCCTCTTCTCGCTGCGCGAGAACACGCCGCTCGCCGTCTACGCGACCGAGCCGGTGTACCGGGGCCTCGCCGAGGGCAACACGATCTTCCGCACGCTCCAGCGCTTCCCCGGGCAGACAGTGTGGCGGCGCCTCGAGCTGGAGAATCCCACGGAGCTCGCCGGGCCGGACGGCGCGCCGGCCGGGGTGACGGTGACGCCTGTACCGCTGCCGGGCAAGGTGCCGAAGCACCTGGAGGGCCTCGCGCCGGCCTCGCCGGAGGACAACATCGGCCTCTGGGTCCGCGACGCCGCGAGCGGGCGCCTCGCCGCCATCGCGACGGCCGTGGGGGCCGCGGGCGAGTATGTGTCGCGCCTCGACGGCGCGGACGTCTGCTTCTTCGACGGCACCTTCTGGTCGAGCGACGAGCTCGTCCAGCTCGGCCTCGGCAAGGCGCGCGCGGAGGACATGGCGCACCTGCCCATCGGCGGCGACGGCGGGAGCCTGCAGCTCCTCGCGGGCGTCGGCGCGCGGCGGAAGATCTACACGCACATCAACAACACGAACCCGATCCTCGTCGAGGGCTCGCCCGAGCGTCGCGCCGTGGAGGCGGCGGGCTGGGAGGTGGCCGTCGACGGCCTGGTGATCGACCTATGAACGACGAGCCGCTCTCGCGGGAGGCGTTCGTCGCGCGGCTGCGCGACGAGGGCGCCCGCCGCTACCACGACAACCACGCTTTTCACCAGCGGATGCACCGCGGCGAGCTCTCTCGCCGCCAGATCCAGGGCTGGGTGCTGAACCGCTACTATTACCAGACGCGGATCCCGATCAAGGACGCGCTGATCCTCTCGAAGAGCGAGGATCCTGCGTTCCGGCGGCTCTGGATCCACCGCATCGCCGACCACGACGGCGCGCGCGAGGGCGAGGGCGGGCTCGCGCTGTGGCTGCGGCTCGCGGAGGGCGTGGGGCTCGACCGCGACGAGGTCGCCGGCCTGACGAGGGTCTTGCCCGCTGTGCGGTTCGCCTGCGACGCCTACGTGACGCTCGTGCGCGAGCGCAGCCTGCTCGAGGCGGTGGCCTCGTCGCTCACGGAGTTCTTCGCGCCCGATCTCATGTCCCGGCGCGTCGTCGCGTGGGAGCAGCACTATCGCTGGGTCGACCGGGCGACGCTCGATTACTTCCGCAGCCGGGTGACGCGCGCCCGGGCCGACTCGACCGAGGCGATCGATTACGTGACGGCGCGCGCGACGACGCGCGCCGCGCAGGAGGCCTGCATCGCGGCGCTCATCACGAAGTGCGACATCCTCTGGGCGATGCTCGACGCCATCGCGGCGGCCTACGGCGCCGAGGCGTGACGTCGAGATGAAGCTCGCGCCCGGCGACCGGCTGATCCTCGCCAGCAAGGCGCGGCTCGTGCGCGATCGCGCCTCGGGCCGCGAGATCCTGCTCTACCCGGAGCGCGGCCTCGCGCTGAACCCGGTCGCCGCCGCTGTCGCCGTGCGCCTCGACGGCACGCGCACCGTGGGCCAGATCGCCGCCGAGATCGCGGCGTCGTTCGCCGCCGCGCCGCCGGGCGAGGTGGAGCGCGACGTGCTCGTCTTCCTGGAGCAGCTC
>NZ_JEMA01000163.1 GCF_001589285.1 Sorangium cellulosum | reverse complement strand
GCCGAGCTGATGCGGAGCGCCGCGCCTTGAGCAGCGGCGCCATGCCCGGGCCGCGGCGCCCCGCGCTGCGGCTCGCGCCGATCGCCCTCGCGCTCGCCGGCTCGGTCACCGCGGGCGGGGCGGCCGGCTGCGACGACGTGAGCCGGTTCTCGACGGCCGAGGGCGAGTCCTACTGCGGCGCGATCACGCTGGGCGGCGCGTTCCGCGCCGGCCTGAGCCCGCGGGTGCAGATGCGGCTGTCGCTCGACGCGGACGCGCTCGACGGCCCGGACCCGCCGGGCGCGCTGTGGACCTACGAGGCGCCCGACGCCGCCACGCCCGAGCGGCGCCTCCTCGACGGCGCGCCGCTCCGGCCGATCGGCGCGCTCGCGCACGATCCGCTGTCGCGGCTGGAGTTCGGGGAGGGCCGGGAGCGCAACGCGATCTACGCGGTCAGCGCGTCGGATCCGGAGGCGGAGTCGCTGCTGGCGATCCTGTCGCTGCGCACCGACGATTCGGTCGAGGTCCGGCTGCTCCGGCCGGGTCAGGCGCCGCTCCCTTCGGGCGAGGCGCCCGCGGCGGGGCAGCGGCAGGTGTTCGGCAACTTCAGGCTGACGCGGCGGACGGGGACATGCGGGTTCTAGGGATCGAGACATCGTGCGATGAGACGGCGGCGGCGGTGGTGACCGAGGAGGGCGACGTCCTCTCGGACGTCGTGCGCAGCCAGGTGGCGCTGCACGCGCCGTACGGGGGCGTCGTGCCCGAGGTCGCGGCGCGCGATCATGCGCGCGCGGTGGTCCCTGTCGTGCGCGAGGCGCTGGCGCGCGCAGGCGTGGCGGCGGCGGACCTCGACGGCGTGGCGGTGACGTCGCGGCCGGGGCTCGCGGGGGCGCTGCTCGTCGGCCTGCAGGCCGCGAAGGGGCTGGCGTGGGCGGCGGGCAAGCCGCTTGTCGGCGTGGATCACCTCGTGGGGCACCTGCTCGCTGTGTTCCTGCGGCGGGACGGGGCGCCCGCGCCGG
The DNA here is from genome assembly GCF_001589285.1 of Sorangium cellulosum. Lineage (GTDB taxonomy): Bacteria > Myxococcota_A > Polyangia > Polyangiales > Polyangiaceae > Sorangium > Sorangium cellulosum_G. The sequence continues at coordinate 11,297 of NZ_JEMA01000163.1, read as the reverse complement.
AGGAGCGGCCGGCGTTCCCGTACGTGGCGCTGCTCGCCTCGGGCGGGCACACGGCGATCTACCGGGTGGACGGGCCTTCGCTCGGCGCGATCCGGGAGCTCGGCGCCACGCGCGACGACGCGGCGGGCGAGGCGTTCGACAAGGTGGCGAAGCTGCTCGGCCTCGGGTATCCGGGCGGCCCGGTGGTCGACCGGCTCGCGGCCGAGGGGGACGCGGCGGCCGCGGCGGAGGCGGTGCCCGCGGTGATGGCGCGCAAGGAGTCGCTGGAGTTCAGCTTCTCGGGCATCAAGAGCGCGGTGGCGCGCCACGTGGCGAAGCGGGGGCGGCCGGAGGGGCAGGCGCTGAACGACCTGTGCGCGGCGTTCCAGGGGGCGGTGGTCGACGCGCTCGTGCAGAAGACGGTGCGGGCGGCGCGGTCCGAGGGGGTCGAGCGGGTGGTGCTGGCGGGGGGCGTCGCCGCGAACCGGGGGCTCCGGGCGAAGATGGCGGCGGCGTGCGCGCGGCGGGGGCTCGCGCTGTTCGTCCCGCCGTTCGCGAGCTGCACGGACAACGGGGCGATGATCGCGTATGCGGGCGCGCTGCGGCTCGCGGCCGGGGAGCGGGACACGCTGGATCTCGCGCCGGAGACGAGGACGGCGCTGCCGCGGGTGACCCGGAAGGGCGGCGGCGCGAGGTGAGCGGGAGAGGCAGGTAGCGGGGCTTGCCAGAGAGGCGGCGAGGGCCGGAGAGGCGGCGTCGGCTGCGGGCGGCGATCCTTGCAGGCTCTGCGGGATGGGAGCGCTGCAAGGCTGAGGTGTGTGGGGCCATGCGGGGCTGTGCAGGGATGGCTCGTGCCGGGGATTACCTCGGACTTGTACGCTGCGGCGAGCCGTGGTCTGATGAGATCTCAGGATACAGGTCGGCCCGCGCTGGCCGTTCTTCCGGCCGCACGGGACAGGCCATCTTGGGAGAGCCGCCCGGCGGGGCGCGAGGATTGTAAGCCATGCAGGTTGTTCTACCGATCGTGCTCGGGTTGATTGCGGTGGCGTGCGGCGCAGGCGCCGTGTTCCTGCTGATGCAGGCCACGCAGCTCAGGCGGCAGCTCCAGGACGCGAACCAGCACATCGAGGCGCTCCGGCAGGCCAAGAGCCAGCTCGATCAGACGCGGGCGCAGTTCGGGCAGCTCCAGCAGGCGCTCGACATCGCGAGGAGCGAGGACCGGCAGAAGGTCGACTGGCTCGACGCCCAGCAGAAGGAGATCGACTGGTACAAGGCCGAGCTCGAGAGCCGGCCGAAGATCACGCAGAAGCGCTACAAGATCCTGACGCTCGGCATCAAGTGGACCGGCAAGACGTCGCTCACGCTCAAGTGGGCGAATCCGCTCGTGGATCTCGGCACGCTGCAGGGGACGAAGATCGAGCGTTACGAGCGGACGGTGAGCCACGTGCTCACGAAAGAGGTGCTGACGGAGCACGTGTTCGAGATCGGCGACTGGGGCGGCGAGCACATCGTGGACGCCCAGCAGGAGCTCATCATGGAGGAGATCCATGGGCTCTTGATGGTCGTGGATCTGGCGGGCAAGGACGGGCAAAAGCTCGAGCCGTCGCGGATCCAGGAGCAGCTCCGGGAGTTCCAGGCGCAGTCGCTGCAGTTCTTCTTCAGCCCGAAGACGCTGGCGTCGTGCAAGGCGGTCGTGCTGTTCATCAACAAGTCCGATGTTCTGTCGGGGACGCCGGCCGAGGTGGAGAAGGAGGCGCGCGGTTATTACAAGCCGCTCATCGACAGCCTCGAGCGGTACAAGAACAACATCGATATTCGCGTGCTGGTCGGGTCGGCGAGCTACGGGCACAGCACGCATCACCTGTTCTCGCACTTCGTGGAGCGGATCCTCCCGAAGAACGCGTATGATCCGCAGCTCCTGCAGCGGATGAAGCAGGACATGGGCCCGAACCCGGCGCTGGCGCGGACCGCGCAGCTCCCTGCCCCGCAGCTCCCGCAGCCGCTCCCGCAGCAGGTCAGGCCCAATGTACGGTAGCGAGGGCGCCTCGGGGTATGTGATCCCGCGGTACCGCGCTCCCGGGGACGCGCCGTGGTATCACGTGCTGCACGGGAACATCCCGGGGCATCAGATCGACTTCATGTACTGCCCTGAGGTGCCGCAGGGGCCCCTCACGACGACGCACTTCAGCCACCTGGCGCGGCTGATGAAGTACATCGAGCCTGCGACGGGGGCGACGCATGCGTTCGCGATCGGGAACCTGTCGCGCGACGACACGCAGCACGAGCCGGGGCACGGGGCGGTGGGTCTCATCTTCGGGTTCCGGATCGGGGGGACGGTCGACCACGCCGGGCGGGGGAATCCGCCGTTCGCGCACGGGCTCGTCGCGGTGGATCGGGACCTCGGGTATGCGACGCTGCTGGAGGCATCGGCGACGTTCTACCGGCACGTGATGAACGCGACGGAGGTCAACTCGTCGGCCGGCATGTTCTACCGCGAGTACGTGGCCGCGGTGCGCGACGCGCCGGAGCGGGTGGCGCACGTGCTGGAGCGGTACGTCGAGGAGTACGGGGATCTGCCGTACCTGCGGCGGAGCAGCGCGACGTGGGACTGGAAGGTCGACGACGGGGCGGCGCCGAAGCGGGTGGTGATCGTGCACAAGCACGATGAGCCGTTCGGAGCGATCGCGCATGCGGCGGCGAGGATCGCGACGGTGCTGTACCGGTCGAACATCAAGTGGACGTCGATCACGAGCGGGCGCGAGGCGGATATCCCGGGTGGGGTGTCGGTGCGGTTCGTGAGGGAGCGCGACGTCACGATGGAGGAGCGGCACGGGGTGCTGCTCCGGATCGAGGATGTCTCGGAGGACGAGGGGGAGATCGCGCGGGGGATGTTCGGGGCGCGGCCGCAGGGCGAGCAGGAGGAGAAGCCGCAGTTCGGCGGGTGGCGCGAGCGGTTCGCGGCGCAGCAGGGCGGGACGGGCCCGCTGGGGTCACCGGCGCATGGCGCGGCGGGCGCGATGCCGGGGGTCGCGCTGCACGAGCGGGAGCGGCGGGCGGCCGGGTCGGCGCCGCCGTCGCAGCGGGCCGCGGGGGTCCGGTGGAATGACGCGCCCGGCAGGGCGGGCGGCGGGCTGGCGGAGGCGGGGGCCGGCGCGGCGGGGCTGGGGATGACGGCGGCGAGCGGGCCGGCGTCGCAGCAGGTCGGGCCGAAGGGCACGCTGGTCATCGATACGGAGAAGCTGCTGGGGGGCGTGGCGCGGAGCGCGGCGCTGTCGGCGGCGGTTGAGGCCGGGCACACGGGGCCTCTGCGGATGGGGCAGCCGGCCGGCGGCGCCGCGGGGCAGGCGGCGAGCGGCGCGTGGGGCGCGGCGCCGCTGCCGCCGTTGCCGGGCGGCGGCGCGGGGGAGGAGCGCGACGAGATCCCGGTCATCGTGGAGAAGCCGGCGGCGTCGCGGAAGTGGATCTGGGCCGTGGCGGGGCTCGGCCTCGCGGCGGCGGCGGGCGCGGCTGCGGTGCTTGTATCGCAGAGGGTTCCCGGGGTGGGGCCTGCCGTGCCGGACGCGACGGGAGCGGATGTCGTCGTACCGCCGTCCGCGGGGAGCGCAGCACCGCCGGAGCCGAGCGCCGAGGCCAGCGCGGCGGCGACCGGGGCGCCCTCCGCGACGGCGCTGCCGTCGCCGTGGTCACCGCCGGCAGAGACAGCGAAGCCGCAGGCGGGGCAAGAGCAGCCGCAGCAGGACGAACCGCAGCCGAAGACGCAGTCAACGGGGCGGACCAGGAACCCCAAGGCGGGTGGGGCCGCGACGGGGCGCTTTGAACCGAAACCCCGAGGGGGTAAGGTGCCCGCGTCGAGCACGGCCGAGCCGCCTCTCCCCGAAGGGAAGCCAGACTTCTGATGACTCTGACGATGAAGACGCGTCCCCTGCTGTGGGGCTTGAGCGTGGCCGTGGCGTTGACGGCGCCGACGGCCGGCGCGCAGCAGGCGGCCGCGCCGGCCGTCTCCGAGGAGACCGACGCGCTGACGGACAAGGCGCGGCAGCTCTACGAAGAGGGGAGACAGGCGGCAGCGGCAGGGAAATGGGCCGATGCGCACGCGTCGTTCCTCGCGGCGTGGGCGATCAAGCCGCATTACCAGATCGCGTCGAACCTGGGGGTGACCTGCCTCAAGCTGGGCAGGAACCGCGAAGCAGCAGAGTACCTGACGCGGTATCTTCGCGAGGCACCCGCCACCAAGGTGAAAGAGCGGCAGAGCGCGGAAGCCTCGTTGAACGAGGCGCTCGCGAAGGTCGCCTCCGTCACGGTACAGGCGGCGCCGCAAGGGGCGGAGGTCATTGTCGACGGGGTGGCCGTGGGCAAGGCGCCGCTCATGGATCCGGTGTTCCTGGACCCGGGGAAGCATGAGATCGGCGCGAGGCTCGACGGGCATGAGCCGGAGACGCGGTCGATCGTGGCCACGGCAGGGGGCAAGGAGACGGCGGTGCTGCAGCTCGAGCGCACGCCCTCTGCCCAGATCGGGGGGCGCGTCGACACATCGCTCTCTCCGGTGCCAGGGGCGCCGCGCGACGACGTGCGCACGGCGGTCCTCGTCGGAGGTGGGATCGCGGCCGGTGCTGGGGTGGCGGCGGGCGTGGTGTTCACGCTCCTGGCCAACGGGCGGGCAGGCGACGCGGAGACGTCGAGGCAAGAGCTGATCGCCGAAGGCGATGGATACGCGCTGTGCCCGGATCTCAATCCCGTGAAGTGCGCAGAGCTCAAGGACACGGTCCTCGCCAAGGTCGATCTGACGAACGCGGCGTTCTGGAGCTTCGTGGCGGGTGGGGCGATCGGCGCTGGCACGCTCGTTTACGGGCTCGTGACGATGAAGTCATCCGAATCGCGTCCGACCGTGCAGGTGGTGCCGCTCCTGGGAACAGGGGCTTCCGGGCTCCTGGTCAGCGGAAAGTTTTGAGCGGGCGTACGTGGAACAGAGGAGATTCAGAATGCGTCATCGTGCCCGTCTCGCTTCTGTGCTCTTGCTGGCGGTAGCAGCCATGGGCGCCGAGGCGGTCGGGTGCGTGGATCGCTATGATCCATCAGAGGGCTGCGAAGGCCCTGCTTGCACAACGGGAGGTGGTGCAGGCGGCCAGCTCGACCCGACGAAGAACTGCGACCTCACCGACAAGACCCTGCCTCCGGATGGGTCCTGTGGGGTATTCGTGAGGTCGAGCGCGGCAGCCGGTGGGGATGGCAGCAAGGAGCGGCCGTTCCAGAGCTTCGCCGAGGCAGCCGCGACGAGCCCGAAGCGCGTCTATGCGTGCGGTGAGATGGGAGCGACGTACTCCGAGGACGCTGGCGTGATCTTCAACGACGGAGTGAAGATCTACGGCGGCTTCACCGCGTGCGACGGTGCCTGGACCTGGTCACCCGAGGCGCGGGCGGCGCTCCAGGGGCCGGCCGACGCCATCGCCCTCACGCTGAACGGCGGCAACAACCGGCTCGAGAACCTCGACGTCATCGCCGCGGACGCCAGCGCCGCGGGCGCCGACTCCCCGGGGAGGTCGTCGATCGCGCTGCTGGCGAACGGCGGGGCGGTCACCATCGTCAATAGCAGGCTCGAGGCCGGCGAGGCGACGAACGGAGCGCAGGCGGGCACCATCGCGGAAGATCGGAGGCTCGACGGCACCAATGGCGATCCGGGCCTGGAGGCATGCAGCCCGGGAGCCACGCACGGGGGTCCAGCAGGACCAGTCACTCAGTGTGCTGACGGGCAATCCGAAGGAGGAAAAGGGGGCGACGGCGGTACCGTGACGGGTACTGTCGCAATGTACGACCGCGCCGATGCCGGAGACGGCACGTCCGGGAAGCCTGCCGGATCACAGCCGGCTCAAGGCGCAGCCGGCACCGGAGAAACGGCTGGCCAGCTGTGCACCGAAGGGAAGAATGGCGCGCCCGGTGATCCTGGCGAGCCAGCCCGTCCTTCCGAAGGCCTGGGCGCCATCGACGCGAATGGCTACACCGGAGCGCCCGCTGAGCGAGGTGGCACGGGCAGGCCCGGTCAAGGTGGGGGCGGCGGTGGCGGCGCCAGGGGAACAGCAGGGACGTGTGGGGGCAGCACCACCAGGGTCCTGCTGCCCGGCGCCAGCGGCGGCGCAGGCGGCAGCGGGGGCTGTGGAGGTCAAGGGGGCCACGCGGGGCACCCCGGGGGCTCCAGCATCGCGTTGGTTGTTGTCGAGGCGACTGTCTCCCTTGACGGAGTGAGCCTTGTTGCCAGCGACGCCGGAGATGGCGGCCCCGGAGGAGAAGGCCAGCTGGGTGGAAGTAGCAGCTCAGGTGGTGCCCGTGGGGCCCGGGCGGGTGATGCCAAGGAGAGCTGCGCCGGCGGGAGCGGTGGCCCGGGCGGCAATGGCGGCCCGGGTGGCGGTGGTCACGGCGGTCACGCCCTCGGCGTCGCCCTGCGTGGGGGGGAGTTGCGAGGAATCAGCAACGTCTCATTCACCCCCGGCGATGCAGGTACAGGCGCCCCGGGAGCAGGAATCGCTCCGGACAACGGTGCCTCAGGCGCGAATGGCCTCGCAGAAGAATGCTGGAATTTTGCCGACAATACGGCTTGCTCGGCCACTGCTCAGCCGTGACAAGTAGCTATCGCTCCGTGGGCGACCCCTGACCGGCTCTGTTTGCATGCTCTGCAACGACGACGGCGCTGGACAGGCCGGCGGAAGGGCATATGCAGTGCGCAGCGCCGTCCCTGACCGCTCGTCCAGCCCGCTCGACTGATGCCCGCGATGGCGGATTTCAATACTACAGGTCTGCTCTGGCGCCGGGAAGTCAGCAGAGCGAAACGCGACCGAGCCGTTGCACATGTCGCACCCCGTGGGGAACGGGACCACCAAAGCTTCCGTCACCGCTCGGAAGGGGTACGGTTCGAGCTCCAGGGTGGGTAAAGTGCTGCGGTAACCTTCTCCGAACCGCAGCTCCCTGGAGCAACGCCGGACTTATCATGACGACGAAGCGCCCGCTGCTGTGGACCTTGAGCGTAGCCATCACCTTGCTGGCGCCCGTCGCCGGTGCGCAGCAGGCGGCCCCTCGGGCCGAGACGCAGGAGAGCGACGCGCTGACGGACAAGGCGCGCCAGCTCTTCGAGGACGGGGTGAAGGCGGCCAAGGCGGGGAAGTGGGACGACGCGCACGCGGCGTTCCTCGCGGCGTGGGCCATCAAGCCGCACTACCAGATCGCCTCGAACCTGGGCGTGGCCTCCCTCCGGGTCGGCAAGCCCCGCGACGCGGCCGAGTACCTCACGCTCTACCTCCGCGAGGTCCCCGCGACGAAGGTCCAGGAGCGGCAGCGCGCGGAGGCGTCGCTCCAGGAGGCGCGGGCGCAGGTCGCGACCGTCACGGTGCGGGTCGCGCCGGACGGGGCCGAGGTGACGGTCGACGGGGCGAGCGTCGGGCGAGCGCCGCTCGCGGATCCCGTGTTCCTCGACCCGGGCCGGCATGAGGTGGGCGCGAAGCTCGACGGGCACGTGCCGCAGGCGCAGCCGGTCGCGGCGACCGCGGGCGGCACGGAGACGGTGGTCCTCGAGCTGAAGCGCGCCCCGGCGCTCGACGCGAAGCGCGCCGGCGCTGGCCCGGATGTCCCGACGGCGCCCAGGGGGTCGCGGGACGGCGCGAGGACGGCGGTGCTCGTCGGGGGTGGGATCGCGACAGGCGTCGGCGCCGCGGCGGGCGTGCTCTTCACGGTGCTGGCGAACAACAGGGCCGGCGAGGCCGAGAGGCTGAAGAATGAGCTGACCACCGGAGGTCAGAGCGGGTGCTCGAACACGTCCCCACCGGCGGCGTGCGTGCAGCAGAGCGAGGCGCTGGACGAGAGCGCGCTTTACAGCAACGTGGCGTTCTGGAGCTTCGTGGGGGCCGGCACCGTCGGCCTCGGGACGTTGCTCTATGGCTTCGTGAGCGGGCCATCGGAGCCTGAGGCTCGCGTGCGGGTGACGCCCACGGTTGGATTTCACGACGTGGGGGTCTCGGTTGGCGGCGCGTTCTGACGACGGTGACCTCAAGACGACGGAGAATGGATGATGCCTCGGACTGCTCGTACCGCCGCGCTGCTCGTCCTCGGGACCCTGGCCGCCAGCCTCGATCTTGCCGGCTGCTTCCCGTTCGCGCTCCACGATGATTGCGAGCACAAGCCCCTGTACTGTAGCGAGAACGGCGGCGGTACGGGGGGCGCGGGCGGCATGGCCGCCGGCGGAACGACCAGCGCAGGGACAGGCGGCGCAGCAGGGACCGGGGGCGCAACAGGGACAGGCGGCGCAGGGGGAGAGCCGACGCCGGTGGGGTGCGTGCCCAGCGACGGGCAAAGCTGGACCGCGGATGAGAGCTGCGGCGTGTTCGTGTCGACCACGGGGAGCGACGACGGAGCGGGGACGCCCGACGCGCCGGTGAAGACGCTCGCGCAGGCCATCCAGCTCGCCGTGACGAAAGAGGATGAGAGCGCGCGGCGCGTGTACGCCTGCGCCGAGAGGTTCGAAGAAGTCGTCACGGTGACCGCGGGCGTGACCATCCATGGTGGGCTTGATTGCAAGGCAAACTGGGGATGGGATGGTGAGAAAAAGACGATCCTCACGACGTCGCCCGGGGTCGTGCCTCTGACGATGCGCGCCGTGGGCGACACGGTGCGCCTCGAGGATGTCCACATCCTCGCCCCGAAGATCGATTCGAGTGATGCGGGGAAGTCCGCCATTGCAGCGATCGCCGATCGCTGCAAGGTCGCTCTGGTTCGTTGCACCGTCGAGGCAGGCGATGCGGCGCCCGGGGATTCGGGGGCGCCTCCTCCTGCGCAGCGCGAGCCAGGCAACGACGGCGCACGTGGCAATGACGCATGCTCTGCGGAGACGGTGTTTACCGCAATGCCGCTGCCCAATGATTGCGGCACACCGGATATCTCTGACGACTCGCTCGGTGGACGAGCCGGTATTGGCTACGCGGACCGCGGAGGCGTCGGCACCAGCGGCTCTCCCGGCGCGGAGATCAACCCCAACGCTGGCAGCTACGATGCCACAAACAACACGTGCAGCAATGGCCAGCGCGGTAGAAATGGTGATCTCGGCGAGGCAGGCGCAGGGGGACGCGGCATCGGCCAGCTCTCCAGTCTCGGTTACGCCGGTATACGCGGCCGCGACGGCAAGAATGGGCAAACCGCCCAGGGCGGCGGGGGCGGCGGCAGCTCCCGCGGGAATACATCATGCCCTGGTCTCAACAATGGAGGTGCCAGCGGCGGCAACGGCGGCGCCGGCGGTTGCGGCGGAGCAGGCGGCAAGGGCGGCTCTCCTGGTGGGTCGAGCATCGCCCTGCTGAGCCTCAACGCAAAGCTCACCTTCCGTGAGGTCCTCCTGATCGCCGGCAAGGGTGGCAAAGGCGGCGATGGTTCCGAAGGCCAGACAGGCGGACCGGGCGGCAGCGGCGGGACAGGCGGACTGCGTGGGCGCTATATGAACGGCGACCCGATCGCCGGCATGCTGGATGGCTGCGCCGGCGGGCCGGGAGGCGTGGGAGGCACCGGCGGCCGTGGCGGCGGCGGTCAGGGCGGCCATTCCCTCGGCATCGCCTTCCAGGGCACGCCGGACACCCTCCCGTCCCTCGACGGCGCCACCGTCCAGCGCGGTGCGCCTGGCGTCGGTGGCGAGGGCAGCAGCGACGAGTACGATGGTGATGCGGGTCAGGCCAGCGACCTGCTGGACTTCTCGGCTCTATAGCGCGCGCTCCGGCGCCGTGACCCCCTGCTGACGTCTTCCGCCTCGGTCAGCTCCTCGCCCCCGCGTTCCCGGCCGCATCGCACCAGGGTCGCTCTCCCGCGATGCCGGTGACACGCGCGCCCCTTCGGGCTGCATCGCCGCCTGCCGCTGCGCCTCGGCGGCCTGATCTTGCATCACGGCCGCCCCACGAAGCATCACCACCGGCTTCGCCCCGGCGACCGGCGCCTCGGCTCCCCCGCTCTCTCCGGAGGCACCGATCCACGAGCCTCACGAGCCCGCCTCCTCGGTCGCGGCCCAGACGACCTTCACGAGCCCGCCTCGTTGGTCGCGGCCCAGACGACCCCCATGCCGCCCTGCCCGAGCTTGCGGCTCAGGCGGTATCTTCTTGGCGAGCAGCATGCCCGGAAGCAGCTTCTACGCCTCGAGCAGCTCCGAGATATGCCCCCGCGCCCTACTGCCTGCGCGGGCTTAGCATTGCCCCCGCGCGGCTGGAATCACGGCGCCGCGCGCCCGCCCGCCTGGCACCGCTCAGGGAGCGTAAGGGTCCTTCTTCCTCGCCTGCTCCCGCAGGCAGTTCGTCCGGATGAACCCCGTCTTCCCCGCGCACGGATCCGGAGCCGGCCGCCGGGCCGCGGGCTGCTGCGCCGATCGCGACGGCGCCGCCGTCGGCTGCACGGGAGGCTTCACCCCGGGCTGCGCCGCCGCGACGGACCGCACCGGCGCCGGGGCCGGCTGCGGCCCCTGGGTCCGCTGCGGCGCCGCGGCCACCGATACAGCCGGCGCCGCCGGCTGATTCTGCTCCGCCACCGCGGGCTCCGCGCCTGCGGGCTCCGCGCTCGCCGCGCTGTTCGCCGCGTCCGCCGCGCCCGCATCCACAGGCTCATCGATCCCGGGCGGCTCGGGCGCAGCCGATGCCTGAGGCGGAGTCGTCGTCGCCGGCGGCGGCGCCTCCGTCGGCCTGGCGGCGGTCACATCGCTCTCGACGCCGGCCTCCGGCAGCACCTCAGGCGCGGCGGCGTTCTCCGCGGGCGCTGGCGAGCGCAGCGCAAAGAAGAGCACCACGCCGAGCAACCCAGCCGCGCCGGCGGCCAGCGCCGCCAGGACCGGACGAGGGGGAAGGCGATTCCATATCTCCTGTCGCCGCGGCGCCGTCGGCTGCGCTGTCGGCTGAGGAAGCGGCGTCGGTCGCGCTGCCCACGGCGACGACTGCCCCGCCCGGCTCACCTCCGGGCTCGGCGCGAGCGGCGCGGTCGCCGATTTCCCCGGCTCGTCCTGGCTCCACGCCGGCGCCGGCGGCACGCCCGTCCCGGCCTCCGGGGCCGGCGGTAGGGCATCGAAATCGAGCTTCTGGGTGAGCTCGGCGTTCCACACCGGCTCCGACGCCACGCTGCCCCTGGGCGACAGCGGCGCCTCGGCCGGCGCCGCGCTGGGCATCCGCACCGGCTGCGCCCCTGCCGGCACCGCGCTGCCCAGCGGCGAGAACGGCGCCACGCCGAACCCCGCGCTCGCCATCGGCGACAGCGGCGCGCCCGGCGGCATCTCGCCAGGCAGCGGCGTCCCCGCCCGCATCCCCCCGACGCCCCGCGGCGAC
>NZ_JEMA01000162.1 GCF_001589285.1 Sorangium cellulosum | reverse complement strand
GGCGATGCTCCGCGGCGCGCCGGGCGAGGTCGAGCCGACCGCCCTGCGCCGCGCGCTGCCGGACGAGTACCTGCCCGTGAGCCCCCGGCAGATGCGGCAGGCGTGGCGCCGCCTGCGCCGCATGGAGCGCCGGGGCCCCCGCACCGAGCCGGATCTCGACGCCACCCTCGCGCAGATCGCACGTGACGGCGTGTTCCTGGGCCCCGCGCTCGTGGCGCGCCGGACCAATGTGGAGCGCCTCCTGCTGCTCGTGGATCGGCACGGGTCCATGACGCCCTTCCAGGTCATGACGAGGCGCCTCGTGGAGACCGCTCGCCGGGGCGGCCGCCTCGCGCACGTGGGCGTGTGGTACTTCGACAACACGCCGTTCGAGCTCGACGCGGGGCTCGCCGTCCACAGCGAGGGCGCCGGGAGCGAGCTCGTGCTCCTGCGGGACGTCCTCTCCGCCGGCCCGCGCGCCGTCACCGGCGCGCTCGTCGTCAGCGACGCCGGCGCCGCGCGCGGCACCTACTCCACCGAGCGCATCGAGGCGACCCGCCGCTTCCTCGGCGAGCTCCGCGCCCAGCTCCGGCGCGTCGCCTGGATCAACCCCGTCCCGCGCCATCGATGGCCGGGCACCAGCGCGCAGGCGGTCCGCGCGGTGGTCCCCATGTTCGAGGCCGATCGCGCCGGCCTCGACGCGGCGCTCCGCGTGCTGCGCGGCCGGCGCCCTCATCCGCACGGAGGCCCCTGAGGTGCAGCCCGAGCCTCGCCGCCGAGTCCGCCCGGACCGCGTCTCGCGGCTCCTCGACGCGTTCCGCGCGCGCTTCGGCCCCGCGCACGAGCTCTTCGCCTGCCATGCCGCCTTTCCGGCGGCGCTGACCCCGGAGCTCGCGTACCAGCTCTGGGCGGCGTTCCGCACCGACGTCCGGGGCCAGCCGCTCGGGGTGCCGTGGATCGCTGTCGCCGATCTCCTCCTGTCCTCGCTCTGCGCCGAGATCGGCGAGGAGCTCTACGAGATGGCCCCCGACGTGCGCGCTGCCCTGCGCCGCCGGCTCACCGAGGACCCGCGCCTGGGCCCGCAGCGCGTGCAGGAGCTCTCCGGGTTCCTGATCGATGCGGCGGCGGCGGCGCTGCACGCCGAGGATGCCTACGACCGCACCCTCGCGCAGACGCAGCGCCTCACGGCGCTGGCCTACGGCGCGCCCGAGCGGACCGCGGCGCTGCTCGCGGGCATGCTGGCGGAGCTCGGCGCGGACGATCTCGCGTCGTGGATACGCATGGCGTCGCTGATCGGGGGACTGGCCGAGCCGCTGGCTCAATTTCCGATGTTGCTGCAATTTGCGCAGGCCATGGCGGCGTGGGGCCGCGGGGAGCCGCGGCCGCTGGCAGCGTTCGTGGCGGCGCATGGGCCTGCGACGGAGGTGGCGGGGGTGCGCCTCGAGGTGCCGGTGCCGGTCGAGGCGATCGCAGCGCGCGTGGATCGCGGCCCGGAGACGGTCGTGGCGGGCGCCCCGGAGCCGGCGCCCGTGGAGCCGCCGAGGGCTCTGCGGGTGCTGGTCGCGGGCACGGGGAGCTTTCCGAGCCTGCCGCTCCACGACGTGACGACCTGGGCCGCCAAGGCGCTCGGTGAGGCGCTCGCCGACGCGGGCCATGTGCTGCTGACGGGCGGCTACCCCGGCGTGGACGAGGTCACGGCGCGCGCGTTCGCCGCGCAGTGCGAGCGCCTCGGGCGGCCGGTCGAGGGGCGCCTGGAGCAGGTGGTCCGCCGCGGCATGCGGCCTGTCTTCCGGGGGGGCCGCACCATCGAGGTCGCGGCCTCGCCGCCGGAGGGGTGGGCGGACGAGGTGCTCCGCCGCTGCGACGCGCTGGTCATCGTCGGGGGGGCCGAGCTCGTGGCGGAGCTCGCGACCGCCGCGCTGGAGCGCGGCAAGCCGGTGATTCCGCTGCCATGGACAGGCGGCGCCTCGCAGCGGATCGCGGAAGCAATCCGGGAGCTCCCTCCGGACCTGGATGCGCCCGTGGCGACGCAGGCGCGCGCGCTCCGGCTGCTGGAGGGGGGGCCTCGGTTCCAATCGGACACACGCGCTCTGGTGGATCGTGTGATGGCCGTGCTGGCGCTGCACAATCCCGCCGCGAGAAGGGATTACAGCCGGTTCGCGCTCGGCATGGCGAATCTCGTGGGGATTCTGGGGGTGCAGGTCTTCGCGTCGCTCCCGATCGAGTCGTCCCGAGCCGACGCGTCGCTCCCGAGTCTGTCGTATATGACCGAGCTCCTCACGGCGGCCGGCGTGGATACCGTGCCGGCGCTGGCGTCGGCGGCTCCGGCGTCGGCGTTTCAGCAAGCGCTCCAGGAAGAGCTCCAGCGCATCGAGGCGACCCTGCCGGCCATGGCACCCTGGCTGGTCGAGGATTGGCTGACGCTCCGTGGCGCGGAGGGCTGGGTCGCCCGGGAGAGGGCGCTCGCCGTGCTCACGCCGCTGCTCGCGCGGCACGCGCAGCCGCTCGCCCGTGCCGTGATCGGCCGCGTCTTCGACGTTGGCGCGGGCTTCACGGCCTCCGTTGCCGAGCTGGACCCCGCGTATCTCGCCTGGATCCAGGAGACGCGGCACGTCCTCGGGTCCGACGAACATCAGCGGTGGGTCCAGGACATCGCCACTCGCTGGGCGGAGGCGTACCTGGTGGAGCGGTCGCCGACGGAGGGCGACCGCATCGTCCACGGCATCGTGCGCGCTCTCCAGGCCGCCGAGCTGGCGCCGCGGCTCGACCTCGTGCTCCCGTTGCTGGACTCCGAGCACCCGGCAGCGCGTGTTGCAGGATACCTCGTCTGCCGCACGTTTCATCTCCCTGTCTCGGCCGAGGCGCTGGACGTATGCCTGCAGATGGAGCGACGGGAGCTGGAGCAGCGCGGCGCTGCGAGTGCGCTCCGGCAGCTCCTCGCGTGTTACGAGACGCTGCCCGGGCTGGACGATGGCGCCCCGTCGCGACGTGCGGCGGCGGGGCTCGCGCGGACGGCGCAGATGCTCGACGCGCAGGAGCGCGCCGATCCGGACGGCAGGTATCGTCAGCGCATCCGCGCGCTCCTGCAGGGCCGGTTCAAGGCGGCACGGACGCTGCTCGATCGCCTCGACTCAAGCGCGAGGCGCTACGAGGAGATCCGGAGAACGTTGCGGAGCGGCGCAGTACGGACCGACCTGCTGGACGAGCTGGTCAGCGAGTTTCACAAGACGCTCCAGGGCGCGGGGCTCACGCCCGAGGAGCTCTCAGCGAGGTTTGATGCCGGCGGTGGTGGAGATCGGATCGTCGCGATCGCCGGTGTGCTCGTCACGCCGGATCCTGCGTGCTTCGAACTTGTGCGGCGGGGCATCGACTCATCCAGATCCGCCTTCGAGCAATACTGGGCGATCATCGCTGCTGGGCGCATGGTGAAGAAGCTCGATCGTCGCTCGCTGAAGGCGCTTCGCGCAGCGCTGGAGCATCAGATAAGCGGCGCGCCCGGGACGAGGCTCAAGACGAATGATGTGGCCCGCCGCGGGGCCGCGCAAAACCTTTTTCAAGTCGTCCGCGACATGCTCGGAGAGGCACCGCGCAAGACGCCTGTGCCACCGTCCGAGTCGCCGTCCTTCCGTGCGCTGCTGGACATGGTGTCCATCCCGGCGGGGCGGTTCTGGATGGGCAGCGACGCGGGGGAGCCCGGCGCGTTCGATGACCAGTACCCGCGCCGTGAGGTGGTGATCGCGGCGTTCGAGATGGCGCGGGTGCCGGTGACCCAGCGGCAGTACCGGGAGGTGACGGGAAAGAACCCGAGCACGATCGAGGGCGATGAGCTGCCCGTGATCAACGTGAGCTGGGAGGACGCAATCCGCTTCTGTAACGTCCTTTCCGAGCGGGATGGCCTGACGCCGGCATACCGGCTCGACGGCGGCGAGGTTCAGTGGGATCGCGGCGCTGACGGCTACCGCCTGCCCACGGAGGTCGAGTGGGAGTACGCGGCCCGGGGCCACGACGGCCGGATCTACCCCTGGGGCAACGCGCTTCCCTACGACCAGCTCTGCTGGGACGGGCACGACGACGAGCTCGGGCGCGGCAAGCGCGCCGGCCCGAGCGCCGTCGGAATGTATCCGAGCGGCGCTTCGCCGTTCGGCCTTCTGGACATGGCAGGCAATGTCCAGGAGTGGTGCTGGGATCGCTACGGTCCGTACCCAAAGACGACGGAGCCTGACGTCGACCCGACGGGCCCGGCGGAAGGGGAAACCCGCGTGCTGCGCGGGGGATCGTGGCGCAGCGTGCGCCGTGCGCATGTGCGCGCGGCCGACCGCGCCCGCCATGAGCCGTCGTGGCGTGACAGCCGCGTCGGCTTCCGCTGCGCGCGTGGACCCATCGAGTGAGCGCAGGTCTCGGGCGGCAGGAGCGAGCGCGCGTCTGGCCTGTATGCCTCAACCCCGTCCCCGGGCGGGCGCTTCGTTCACCAGTCGCCGCGCCGGAAGAGTCGATAGGCCTCGATCCACTCGAAGCCGCCTGGCGGAGGCCTCGGGAGCGGTAGATCCAGGACCTGGATCCGCTGCACACGCGCGTCGCGCTTGCATGTGGCCACGATTTCCTCGGTGTCATCGAGGTCGATGCCGATGACCTGAACCGGAACGCCGAGCACTTCCGTCTCGAAGGGGATCTCGAGGTGGTCCTGCATCATGGTCAGAAACCCGACGCGCTGCTCGGACTCCCCGTAGGCGTCGACGATCGCCTCTTCGATGAGCCCCCTGAGCCGTGCCTTGTCGATTGCCGGCAGCGCTGAAGGCGCTGGCCTGCGCGATGTGCCCACCGCGCGCCTCGGCGTGCCGGGCCCTTTCGTTCGTGAGCTTCGTGTAGCCATCGGGCGCCTCCGCGCGGATCCTTCACCGCGCCCTTGCAGGTCTCCATCGCCTCACGGGCATACCTGCGTCTGGTTCTGTACCGTGCTCCCGGGGGCACGACAAGCGGGCCCATGGGCGAGATGGATGAGACGAATCGAGCGGCTCAGCCGCTCGCCTGGGTCATTCGCCCTCCGCTCGCCCCGCGGGCTCGCCTGAGGAGGCTCTCGAGACGCCGCAAGAGCTGATCCGGTGGCTCCCCGCCAGCGTCGCCCTCGAGCGCCTCGCGGTACCAGCGCCCCACCAGGCACAGTTCGTACAGGTGCACGGCCGGCCCCTCGATGCGCGGCCGCCCCTGGGCGGCGTACGCATCCAGGAGGCGTGTCAGGCCATGATCGACCTGGAACGGCCTCGCGCTCCCGCGCGTGACGATGGCCATGTCGTACGCGGGGTCGCCGCGGGTCGCAACCTCCCAGTCGATGACGGCGTAGGGCTGCTCCCAGTGAAGGAGGATGTTCTGCCCCAGGAGGTCCCCGTGGACGAGCGTCGAGGGCGCTTCCTCCGGCAGGTGGTCGAGCGCCCACCGCTCCGCCTCGCGGAGCGCGGGAACGCCGTGGAGGGCCGAGATCTCCGAGAGGGCGTGCGCGCGTCGCGTGGCGTGCCCCCCGAGGCCGAGGATGTCGCCCGCGTCGACGGCGTGCACCGCCGCGGCGACCTGCGCGACGACCTCCCAGGGCGCCACGCTGGGTTGGCGACCGGCGCGTAAGTCGAGCGGGACCCCCTCGAGGTAGGAGCGAACCGCCACGTCCTCCCCGTCGATGGGCACGATCGCCGTCAACGTCGGCACGCGGATCGCGCGCGTTCGGGCGGCGACCCGTTCGAGGAGTGCGCCCTCGCGTTGCCAGCTCGTGCGCGTCCGTGCGGCGCTGCCCCTTGCGGGGAT
The DNA here is from genome assembly GCF_001589285.1 of Sorangium cellulosum. GTDB lineage: Bacteria > Myxococcota_A > Polyangia > Polyangiales > Polyangiaceae > Sorangium > Sorangium cellulosum_G. The sequence continues at coordinate 8,994 of NZ_JEMA01000162.1, read as the reverse complement.
GAACGCGGCATATGCCCCGGAGCGGCCCTCTGGATCCGGAACCAGCTCGACGTGAGCCGCATAGACCTCGTTCGAGAGGCCGTGACCCACCTTGACCACGCGATCGATCCGGGGACTCCCGAGGCCCGAGAAGGCGGCCTCGAGGGCTCGCTTCGCGCGCGCCCATCCCGCCCCGGCGTACCGGGCAGCCATCTCACGCAACCTCCGCGACATCGATCGCATCCCCGACGCGCGCAGCGAACCGCGCGCGCCGCCCGCGAGCCGTCGAGAAGCAACCGGTCGGCCCGAGGACAACGCCAGAGGAGACGCGACGCTCGTCGTGTTTGTCGTGGAACGAGAGTAATCCGGCCATGACCCACGCCACATCATCGCACGGGTGAAGGCCGAAGTTGAGCCCCCTCGTGCATGAGTACGCCGCGCTCTTACCGAATACCGAATCGGCGAGGGAACGCACCAAGCTATGATGCACGCAGTCGCTGCATTCCGAGATGATTTCATGGGTTGCCAAGTTTTTTTTGCCAGAATGTCGCGTATCCGAACGGAATTCCCGTGCATTTCTTTGAGAAAATAGTCCTGCTCGACGTAATGGAATGAGACTCCGCGCGCCTTCGCGACACTGCCTCATCACCCCTCGTACAGCAGCGCGGATCGCGTATCCTGCGCCGCGATGAGAAAGGTCGGTCGCAACGAGCCCTGCCCGTGCGGCAGCGGGCGCAAGCACAAGAAGTGCTGTCTCGGGAACGGGGGCGGCGCGCCGTACACGCGCGCCGATCGTCAGGCCGCGTTGCAAAGGGTCCTCCTCTCGGCGCATCCCGACGACATCGACGATGCCAGGAGGAGGTTCTTGGGCAAGCACGCCCCGCTCCTCGATCGGTGGAGGGACGACGTTGTGCTGGAGATGGCCGAGGTCGCATTCCAGTTCTGGCTCATCTTCGACGTCGACGCGTTCCGCGAAGGGGTGACGCTCGCCGAGGAGATCCTCCAGGATCACCACGATCTCGGCCACGGCGAGCGCAGGTACCTGGAGATGGGTCGCGCGAGCTCCATGCGGCTCTACGAGGTGGTCCACGTCGTGCCCGGAGCGGGCGTCACCCTGCGCGACGTGCTCCACGGCGGCGAGGTGCGCGTGCGCGAGCGGTCCGCGTCACGCGCGCTCCATACCTGGGACCTCGTCGCCGCTCGCGTGATGCCGAAGGGCGCCTCCGGCGAGCCGGAGATCGACGGCGGCCTCTTCCCGGTCCAGAGCCGGCTGCGGGATCGGCTGGTGGAGCAGCTCACGGCGCTGAGCGCCGACCTCGACGAGGCCACGCTGCGCGAGGCGCGCGTGCCCATGTTCTTCGACGCCTGGATCGGCCCCGGTCTGCCGCAGCTCGTGAACCACGACGGCGATCCGATGATCGTGACGCACGTCCACTTCGACGTGATCGACGAACGCAGGCTGGTGGCAGCGCTCGACGGCGCGCGCGACCTCAGCCGCGACGGCGGGGAGCAGGTCTGGTCGTGGGTCGGCAAGGCCGCGCAGCGAAGCGGGCCGGTCTGCCGCGCTTTCCTGCGCATCTTCCAGGGGCGCCTGGAGATCCAGACCAACTCCCGCGAGCGCGGCGAGGCCGCGAAGGCGCTCGTCGAGCGGCTCGCCGGGGCCGCGGTGACGTACCGCCTCACCGAGCACCAGGACGTCGAGCAGGCCTTGCTCGCGCACCCGCGAGGCGACGCAGGCGGCACGCCCGCGGCGGCGCCGGAAGCGCTGCGCCAGGCCGCGGTGCAGATGCTCCAGCAGCATTACGAGAAGTGGCTCGACGAGGCGGTGCCGGCGCTCGACGGGCTCACGCCGCGCGCAGCCGCATCGGTGGACGACCTTCGGCCGCGCGTCGCAGAGCTCATCGAAGGGCTCGAGCGCCTGTACGAGCGCGCCCTGGCGGAGGGGTCAGCCGCGTTCGATCCGACATGGATGTGGGAAGAGCTGGGGATCGAGGACCTCGCGCGCGGCCGATCGCGCAAGCAGGCGGCGCCGCGGTTGCCCCACGAGATCATCGCGGATCTCGCGCCCGATCTCGTGGAGGTCGCCGCGGACATCGGCGAGCGAGCCCGGAGGGCGTCCCGCGACGATCTGACGTGTGCGATCGACCGCCACGAGGTCGAGAGCGATCTCGGCTTCCGCCGCCTCCTGCGCGACCTGGCTCAAGACGCCGAGGGCGGCGTCGCCGCGGAGCCCGATGCCGCGGACGGGCGCGCGATCGTCGCCTCGTGGGTCGAGAGCCTCTCGAATTTCGAGCTCCACCTGCGCAAGGTCTTCTGGGTCGACGAGGGGCTCTCGTGGATGCTCGGCGCCACGGCGCTCGACGTCATCGGCGAGGCGCTGCGCCCGCCGTTCACGAGCTTCGCGCTCGTCTTCACCGACCGCTACGCGCTCGGGCTCGCGGAGCGCCTGCTCGCCGAGGACCCGTCGGCGCGCCTCCGCGGCCGGATCCTCTCGGTGCTCACCGTCTACGTCAGAGCCACCGCGGACGGCGCAGGGCCCATGGACCTGCGCCTTGCGTTCGCGGCCGACGCCCGCGATGGCGGATGGCCCGAGCTCGTCGTGCGCGAGCTCTCGGTGCGACAGGACGCCCGGATCGTCGATCTCCTGAGGACCCTCTCGCCCGGCGACGAGCCCGGCGAGGAGGTCGAGACCCTCATCGCCTCACCGCCGCTCCGCGGCCTGGTCGGCCTCATCATCAACGCGATCCTCTACGCGACGAGCGCCGACGCGGGCGCCGTCCCCGGCGACCCGCGCGGCGACGACGCGCCCCCGCCGCGCCGCCGCCGCGGTGGCGCGATCCCGCCCACGGACGGCATCTTCCGCCTCCCCGGCAAGATCGACGTCACCTCGCTGAAGCAGCTCAAGCGCGTGCGCCGCGGCGCATCCGATGTACAGGCGATCCGGCGCTGCATGGTCCGGGGCCACTGGCGCCGCGCGGGGCGGAGCTGGAAGGACGCGAGCCCGCGATGGATCAAGCCGTACTGGCGAGGACCGAGCGCGGCGGCGATCGTCGAGCGGGAGTACCGGCTGAGCTGCGCCCCAGGGGTGGACACGTGAGTGACGACGCCCGCGCCACCCGCCCGCCGCGCCCGGCGGAGCGTCCGCTCGAGGACGGCAGACGCTACGGCCCGGAGCCGTGGCGCGAGATCGAGGGCGTCTGCTTCTGCCACTGGGACCGGTGGCTCCTCCGGCTCGCGCTGACCGATCCGCGCGGCCTCGACGGGATGGCGCGCGAGCTCCGCGCCCGCGCGGCGAGCCGGCGCGTCAGCAGCGACGGGGCCGAGGCGATGCTCGCGCAGGTCGCCGACCTCCGCGGCCGGCTCGCGCGGCTCGCGCGGACCCCGGAGGAGGTCCTCGACGCGGAGGAGCGAGCGAGCGAGTGGCTGCTGAAGAAGGCCTTCAAGCGCGTATGGCACGCCGGTCCGAACCGCCGCACGGACGCGATGCGCAACACGCCCCGCCGGCGGCTTGAGGCGCGCGCGCTCCGCGGCAACTGGCCGCGATTGCCGGTGTCGCCTGCGCGCTTCGAGCGCGAGCTCCGTGACGTTGCCGGCGTCGATGGCTATTACGACCACCGCGCCACGGACCTGCTCGCGTTCCTCGTCGAGAACCGCATCGGCGTCCTCCTCGTGACGGCAGTATCGGATCTCGAGCGCATGGCGCTGCACCGGGGAGCGATGACCGCCGTCATCGAGATGATGGAGCAGGTCGACGATTCCTTCGCACGGATGAGCGAGGTGTTCAGGGCGAGCGAGCGCGCGTATCTCGATCTCGCTCGTGCCCACGCCGGGCTCGACGGCGTCCTGCGCGATATCCTCGAGCTCGCCGTCTGGGAGGACTATGGGATGATCTGCCAGGTCGAGGCCTTTCTGGGGGCGCTCCCGGAAGAGCACGCGAACCTCGCCGTCCGCGAGCTGGCCGCGATCATCTCGGAGCTGCGGCGAGAGCGCCTGGATTACCAGCTCGCGCGCGCGGTCGCGCTCCGCCGGGCGGTGCTGGCTCCCTGGGAATGAACCGAGCGGCTCACCTGGCGCGCTATCGAGGCGCGATGAGGGGAGCCTGCGTCTCCAGCGGATCGATCCCCCGCAGCACCGCGGCCCCGTGCGGGCCGGCGCGGCGGCAGCCTTCCTCGACCGAGAGGCCGTGGGCGAGGAAGAACGTGAGCGCTCCCGCGAAGCTGTCGCCGGCGCCGTAGTCGCCGACCACCCTGCCGGGCGCGGGTGGCGCGTCCACGAGCGTCGTGCCCCCGTCGCGGAGGACGCGCACCGGGCGCGGGCCGTCGGTGAGCACCAGCGCGCCGGGGCGCGGATCGTAGGCGTCGATCGGCGCGTTCTCGCGCGGGTCCTCGACGCTGCCGATGACCACGTCGGGCGCGACCGCCGCGGCGCGGAGCGCCGCGCTCCTGCGGGCCGTCACCACGAGCCGGCGCGCGGCCCGCGCGAGGCGCAGGCTCTCGGGATCGGCGCCGGTGAAGTACACGGCGTCGCAGTCGGCGAGGATCGACCAGGGGAGGGGATCGGTCGCCGCCGGCTGGAGCGGGCTCCCGGTGACGATGATGGTGCGATGCCCGTCGGCGTCGACGACGGTCACGACGCGCGGGTGGTCCACGCCGCGCCGCGCCGCGTGGATGTGGACGCGCTCGCTCGCGGCCCGGATGCGCTCCTCGATGGCCCGCGCCGCCTCGTCGCGCCCGAGCGCCGTGAACAGGTGGATCTCGGCGTCGCTGCGGCAGAGCTGCGCGAAGGCGACGCCGCCGCCCCCGCCGGGCAGGAAGCGCGCGTCCTGCAGGTGGACGATGTCGCCCGATCTCGGGATGCCCTCGGTGCGCCCGAGCGTCACGTGCTCCACGTGGCCCACAACGGCGATGCGCGGCGTCGTCATGCGGCTCGACATAGCACGGCCGCCCCGCGCGCAGCGGGCGCGCGGGCGTCACGCAACCCGGCGACGCCTCCGGTCAGATGCCTCGACGTCCCCGCTCCGGGGGCGTCAGAGCTACGGCTCGCTCAGCGCGCCGCCAGCATCCACGCCGGCGCCCACCAGTACGGGTAGAGCAGCCGGCGGTCGACGCGCGCGAAGCCGGCCTCCTGCAGCAGCGCCGCCCAGTCGTCGATGGGGTGCTCGAACGTGGTGCGGGTGGCGCCGCGGTCCGCGTAGCCGAAGAGCACCGGCATCAAGAAGCCCTGCGCCACCGCGTCGAGATCGGCGCCGGCGTACTCGGTCAGCCCCTCGCGGTAGCGCTCGAGCACGTGCCGCGCGGTGTCCGGCGAGAGCGGCTCGTCCATCCGCGGCGCGTCGAACTCGGCGACGAGCAGCACATCGCACTGCGCGCGCGCCCAGCGGAGCAGCGCCGGCCTCTCGGCCGGAGCGATCGCGTGCAGGCAGAAGGTCGCCTGCGCCGCCGCCCAGCGCCGCGACGCCATGTCGGGATCCACCGCCAGGTCCTGCAGCCGCCCGCCGAACGCCTCGAAGGCGACGCCCTGCGCCGAGAGCGCCGCGGCGCACCGCTCGAGCAGCGGCGCCGCCGGCTCCACCACCGTCACCCGACGCACGGCCGGCGTCAGCGCGGGCAGCAGCGCCATCCCATCGCCGGCGCCGATATCGAGCAGATCGAACGGCGCCTCCGGGTACTGGCTGGCCAGCGCCGCGCTCGTCTCTCGGTAGAGCGGCACGTTGCCGCCCCCGCGGATGAAGGCGGCGAACCCCTCGGCGGACACATAGACGTTGCGCTTCCCCTCCCGGGCGACCCGCGCCAGGTGCGCCGCGGCCGCCTGGAACAGCAGATCCCCTGGCGAGGCCTGCGCTGCGCGGGCGGCGAAGGCCGCCGCGTCCGGATAGCGCTCGTCGGAGAACGCCAGCATCGCGAGGTAGCAGAGGTCCTCCGGCGACGGCGTCGCCGCGGCGGCCGCCGCTGCGTCGAGCCCGCCGGCGCGGTGACGATCCCAGATCCGTTCCAGCATGGTTCTCCTCTCGGCGTGGAGTCACCCGCTCGGCGCCAAGCGGGCTCAGGATCCATGTTCAACGCTCATGGATTGTTCTTGATGACTGTTTACAAATATCACAGAGCCGACACACCCGGGTCGAGCGACGCAGGCCAGGCGCCTGCGTCGCCCGGCCCGGGGCGCGCCTCAGAGGAACATCCCGCCGGAGGCCTCGATGCGCTGGCCGTTGATCCAGTGGCCCTCGGGCGAGAGGAGCAGCGCGACAGCGCCGCCGATGTCGTCGGGGAGGCCGACCCGGCCGAGGGCGGTCTGGGCGGCGATCATCCTGTTCAGCTCGGCGTTGTCGCGCACGGCGCCGCCCCCGAAGTCGGTCTCGATCGCGCCCGGCGCGAGCACGTTGACCGTGATCTTCCGCGGCCCGAGCTCCTTCGCCAGGTAGCGGGTGAGCACCTCGACTCCGCCCTTCATCGCGGCGTAGGCGGCGTACCCGGGGAAGGTGAACCGCGCGAGCCCCGACGAGACGTTGAGGATCCGCCCGCCGTCGGCGATGAGCGGGAGGAGCTTCTGCGTGAGGAAGAACGTCCCCTTCAGGTGGACGTTCATGAGGGCGTCGAACTGCTCCTCCGTCGTCTCGGCGAAGCTCGCGTGGGCGCCGATCCCGGCGTTGTTCACGAGGTAGTCGAGGCGATCGCGCCCGAAGCGGCCGGCGAGCTCCGCCTTCACCGCCCCGGCGAACGCGTCGAAGCCGCGGACGTCGCCGACGTCGAGCGCGAGGGCCGCCGCCTTGCCCCCCTTGGCCTCGATCTGCTTCACCACGTCCGCCGCCTCGGCCGCGTTGCTGCGGTAGGTGATGACGACGCCCGCGCCGCGATCGGCGAGGTGGAGCGCCATGCTCTTTCCCAGGCCGCGGTTTCCACCGGTGATGAGGGCGACGGGGTTGCGCTTCGATGTGCTCATGGTCAGGTCCTTTCGCGGGTGACGCGGCCGCTCGCCGCTGTCTGAGGTAGTGAATAGCGCTCCGTTCCTGGTTGAGAAGGACCGGGAGATCCGACACACTGTTTCGGCAGGCGAAACAATGAGCGTCGACCTCGAAGCGCTGAAGATCTTCGTGAAGGTGGCGGAGCTCGAGAGCTTCACGCGCGCCGGCGATCACCTCGGCATGCCCAAGGCGCGCGTGTCGCTGCGGCTGAAGGCCCTCGAGGCGGAGCTCGGCAGCCGGCTCCTCCAGCGCTCGACGCGGGTCGTGCGCCTCACGCCGGACGGGGAGGCGCTGCTCCCGCGGGCGCGGCGCCTCGTGCTCGAGGCCGACGACATCGGCGGGATGTTCCAGGCGGCGAGGGCCCTGCGCGGGCGCGTGCGGATCGATCTCCCGGTGAACTTCGCCCGCAACGTCATCATCCCGCGCCTGCCCGAGCTGCTCGCGCGCCACCCCGAGCTCGAGATGGTCCTCAGCACGACCGATCGACGTGTGGAGCCGCTGCGCGAGGGGTTCGACTGCGTCGTGCGCATCGGCCCCCCGGGCGACGCGGAGCTCGTCGGCCGCAGGCTGGGCGTCCTGCGGATGATGAACTGCGCGAGCCCGGCGTACCTGCGCAAGCACGGCACGCCCCGCCGGCTCGAGGATCTCGATCGGCACCTCATCGTGCATTACTCGTCGACGCTCGGCGCCGAGGCGCCCTCGTTCGAGTACCCCGACGACGGCGGCTACCGCGAGCGGCCGATGCGCAGCGCGGTGACGGTCAACAGCGCCGACGCCTACCGCGCGGCGTGCGTGGCGGGGCTCGGCATCATCCAGGCGCCGCGGGTGGGGATGCTCGAGAGCATCACCTCGGGCGCGCTCGTCGAGGTCCTGCCCGCCCTCACGTGCGCGCCCATGCCGGTCTCGCTCCTCCACACGCACGGCAGGAGCGTGCCGCGCCGCGTGCGCGCGGTGATGAGCTGGATCGCCGAGGTGCTCTCTCCGCACCTCGACTCTCTCGACCGCTGACAGCCGTTCGGGGGCGTGATCCTCAGGGCTTCGCGGCGCCGGCCATGAAGGCTGCGAACGCCTCTGCGTGATCCGGGTGCCAGCGCGACAGCGCGGGTCGATTCCGGATCAGATCGTCGGCCGCCCACTGGATGCGGCGCTCGTCCACCTCGCGCGTCACCGCGTTGTCGGGGCACAGGATGTAGAAGTCGCCCCGGCCCATGCTGTCGATCATCAGGTCCACCACCTGATCCGCGGTCCATGCCTCGGCGGGCTTCTCCGGGCCTCGCGCGGTCATCCCGGTGAACGTGTAGCCCGGGATCAGGAGGTGGGCGGTGATCTTGCTGCCGGGGACGTTGCGGAGCTCGTGAGCGAGCTGCTCGGTCAGCACCTTCACGCCGGCCTTGCTGACGTTGTAGGCGGCGTCGCCCGGCGGGGTGGTGATTCCCTGCTTCGATCCCGTGTTGACGATGGCGCACGGGGTGCCTTGCGCGAGCATCGCCTCGGTGAACGCCTGCACGCCGTTGATCACGCCCCAGAGGTTGACCTCGATGATCCGCCGCCAGCGCTCGGGGTCTTTCCACGGCTTGGCGCCGTTGCCGATGCCGGCGTTGTTCATGAGGATCGCGACCTCGCCGAAGGCGTCGTAGGCGACCTGCTTGAGGCGCTGCACGTCCTCGATCCTGGCGACGTCGGTGGGCACCGCCCGCACGTCGTCCTTGCCGCCGGCCGCGACGGCGGCCGCGCTCGCGGCGGCCTCGTGGAGCGCCGGCCCATCGAGGTCGGCGAGGCAGACCTTCAGGCCCATGCGCGCGAAGCGGCTCGCGGCGGCGAGGCCGATGCCGCTGGCCGCGCCGGTCACCACGGCCACGCGGCCCGGCGTCAATGCGGGATGGTCATTCACTGGGGATCTCCGTCCTGCGTTGCGGCCGCGCCGTGGTGGCGCGACGGCCGCGGCGAGTGTAAAGGGCGTCGGCCCGCTCAGCCACCGTCTCCGGCGCCGGTCGCCGCCCGGCGCCGGCCGCTCGTTCCCACGCCGCGAGAGAGCTCCCGTCTCCCGTCTCCCGTCT
>NZ_JEMA01000161.1 GCF_001589285.1 Sorangium cellulosum | reverse complement strand
CCCGCATCACCCCCACCCCCGCCCGTCGCCTAGCTGCATCCCATGCTGTTGCCGCAGTTGAGGCACTTGTAGCAGGCCCCGTTGCGCACGGTGATGTGCCCGCACCCGTCGCAGACCGGCGCGTCGCCCATCATGTCCTCGAGCTGCGCGTCGAGCGCGCTCGCCGTCCGCCCTCCGCCCTCGAGCAGCACGGCCGCCGGCGAGGCCTGCGAGAACGACGCCGCGCCGCTCTCCTGCGCCCGCGACTCGACCGGGTCCTCCATGGCCGAGGTGACCGGCTGCACGTGGGCGAGGTCGTAGCGGTTCAGGTACTCGACCCCGAGCACGCGGAAGAGGTAGTCCACGATCGACGTCGAGAACTTCACGTAGTCGTGCCCCTCGACGACGCCCTGCGGCTCGAACCGGGTGAAGGTGTACTGCTCGACGAACGTCTCGAGCGGCACGCCGTACTGGAGCCCGATCGACACCGCCATCGCGAAGCAGTTCATCATCGACCGGAACGCGGCCCCCTCCTTGTGGAGGTCGATGAAGATCTCGCCGAGCGTCCCGTCGTCGTACTCGCCGGTGCGGAGGTAGATCTTGTGCCCGCCGACGCGCGCCTCCTGCGTGAACCCCTTGCGCTTCCTGGGCAGGCGGAACCGCTCCGGCGCCGCCGCCGAGGGCGAGCGCGGGCGCGGCTGGAGCGCGGCCGCCGCCTGGAGCACGGGCCCGGCGATCTCGGCCTTGTCGGCCTTGTCGGCCTTGCTCTTCGCGTCCTTGCTCTCGCTCGTGCTCGAGGTCGACGAGAGCGGCTGCGACGCCTTGCAGCCGTCGCGGTAGAGCGCGACCGCCTTGAGCCCGAGCCGCCACCCCTCCTCGTAGATCCGCTGCACGTCCTCGACCGTCGCGTCGTTCGGCAGGTTCACGGTCTTCGAGATGGCGCCGGACAGGAACGGCTGCGCCGCGGCCATCATCCGGACGTGCGACATCGGCGCGAGGTACCGGCGGCCCTTCTTGCCGCAGCGGTTGGCGCAGTCGAACACCGCGTAGTGCTCGTCGCGCAGGTGCGGCGCGCCCTCCACCGTCATGCGGCCGATGATCGTCTCGTTCGCCTCCTCGATCTCCGCGGGCGAGAAGCCGAGGTGCTGGAGCAGCGAGAAGCCGAAGCGCGCCCGGGACTCCTTGGAGACGCCGAGGCGGTCGTACGCCTCCTCGCCGAGGATCCAGGGGCCGAAGGCGAGATCCAGATCGAACACGCCGGGGATGGCGGCCTCGACCTTCGCGAGGTCGTCGTTCGTGAGCCCCTTGGCCTTGAGCGACGCCCGGTTCACGTGCGGCGCCGCGAGGAGGGTGTTCGTGCCGGAGACGTAGGCGACGATCTCCTGCACCTCGGCCTCGGGGTAGCCGAGCCGCCGGAGCGCCTCGGGCACGGACTGGTTCACGATCTTGAAGTAGCCGCCGCCCGCGAGCTTCTTGAACTTCACGAGCGAGAAGTCGGGCTCGATGCCCGTCGTGTCGCAGTCCATCAGCAGGCCGATGGTGCCGGTCGGCGCGAGCACCGTCGCCTGGGCGTTGCGGTAGCCGTGCTCCTGCCCGAGCCGCACCGCATCGTCCCAGTCGGCGCACGCCGCCCGCCAGAGCGGCTCCGGGCAGCGGTCGCGGTCGATCGCGTACGCGGCGTCGCGGTGCATGCCCATCACCCGGAGCATCGGCTCGCGGTTCCTCGCGAAGCCCGCGAACGGCCCCTTGGCGGCGGCCATCTCCGCCGAGACCCGGTAGGCGTGGCCGCACAGGATCGCGGTGAGCGCGCCGGCGACCGAGCGCCCCTGGTCGGAGTCGTACGGGATGCCCTGCAGCATGAGCAGGGTGCCCAGGTTGGCGTAGCCGAGCCCGAGCGGCCGGTAGTCGTGCGAGTTCTTCGCGATGTTCCGGGTCGGGTAGGCCGAGAAGTCGACGAGGATCTCCTGCGCGACGAAGAACACCCGCACGGCGTGGCGGTAGCCCTCGATGTCGAACGAGCCGTCCTCGCGGAGGAACCGGGTGAGGTTCAGGCTCGACAGGTTGCAGGCCGAGTCGTCGAGGAACATGTACTCCGAGCACGGGTTCGAGGCGTTGATGCGCGCCGTGTTCGGGCAGGTGTGCCAGCGGTTGATCGTCGTGTCGTACTGCACGCCCGGATCGGCGCAGCCCCACGCCGCCTCGGCGAGCTGGCGCCAGAGATCCTTCGCGCTCAGCGTGTCGATGACCTCGCCGGTCGTCCGGGAGCGCGTCTCCCACGACGCGCCCGTCGCCGCCGCGCGCATGAAGTCGTCGCTCACGCGCACCGAGTTGTTCGAGTTCTGCCCGCTGACGGTGTGGTAGGCCTCGCCGTTGAAGTCGGAGGGGTACCCCGCGGAGATGAGCGCCATCGCCTTCTTCTCCTCGCGGACCTTCCACTGGATGAAGTCGACGATCTCCGGGTGGTCCATGTCGAGGCAGACCATCTTGGCGGCGCGCCGCGTCGTCCCGCCGCTCTTTGTCGCGCCGGCCGCGCGGTCGAACACCTCGAGGAAGCTCATGAGCCCCGAGCTCGTCCCGCCGCCCGAGAGCTTCTCCTGCTTCCCGCGGATCGCGCTGAAGTTCGTCCCCGTGCCCGACCCGTACTTGAACAGCCGGGCCTCGCTCTTCACGAGGTCGTAGATGCTCATCAGGTCGTCCTGGACCGCCTGGATGAAGCACGCGGAGCACTGCGGCCGCTCGTAGGCGTTCCGGGTCTCGACGATCTCGTCGACCGCGCCCGCCCGCTGCGCCGCCGCGCCCGCCTTCACGGCGGCGCTCCCGTTCCCCGCGTCGGCCGACGCCTCGTTCCACGCGTAGTTGCCGCCCGATCCCTCGATGCCGTAGCGGTGGAAGAGCCCGCAGTTGAACCAGACGGGCGAGTTGAACGCGCCGTACTGGTGGACGAGCAGGTACGAGAGCTCCGCCTCGAAGGTGTCGGCCTCCTTGGCCGAGGCGAAGTAGCCGCCGAAGTGCTCGCCCGCCTCGCGGATGGTGCGCGCGAGCCGGTGCACGACCTGGCGGACGCTCGTCTCGCCGAGCTCCTTCTTTCCGTGGATCCCTGCCTTGCGGAAGTACTTGGAGACGACGATGTCGGTCGCGAGCTGCGACCAACCGGCGGGGATCTCGGCCCCCTCCATCTTGAAGACGACCGAGCCGTCGGGGTTGGTGATGACGCTCGAGCGGCGCTCCCAGGTGACCTCGTCGAGCGGGTCCACGCCGCGATGCGTGAACCGCCGCTCGAACGCAAGCCCGCGCGGCCGAGAGGCCCCCTTCTTCGCGGCCGTCTTCGCGGCCGCGCCGTTGGTCTGCGCCTTGGCAGCCCCCCCGGTCACCGGACGGGCCCCTCCTTCTTCCTTCGTCCGCGCCGTCATCTTGCCGTTCCCGGCGGGAAGCTTACCGCCGTCACCCACAACTGCCGACTGGGCCATTTCCAAGTCCTCCTGTGAGCCACCGCACCTGTCGGTGGCCCGGGTCCTACCGAAAGCACAAAGAGTTCCCTGGAGACGACGAGGCGCTCATCGCCTCGATCTCCACGGGTCCTCGTCGCTTCTCCCCGACTACCTGCTCAAACGTTCCGTTTCACGAGCCGTGAGCATAGTTTCAGGTGCCATGCCTGAAAGGCGTGCGCCGACATTCGGGAGCGCCTGACCGCCTGCTAGTCAAACCCGCGAAGCCCTCGTGCGTCAAGGAGAACCGCTACATCTTGGGATCCCCGGCCTAACAGGGCCCACATATAGGGCCCCGCCCGTTCGCCCCACGTTTCGTAGCGTTCTCCGATCAGCTCTGAACAAGTGCTACCCAACGGGCGCACAGATTGCTCACAGCTTTCCCCCGACAAAATCTGACACCTCCGGAAAGCCATCCAACAAATCCCACAGACCTCGAGCGGGCGCGTGCAAAGGACGCCGTCCGAGCTGTGGAGCTGTGGGAGGGGTGGGAGCGTGCGGGCGCGCGCCGGGGACGGGCCGCTGTCTGAGCACCTTGTCGCTGCTCAGCGCCCCTGCGAGCTCGGCGGGGCCCCAGCGAGCGCGCGCCCCGCACGCTCCCGCCCCTCGGGTCAGTCGAGCTCCGCCGCTTCCCCGCAGTACGCGAGCACCCGCTCCCCCTCGCAGTGGATCGCGAGCGCGACCTCCCCGGCGATCCCCCGCAGCCCGACGAGATCGAGCAACGTCGGCACCGGCGCCGGCAGCAGCGGCGGCGGCGGGATGTACCGCGACGCACGCACGATCGTCGGCTCGATGGCCGCCGCCTTCGGCCCGATCATCTGGCGCAGCTCGTGGAGCGCCCGCTCGAACCCGCCGAGCATGTCGACGAGCCCGCGCGCCTGCGCCTCCGCGCCGCTGTAGACGCGCCCCTGCGCGAGCGGCTCGATCTCCTCGACCGGCCGCCTCCGGCCGCGCGCGACGACGCGGAGGAACGTCCCGTAGATCGCGTCGAGCTCGCGCTCCATCACCGACCGCTCCCCCGCGTCGAGCCGGCGCGACGGCGAGAACAGATCGGCCCGCGCGCCGCGCTTCACGACGTCGGTCGAGACGCCGAGGCGCTCGAGCAGCGGACCGAGCGCGAAGCGCGCCGAGACCACGCCGATGCTCCCCGTGATCGTCTGCGGCTGCGCCACGATCGCGTGCGCCGCCGCCGCTACGTAGTACCCGCCGCTCGCCGCCACGTTCGACATGCACGCCACGACCGGCTTCACCTCGGCGAGCCGCGTGACCTCGTGGTGGATCCTGTCCGACGCGAGCGCCGAGCCGCCCGGCGAGTCGATGTGGAGGATGACCCCCCGGATGCGCGGGTTCTGACGCGCCGCGCGCAGGCTCGCGACAAGCCGCTCCTCGCTCGCCAGCGAGGCGCCCCGGAAGCGGGCGCGGCTGACGATCGCGCCGTGCACCTCGACGACGCCGATGATCGGACGCGGCCACATCGGCCGCATCGAGGGCGCGCGCCGCGCGCCGAGGTAGCGCGCCGCCGACACGAGGCGCGTCCTCGCAGGACGCGCGGCCGCGCGCGCCCCGCCGTCCGCGCCGGCGCCGCCCTCGGCGCGCCGCGGCGAGATCGTGCCGGGGAGCAGCCCCGTCGCGAGCATGTGCTCGAGCTCGTCCTCGTACGCGACAGCGTCGACGATGCCCCGCGCCACCGCCTGCTCCGCGCCGTAGGGCGCCTCGTCGATCCACCGCGCGACCGTCTCGCGGTCGACGCGGCGCCCCTGCGCGAGCGACGCGATCAGATCGGCGAAGCGCGCGTCGAGCAGCGCGCCGACCTGCTCGCGCTGCGCCTCGCTCATCGCGTCGCGCACGAGCACCTCGCCGGCGTTCTTGTACATGCCCTTCGCGAACACCTCGGGCTCGACGCCTACCTGCTCCAGCGCGCGGCGCACGTAGCGCCCCTCCACCGCGAACCCGAGCGGCGACACAAGCGTCTCGGGCCCGACGACGACGGCCCGCGCCGCGGAGGCGAGCAGGAGCATCGTGTTGTCGGCCCCCATCGGCAGGTAGGCGACGATGTCCTTGCCCCCCGCCCGGATCTCGAGGAGCGCGTCCCGCAGCGAGGCGATCACCGCGGGCCCCGCGTGGACCGAGCGCATCCGGAGGAGCAGCCCCGCCGGGCGCGGGTCCCTCATCAGGTGCTTGCCCAGCTCCCGGACGCGCTCCACCGAGAGCGGCGCCCGCTGCCTGGGGCGCCACCAGAGGGCGAGCCGGACCCGCGGGGGCTGGAGATCGACAACGCGGCCGTCGATTTCGAGGACGACATACCCGCCCCGTGGTGCAGCAAACGCCCAGCGGAGCGCGCTCACCGGGAGCAGCAGCAGGCGGAGGAGATTGATGAGCAGGGCAGCGATCACCGGTGGCTCCTGGGGACGTTCAGAGGAGAGACAGCGCCGCGCCCGCCGCCGAGCGGCGGCCAGGCCATGGCGAGGGAGGGCCGGGGAAGACAAGGTGCGCAGGAACGGACCGCGCGGCGCGAGCCCCGGGCGACCCGGGTGACGCCGGCGCCGCGGGCCTCGCGCCGGCGCTGGAAAGAGAGAGCGTGACGCAAGGGGCCACCCTGTGGCTACACTGTCGCGCTAAGTTTCGAAGGGGACGGCGAGCGCATCTCGTTCTACATCGTGAAGCCGTCGTCTTCTCTCCTACAGACCAGCTCAGCAAGCCGCGGGCCGCAGGCCCCCGGCGACCTGGGTGGCAGACCCCCCTCCACGGAACGTGCATCCCGAGCAGAGCGCCCCCGCCACGAGCCAGCTCCCCCCGCCAGCCCCGTCCACCTTGCGGCTCGTGCCTCTCGGCGGCCTCGGCGAGGTCGGGATGAACTGCCTCGCGCTCGAGCAGGCAGACGGCGTGCTGCTCATCGACTGCGGCGTGACGTTCCCGAGCTCGGACCTCGGCATCGACGTCTACCACCCGCGCTTCGATCACGTGCTCGCGCTCCGCGACCGGGTGCGGGGCGTCGTGCTGACGCACGGTCACGAGGACCACATCGGCGGGCTGCCGTTCCTCCTGCGCCACCTCGACGTCCCCGTCTGGGGCCCGCCGCACGCGCTGGAGCTCGTGCGTTACCGGCTCGCCGAGCACGGGCTCGAGGACAAGGCGCGGCTCGTGGCGACGCAGGTCGGGCGCGAGGTCGCGATCGGCGGCTTCGTCGTGGAGCCGATCCGGGTGACGCACTCGATCGTCGACGCCACAGCGCTCGCGATCCACACGGCCGCGGGGCTCGTCGTCCACACCGGGGACTTCAAGCTGGACCCGTCGCCGCTCGACGGCGAGCCGACCGACGAGGCCCGCTTCCGCGCGCTCGGCAAGGACGGGGTCCGGCTGCTGCTCTCCGACAGCACCAACGTGGACTCGCCCGGCGAGGCGGGCAGCGAGCGCGACGTCGCCCACGCGCTGGCCGAGCTCGTCGAGACCGCGCCGGCGCGCGTCGTTGTCGGCGTCTTCGCCTCCAACGTCCAGCGCCTGCTCGCCCTCGGTCAGGCAGCGGTCCGCGCGCGCCGCAAGATCTGCCTCCTCGGCCGCAGCGTGCAGACGCACGTGCGGGCCGCGCAGGCCGTGGGGCGGCTGCCGTGGCCGAGCGACCTGCTCGTGCCCCCCGAGGTCGCGTCGTCCATGCCGCGGGAGCGGCTCCTCGTCGTCGCGAGCGGCACCCAGGCCGAGCGCGCCTCCACGCTGACGCGGTTCGCGTCGGGGACGCACCCGCACCTGCGCCTGGAGGAGGGGGATCGGGTCATCCTCTCGAGCCGGGTCATCCCTGGCAACGATCGTCCGGTCGTCGACATGATGGCCGGGCTGCTCCGCCTGGGCGTGGAGCTCGTGACGTGGTCGACGGATCGGCGCGTCCACGCGAGCGGGCACGCGCATCGAACGGAACAGACACGCATGCTCGACATGACGCAGCCGCGCAGCTTCCTCCCGGTGCACGGCGCGCTGCACCACCTGACGCGGCACGCGGCGCTCGCCCGGGAGCGCGGCGTCTCCGAGGTGCTCGTCGCCGAGAACGGCCACGTCGTCGAGATCGGCGCGACGCAGCCGCTCGGGCGGAGCGGCCGGGCCATCGCCGGCCGCGTGGCCACGGCGAACGGCGAGGAGCTCGGGGAGGAGGTCCTCCGGGAGCGCGCGAACCTCGGCCGCTCCGGGGTGGCGTTCGTGTCGCTCGTCGTCGACGTGCACGGCGCCCTCGCGGCGCCGCCGCAGGTCCTCGCCCGCGGCGTCACCGGCGAGCTCGAGGGCGGCGCGCTGAGGGCCGCGGCGCGCGCGGTCGCGCAGGCGGTGAACGACTGCGAGCCGCGCGCGCGGCGCCGCGACAACGACATCATCGAGGCGGCGCGGCTCGCGGCGCGCAGGACGATCGAGGCGAAGCTCGGGAGGCGCCCCCTGGTGACAGTGGCGCTCACGCGGCTGTGACGCCCCAGGAGGGGAGCGCCCCGCCACCGGGAGGCGGCGAAGGCGAGGGCGGCGCGAAGCGCTCCGCCGCTGACTTTTTGCGTCCGGCGCTGCTCTCCTGCATCGACCGCGTCCGCGCCGACGCGCGGCGCGTCGTCGCCACCAGCGCGCAGGGCGAGGGCGCCGAGCCGGACGCCGAGGCGGTGCACGACTTCCGCGTCTCGCTCCGCCGGCTGCGGACGCTGCTCAAGCCCGCGCGGCGCATCTACGGCAAGCGGCGCCTCCGGCCCATCGCCGACGGGCTCCGGGAGTTCGCGCGGGCGACCGGCACGCTGCGCGACGAGGAGGTGCTGCGCGAGACGCTCACCGCGCTCGATCTGGGCGACGAGGCGCGGGCCGCCGTCGGCGCATGGGTCCAGCGGCGATCGCGCCGGGAGCACGAGGCGCGCGCGCACATCGTCGAGCTGCTCCGGCGGG